>NZ_JBXEJE010000001.1:94613-429274 GCF_056820935.1 Streptomyces sp. Q2 | reverse complement strand
GGGGCCGCCCCGGAACCTAAGTCCGGGGGCGGCCCCTCTCGCACGTAACGCTTACGCGTCCTTGCTCAGGTTGGGACCAGCCCCACCGGCCGCCTGCTCGATCGGCGGAACGTCCGGCAGTGCCGACTTCTCCTCACCCCGGAAGGTGAAGGTCGCGGTCTCGCCCTCGCCCTCGGTGTCCACGACCACGATGTGACCGGGACGCAGCTCGCCGAAAAGGATCTTCTCCGAGAGCGAGTCCTCGATCTCGCGCTGGATGGTGCGACGCAGCGGACGCGCACCCAGCACGGGGTCGTAACCCTTCTTGGACAGCAGCTCCTTGGCCGACTGGGAGAGCTCGATGCCCATGTCCCGGTCCTTGAGGCGCTCGTCCACCTTGCCGATCATCAGGTCGACGATCCGCAGGATGTCCTCCTGCGTCAGCTGCGGGAAGACGACCACGTCGTCGACGCGGTTGAGGAACTCGGGGCGGAAGTGCTGCTTGAGCTCGTCCGAGACCTTGTTCTTCATGCGCTCGTAGTTCGACTTCTTGTCGCCCGAGGCCGCGAAGCCCAGGTTGAAGCCCTTGGAGATGTCCCGGGTGCCGAGGTTGGTCGTCATGATGATGACCGTGTTCTTGAAGTCCACGACCCGGCCCTGGGAGTCGGTCAGACGACCGTCCTCCAGGATCTGCAACAGCGAGTTGAAGATGTCCGGGTGGGCCTTCTCGACCTCGTCGAAGAGGACGACGGAGAACGGCTTGCGGCGGACCTTCTCGGTCAGCTGGCCGCCCTCTTCGTAGCCCACGTATCCGGGGGGCGAACCGAAGAGACGCGACACCGTGTGCTTCTCGCTGAACTCCGACATGTCGAGGGAGATCAGCGCGTCCTCGTCGCCGAAGAGGAACTCGGCGAGCGCCTTGGACAGCTCGGTCTTACCGACACCGGACGGGCCGGCGAAGATGAACGAACCACCGGGACGCTTCGGGTCCTTCAGACCGGCACGCGTACGACGGATCGCCTTCGACAGCGCCTTGACGGCGTCGACCTGGCCGATGACCCGCTTGTGGAGCTCGTCCTCCATGCGCAGCAGACGCGAGGACTCCTCCTCGGTCAGCTTGAAGACCGGAATGCCGGTGGCGGTCGCGAGGACCTCGGCGATCAGCTCGCCGTCGACCTCGGCGACGACGTCCATGTCGCCGGCCTTCCACTCCTTCTCCCGCTTGGCCTTCGCGGCGAGGAGCTGCTTCTCCTTGTCGCGCAGGGAGGCGGCCTTCTCGAAGTCCTGCGAGTCGATCGCGGACTCCTTGTCGCGGCGGACGCCGGCGATCTTCTCGTCGAACTCGCGCAGGTCCGGCGGCGCGGTCATCCGGCGGATGCGCATCCGGGAGCCGGCCTCGTCGATCAGGTCGATCGCCTTGTCCGGCAGGAAGCGGTCCGAGATGTACCGGTCGGCCAGGGTGGCGGCCTGGACCAGCGCCTCGTCCGTGATGGAGACCCGGTGGTGGGCCTCGTACCGGTCGCGCAGACCCTTGAGGATCTCGATGGTGTGCGGCAGGGACGGCTCCGCGACCTGGATGGGCTGGAAGCGGCGCTCGAGGGCCGCGTCCTTCTCCAGGTGCTTGCGGTACTCGTCCAGCGTGGTCGCACCGATGGTCTGCAGCTCACCGCGGGCCAGCATCGGCTTCAGGATCGAGGCCGCGTCGATGGCGCCCTCGGCGGCACCCGCACCGACCAGCGTGTGCAGCTCGTCGATGAACAGGATGATGTCGCCGCGGGTGCGGATCTCCTTGAGGACCTTCTTCAGGCGCTCTTCGAAGTCACCGCGGTAGCGGGAGCCGGCGACCAGGGCGCCGAGGTCCAGGGTGTAGAGGTGCTTGTCCTTGAGGGTCTCGGGCACCTCGCCCTTGACGATGGCCTGGGCGAGGCCCTCGACGACGGCGGTCTTGCCGACGCCGGGCTCACCGATCAGGACCGGGTTGTTCTTGGTACGGCGGGACAGCACCTGCATGACCCGCTCGATCTCCTTCTCGCGCCCGATGACCGGGTCGAGCTTGGATTCACGAGCGGCCTGGGTGAGGTTCCGGCCGAACTGGTCGAGGACCAGGGACGTCGAGGGCGTGCCCTCGGCAGGCCCGCCGGCGGTGGCGGTCTCCTTGCCCTGGTATCCGGAGAGCAGCTGGATGACCTGCTGCCGCACCCGGTTGAGATCTGCGCCCAGCTTGACCAGGACCTGGGCGGCGACGCCCTCGCCCTCACGAATCAGGCCGAGCAGGATGTGCTCCGTGCCGATGTAGTTGTGGCCCAGCTGAAGGGCCTCGCGGAGCGACAGCTCCAGGACCTTCTTGGCACGGGGGGTGAAGGGGATGTGGCCGGACGGGGCCTGCTGCCCCTGCCCGATGATCTCCTCCACCTGCTGGCGGACCGCCTCGAGCGAAATCCCGAGGCTCTCAAGGGCCTTGGCGGCGACACCCTCACCCTCGTGGATCAGGCCCAGGAGGATGTGCTCGGTGCCGATGTAGTTGTGGTTGAGCATCCGGGCTTCTTCCTGAGCCAGGACGACAACCCGCCGCGCGCGGTCGGTGAACCTCTCGAACATCGTTAATCGCTCCTCAGAGCGGTCAGGCAGTGGGGGGAACTTCCCCTCCCTGTCCTTCCGCAGCTTAGTCCCGCAAGCGGGGACCGCTCATTCCAACTGCCGACACCGTCCTTGGCCTCCTGACCCCGAACGCCGACATCTGCTCCAACCTGATGGTGCGAGACGATGTTCCCGCAGGCCAAGCAGTTACCCCTACCATCAGTACGCCGATGGCGAACGTGAGACGGCCTGTCCTGCGTGTCGCCCCCTCCCACTAGGGATGTCTTACCCGCTGGGACTGACACTCCATGCCGCGCGGCCTGATTCGCTCCGCTATGGGCGAACAAGCTCGGGCCTCCCCGAACCCGCGGAGGCCGCCTTTTCCGGCACTCTGCGCATTCCCCGGCACACTCAGCGTAACTCGCGGGCTCTTTCGACTGTTGCACTTGGCATGGTTGGCACCCTCCCCTCGGTCACCACCGACGTCACCACCGTTCCTCGCCCCCGGCGGTCGCTCGATTCGAGCGATCAGGTCCGCCGGTGGTACGAGAACGAACTGGGCTGGCCGACAGTGCCCGCGCACCCGGAATCCCCCGCAAACGGGGTGCCGGGAACGCCCGGGGGACCACCACGGGCACCGGGGACTCCGGTACGGCTCTGCGTGGGCCTGCGTTTCGACGTGCTCGACGTACCGGCCGAGGCGGGTCACGCGGCGCTTCGCCACCTGGTGCCGGGCTCCCCGGTGGCCCTGCAGGGGGACCGGATGCGGCTGCTGGTGGCCGCGGGCAGTGCGGAGGAGCTGCCCGGAGTCCTGGACTGGCTGGAGTGGGGAGCGGTGACGCTCGACCTCACGGCGATCGGCGAGGGCGGCGTGATGGACGCGCCGCTGCCGCCGGGCCGGCGCTGCCCGGGAGCCGTGCAGGGGGCCGCCGTATGGCTGCGGCCCCCCGAGCCCGGGTACGAGGTCGAGGCCTCGCTGCCGACGTTGTCGGCCGTGGGGGGCGGAGGGGGCGCCCCCGATCTCGCACGAGTGGTGGACACGATGGCCGCACAGTGCCATCGCCTGCGGCTGCGGCGCGCATGCGCCGGTCAGCTCGCCTGCTCGTAAGTGCCGTAGGCCGTGATCAGCCGTTGGCGTCCTCGTATGCCTTGCGAATGGTCGCCGGAACGCGGCCACGGTCATTGACCTCGTAACCGTTCTCCTTGGCCCACGCGCGAATCTGCGCGGTGTCCTGGCTGCCACCGGAAGCGACACGCGCCTTTCCGCGCCCGCCCGAAGTGCGGCCTCCGGTGCGACGGCCGCCCTTCACGTAAGGGTCGAGAAGGCCACGCAGCTTGTCCGCATTGGCGGTCGTGAGATCGATCTCGTACGTCTTGCCGTCCAGCGCGAACGTGACGGTCTCGTCCGCCTCGCCGCCGTCGATGTCATCGACAAGAAGGACCTGAACCTTCTGTGCCACCGGATTTCCTTTCATCCATAACTTCTGGGTCGGGGGTCGCGGCGTCCGCCGTTTCGCCTGTCCCCTGTTATATGCAGTACTGCAGTACGTCGGAAAGCAAACCGCTTTTGCCGGAAAAACACAAACCCCCGGCAGAGACTGCCGGGGCCGCTACAGTCCGGAAACATGCGCGTTTCGGACATAGGGAACCTGGGCAGGGCGAGTCCCGCCCGGAATAGCCATCCCTTGCGGACCCTTGTCTTGTCGTCCCTTGGCGCCTTGTCCGGCCGGGCGATCACAGATGCAGAAGCATCCGACTGTTGCCCAAGGTGTTCGGTTTCACCCGTTCGAGACCGAGGAACTCTGCCACGCCTTCGTCATAGGAACGCAGTAGCTCGGCGTAGACATCGGTGTCAACAGGTGTCTCACCGATCTCGACGAAGCCGTGCTTGCCGAAGAAGTCCACTTCGAAGGTCAGACAGAAAACGCGCCGAACGCCGAGCCAGCGCGCGGTGTGCAGCAACTTCTCCAGCAACTGATGACCGACACCGGCGCCCTTCAGTCCGGGCTTCACTGCGAGAGTCCGGACTTCCGCGAGGTCTTCCCACATCACGTGCAGGGCGCCACAGCCGACGACCTCGGCGTTGTCGTCCCGTTCGGCGACCCAGAACTCCTGGATGTCCTCGTAAAGCGTGACCATCGCTTTGTCGAGCAGGATGCCGCCGCGGACGTACGCGTCAAGGAGTCGTCGTACGGCCTGGACATCGCCGGTGCGGGCCCGCCGGACGGTGATGGCTTTTGCGGTGACTTCGGGACTCTCCGCGGAGGCACTCTCCGCTGAGCTCTCTGCTGACATGTGCGGACGCTATCGTTCGTCGCCCTCCGCCGCCGAGCCGGGGTTCTCCTCGCCGGTTTGAGCGCCGGCCGGCGGAGCGGCTTCGGGCGTTTCCGGTCCCTGTACGATCCGGACGGCGTCCCTCAGGGCGATCCGCTGCTCCTCGCTCATCATCCCGAAGAAGGCGACGAGAGCGGCGGCGGGGTTGTCGCTCTGCGACCAGGCGTCGTTCATCAGCGCGGCGGCGTAGGCGGCTCGGGTGGAGACCGCCTCATATCGATAGGCCCGGCCTTCCGCCTCACGGCGCACCCAGCCCTTCTGATGGAGATTGTCCAAAACGGTCATCACCGTGGTGTAGGCGATGGACCGTTCCTGCTGAAGGTCTTCCAGGACTTCTCGAACGGTGACCGGGCGGTTCCACTTCCACACCCGCGTCATCACCGCGTCTTCGAGTTCTCCCAATGGGCGAGGCACACCTCAGCACAATAGTGGGAGTTCCCGGCATTGGCGTCGGGGACGTGCGCTTTCATCGACAAACAACACAAAAAGGGCGCACGGCTCGAGAAATCCACGAGCCGTACGCCGGTGAGAGTGGTCCCTCAGGCCTCGGTCCTGGCCGGGGCGGAGGCCTGGCGGGCGCCGTCCGCGCGCGCGAGGACGGCGTCCACGGCCGCGTCCTCCTTGGCCTTGTTGGCGCCACCCTGGGTCTTCACGATCACCCGGATCACACCGATGAAGAACACGGCCATGACGACCGGGGGCACGAGCGCGGAGACGTAGTCCATGCGTCCAGAGTAGCCACGGGCCGAAGGACGACCGGGCCGGGGTGGGGCGAAACGGGCCGGAACCCCTTCAGCCGGCGGCACGCTGCTGCGTGTCGGCGGGCGGTGGCGCCGGCTTGCGGCGGGGGAAGACCTCGCCAGGGGTGGGAATGGGCCGCGCGGGCTTGGGGGTCTCGGGCCCCGCCGGCTTGGGGGCGGGCCGCTCGGGCTGTGCGGGCCGCTCGGCGGGTTTCTGCGCGGGCTTCTTGACGGGGCCCGGGGCGGGTTCCTTGGCGAGCCCGCCACCGAGATGCCCGGCATCCCGGTCGGCGGCCGAGCTCTCGAGGGCCGTCGGGAGTCCGGCCGCGGAGAGTCCCCCTGGCAGCGCCAGGAGGCGGGTACGGGAGGCGGGCACCGTCGGGGCGGGCCGAACCGCCGTGCGCCCCCCTCGGCGGGCCAGGCGGGCGCGTACGTCCTGCTCGGCCAGGGCCTGGCAGCGGCGCAGCAGGGTGGCCGCGACCGGGTTGCCCCGCAGGGCCCGAAGCGCGGCCAGATCGTCGGGTTCCGGGCGGTACCCGGCGCTGAGCGCCTCCTCAAGGAGTGTGAGGTAACCGGCGGCTGTGCCGGGCAGGGCGGCGCGGTAGCGGGCGAGGTCGGCCACCAGGAAGGCACGCAGCCGGGCGCCCTCACGCGTCGCCTCGTCGAGGGACTCGGCGAGGCGGAGGCATTCCTGAACGTCCTCGGCCGAGGCGGGCGTGGGGTGCAGGGCGAGGGCGAGAGCGCGGCGGAGCACACGCAGCTCCTCCACACCGAACGCCATGCCGCCGCGGGATCCGTATGGCGTGGGCATGCGGCGACGATACGCGCTAATCAGACAAATTCGACATAAGTCGGCCGGGTGTGGCGCGGGGAGCCACCCAGGCGGACGCGCCCGGCTCCCGGGGGCGGCGAGGGCGAGGAACACCCGGCGCCGACCCCCACACCGCCGCTCACATGCGGGACACGTTCCGCTCGTAGACCAAGCGCAGCCCGATCAACGTCAGCCACGGCTCATGCTCGTCGATCACGGAGGACTCCCCCAGCACCATCGGTGCCAGTCCTCCCGTGGCGATCACCGTCACCTCCTCCGGGTCCTCCGCGAGCTCCCGGGCCATACGGCTCACCACGCCGTCCACCTGGCCCGCGAACCCGTAGATGATTCCCGCCTGCATGGCCTCGACCGTGTTCTTGCCGATGACGCTGCGCGGCCGGGCCACCTCGATCTTCCGGAGCTGCGCGCCCTTGACGCCCAACGCCTCGACGGAGATCTCGATACCGGGCGCGATGACACCACCGACGTACTCCCCGCGCGCGGACACCGCGTCGAAGGTCGTGGCCGTACCGAAGTCCACGACGATCGCGGGCCCCCCGTACAGCTCGACCGCGGCGACCGCGTTGATGATCCGGTCCGCGCCGACCTCCTTGGGGTTGTCGGTCAGGATCGGCACGCCGGTCTTGACGCCCGGCTCGACGAGCACGGCCGGCACGTCGCCGTAGTACCGCCGTGTCACCTCGCGCAGCTCGTGCAGCACGGACGGAACCGTCGCGCAGATGGCGATGCCGTCGATGCCGTCACCCAGTTCGTCTCCCAGGAGCGGGTGCATGCCCATCAGGCCCTGAAGGAGGACCGCCAGCTCGTCCGCCGTCCGGCGGGCGTCCGTCGAGATCCGCCAGTGCTCGACGATGTCCTCGCCGTCGAACAGACCCAGAACCGTGTGCGTGTTGCCTACGTCGATCGTGAGGAGCATCGCGACTACTCCGCCTCACGCAGGTCCAGGCCGATGTCCAGGATCGGCGAGGAGTGGGTCAGGGCGCCCACGGCGAGGTAGTCGACGCCGGTGTCCGCGTACGACTTGGCGTTGTCGAGGGTGAGCCGCCCCGAGGCCTCCAGCGCGGCACGCCCGTGGACGAGGGCCACCGCCTCCTCGCACTCCCCCGGGGTGAAGTTGTCCAGGAGGATCAGGTCGGCCCCGGCGTCCACGACCTCGCGCAGCTGGTGCAGGGTGTCGACCTCGACCTCGATCGGCACCTCCGGGAAGGCCTCCCGTACGGCCTCGAAGGCCTGCGCGACACCGCCCGCGGCGACCACGTGGTTGTCCTTGACCAGAGCCGCGTCGGACAGCGACATGCGGTGGTTGACGCCGCCGCCGCAGCGCACCGCGTACTTCTCCAGGGAGCGCAGTCCAGGCGTCGTCTTGCGGGTGTCCCGCACGCGCGCCTTGGTGCCCTCCAGGAGGTCCGCCCACGCGCGCGTGGCGGTCGCGATGCCCGACATGCGGCACACGAGGTTGAGCGCGCTGCGTTCGGCGGTGAGCAGGTCACGCGTGCGCGTGGTGACCGACAGGAGCTTCTGCCCGGCCTCCACGCGGTCGCCGTCCTCCACGTGCCGCTCGACCTCGAACTCGTCCATGCAGACGACCGAGACGACCGCTTCGGCGACCCTCAGGCCCGCGACGACGCCCGCCTCGCGCGCGACGAAGTCGGCGGTGGCCACGGCGGCCTCGGGGATGGTCGCGACCGTCGTCACGTCCACTCCGTGGTCGAGGTCCTCCTGGATGGCGACGTTGGCGATGTCCTCGACCTCCACGGGGTCGAGTCCCGCGTCGGCCAGGAGCTGTGCGAGCGCGGGGTCGAGCCCGCACTCCGCGTACTCTTCGTAGCCCTCTTCGGCGTCGGCGCCACAGGCACAGCCGTCGCCGCAGCCGCCGCTGCGGGCGAGGGGAAGGTCGGGGGTGCTCACTTCTGTCACTGCTCCTGGGGACGGTGGGGCTGCTGGTGCCGGGTCGGGGGGAAGTCTGGGGTGTCCGTGGTGTGTACGGCCAGCGTCCGGTCGGGATTCAGCCGTACGACGATGTGTCGCCGCCATGTCGTGTCGTCGCGCTCGGCGTGGTCCTCACGCCAGTGGCAGCCGCGGGTCTCCTCGCGCAGGCGGGCGGCGGCGACCAGGACGCGGGCCACGCACAGGAGGTTGGTGGCCTCCCAGGTGTCGACGCCGGGCTCGGCGGTCTTGCCGTTCTCGTCGAGGGCGTCCCGGGCGTCGGCGTGGAGCCGCTGGAGGGCGTCCGCGGCGGTCGCGAGGGACTCGGCCGAGCGCAGGACGCCCGCGCCCCGGGTCATGGTCCGCTGGATCAGGAACCGGGCCTCGGGCGCGAGCAGGGGGTGGGCGGGCTTCTCGGGGTGCTCGACGGGCACCGGCACACGCGCGTGGAGGCCGTTCTCCGCCCGGCGCGCCGCGATGTCGGCGGCGATGCGCTCGGCGTAGACGAGGCCCTCCAGGAGGGAGTTCGACGCCAGCCTGTTGGCGCCGTGCACGCCGGTGCAGGCGACCTCACCGCACGCGTACAGGCCGGGGACGGTCGTACGGCCCTGGGGATCGGTGCGGACGCCGCCCGAGGCGTAGTGGGCGGCCGGGGCGACCGGGATGGGCTCGTGGACCGGGTCGATGCCGTGGGCGCGGCAGGCGGCGAGGATCGTCGGGAAGCGGTGCTCCCACATGTGGGCGCCGAAGTGCCGGGCGTCCAGGAACATGTGCTCGGCGTCCTGCTCCTGCATGCGGCGCATGATGCCCTTGGCGACGATGTCCCGGGGCGCGAGTTCGGCGAGTTCGTGCTGGCCGGCCATGAAGCGCACACCGTCGGCGTCCACCAGGTGGGCGCCCTCGCCGCGTACCGCCTCGGAGACCAGGGGCTGCTGGCCCTCCGCGTCCGCACCCAGGAACAGCACGGTCGGGTGGAACTGCACGAATTCGAGGTCCGAGACCTCCGCCCCGGCCCGCAGGGCGAGCGCGACGCCGTCACCGGTCGACACGGACGGGTTGGTGGTCGCCGAGAAGACCTGGCCCATGCCGCCGGTCGCGAGGACGACCGCGGGGGCGTGTACGGCGCCCACGCCGTCGTGCTGGCCCTCGCCCATGACGTGCAGGGTCACGCCCGCGGTGCGGCCGTCGGCGTCCGTGAGGAGGTCCAGGACGAGTGCGTTCTCGATCGTGCGAAGGCCACGCGCGCGTACCGCCTCGACGAGCGCCCGGGAGATCTCCGCGCCGGTCGCGTCACCGCCCGCGTGGGCGATGCGGCGGCGGTGGTGGCCGCCCTCGCGGGTGAGCTCCAGGCGGCCTTCCTCGGACTCGTCGAAGTGGGCACCGGTCTCGATGAGCCTGCGGACGGCGTCGGGCCCCTCGGTGACGAGGATCCGTACGGCCTCCTCGTCGCACAGGCCCGCGCCCGCCACCAGCGTGTCGTCCTGGTGCTGTTCGGGTGTGTCCCCGTCGCCAAGGGCCGCGGCGATGCCGCCCTGCGCCCAGCGCGTGGAGCCGTCGTCGAGGCGGGCCTTGGTGACGACGACCGTCCGCAGGCCTTCGGACTCGCAGCGCAGTGCGGCGGTGAGGCCGGCGACGCCGGAGCCGACGACGACCACGTCGGCGTCGATGGACCAGCCCGGGGCGGGCGCGTGCAGTCGTATGCCTGTGCTGGTCACGAGGCGGCTCCGAAGGTGAGGGGGATGTTGTCGATCAACCGGGTCGTCCCGACCCGGGCGGCGACGGCGAGGACGGCCTCGCCGGTGAAGTCGTCCTCGATCTCGGTGAAGTCGGACGGGTCGACGAGGGCCAGGTAGTCCAGCGCGAGCGGCGGGTTCAGCCGGCCGGCGTCGTCGAGGACCAGGCGGGCGGCCGCGCGGACGGCCGCGGGGCCGCCCGTGGGGTCGGGGCGACGCGCGGCGTCCTGGCCGGGGGCGGTGGCGGGCGACGTGCGGGCCTTGGCGACGGCGTGGGTGTCGGCCGCCGCGCGGGACTCCCCTATGGCACTCAGCGCTTCGGCACGCGCGTGCGTGGCGGGCACTTCACGCGCCCGCGCGCGCAGCGCCTCCTGGGCCGCGTGCCGGTCGCGGCCCGCGAACAGCGCGCGGGACAGCGTGAGCGCCGTGCGCCGCTCCTCCGGCTTGAGGTAGCGGTTGCGGCTGGACAGGGCGAGGCCGTCCTCCTCGCGCACGGTCGGTACGCCGACGATCTCGACGCCGAAGTTCAGGTCCCGCGCCATGCGGCGGATCAGCGCGAGCTGCTGTGCGTCCTTCTGGCCGTACAGGGCGACGTCGGGGCGGGTGAGGTGCAGCAGCTTGGCGACGACGGTGAGCATGCCGTCGAAGTGGCCGGGGCGCGAGGCGCCCTCCAGTCGCTCCCCCATGGGGCCGGCGCTGATGCGGACCTGGGGCTCGCCGCCCGGGTAGACCTCCTCGACGCCGGGCGCGAACACGGCGTCGGCGCCCGAATCCTCGGCGGTCTTGAGGTCGGCGTCCAGGGTGCGCGGATAGCGGTCGAGGTCCTCGCCCTTGCCGAACTGCAGCGGGTTCACGAAGACGGTGACCACGACCTCGCCGTCCGGTCCCGCGATCTCGCGGGCGGTGCGGATCAGGGTGGCGTGGCCCTCGTGCAGGGCGCCCATGGTCATCACGACGGCGCGGCGGCCCACGCGCACGCGTGCGTGCAGCTCGTCGGCGGTACGCAGCAGGGCGGTGGTCATCGGGCGTCCCCTTCGGTGCCGTCGGTTCCGGTGGTCCCGGTGGTCCCGTCGGCGAGTACCCCGAGGAGGTCCTCCGCGAGTTCCGGTTTCAGCAGTCCGTGGGCGAGTGCCCGGTCCGCGGTCGCGCGCGCCATCGCCAGGTAGCCGGCGACGGTCTGCGGGGCGTGCCTGCGCAGCTCGGTGACGTGGGCGGCGACGGTGCCCGCGTCCCCGCGCGCGACGGGGCCGGTGAGGGCCGAGTCGCCGGAGCGCAGGGCGTTGTCGAGGGCGGCGCCGAGCAGTGGGCCGAGCATCCGGTCGGGGGCGGTGACGCCGGCCGTGCGCAGCAGTTCCATGGACTGGGCGACCAGCGTCACCAGGTGGTTGGCGCCCAGCGCGAGGGCCGCGTGGTAGAGCGGCCGGTTCTCCTCGGCGATCCACTCCGGTTCGCCGCCCATCTCGATGACGAGCGCCTCGGCGGCCAGCCTCAGCTGGTCGGGGGCGGTGACGCCGAAGGAGCAGCCGGCCAGGCGCTGGACGTCGACGGCGGTGCCGGTGAAGGTCATCGCCGGGTGCAGGGCCAGGGGCAGCGCGCCCGCGCGCAGGGCGGGGTCCAGGACCTTCGCGCCGTACCGCCCGGAGGTGTGCACGAGCAGCTGCCCGGGCCGTACGGCCCCGGTCTCGGCGAGGCCCTCGACGAGGCCGGGCAGCGCGTCGTCGGGGACGGTCAGCAGCACCAGGTCGGCACGCCCCAGGACTTCGGCGGGCGTGACGATCGGCACGTCGGGCAGCATCTGCGCGGCGCGCCTCCTGGAGGCGTCGGAGACCCCGGAGACGGCCACCGGGCGGTGTCCGGCGAGTTGCAGGGACGCGGCCAGTGCGGGGCCCACCCGGCCGGCGCCCACGACGCCGACGGTGAGCCGCGCGGGGCGGTCCTTGGGATCTGGCTGGTGGACTGTACTCACGCGACGGCGGCCTTCCCGTTCCAGTCCGCTCTGGGTACCGGACGATTTCTCGTCATGTTAACGCGATCGGTTCCGGGGGCGTCCGGTTGTCCACAGGCTGTGGGTTTCGCGGGCGCCCGGGCGCCCCTGACGGAACGACGGAAATCGCGTGCCCTCGCGGACCGCCGCACGGCATGATCCGAAGCATGACGGACACGGCGGAACAGGGCGGGGAACAGTCGGCGCAGGAGCGGCTGCGGGAGCGGCGGGCGGCCGCCTGCCTGGGGGCGGAGCGCGCCCTGTCCCGAGCGGGGTTCCGCGGCACCCTGCGCGAACGGCTCGCCTGGCTGCAGGAGGCGGCGCCCCAGGTGTACGACCTCGACGAGCCCGGCGACATGTACGGCAACCGGATCGTGGAGGCCCTGGAGGACCGCGTCGCCGCGCTGCTGGGCATGGAGGCGGCCGCGTTCTTCCCGACCGGCACCATGGCCCAGCAGATCGCCCTGCGCTGCTGGGCGGGCCGTACCGGCAACCCGACCGTGGCGCTGCACGCGCTGGCCCACCCCGAGGTGCACGAAAGAGGCGCGCTCAGCGAGGTCGCCGGGCTGCGTCCGGTCCGCCTGACGAGCGAGCCCCGGCTGCCGACCGCCGAGGAGGTGCGCGACTTCGAGGAGCCCTTCGGGGCACTGATGCTGGAACTGCCCCTCAGGGACGCCGGTTTCCTGCTGCCCTCCTGGGAGGAACTGACGGAGGTGGTGGCGGCGGCGCGCGAGCGCGACGCGGTGGTGCATTTCGACGGCGCGCGCCTGTGGGAGTCCACCGTCCACTTCGGCCGCCCCCTGGACGAGATCGCGGCGCTGGCGGACAGCGTCTACGTGTCGTTCTACAAGTCCCTCGACGGCTTCGGCGGCGCCGCGCTGGCCGGCCCGAGGACCCTTGTGGAGGAGGCGAAGACGTGGCGGCACCGGTACGGCGGCATGATCTTCCAGCAGTTCCCCACGGTGCTGTCGGCGCTCGTCGGCCTGGAACGCGAGCTGCCCCGGCTGCCGAAGTACGTGTCCCACGCGCGCGTGGTCGCCGCCGCGCTGCGCGAGGGCTTCGCCGAGACCGGCGTGCCGTGGGCGCGCGTCTTCCCCGAACAGCCGCACACCCACGAGTTCCAGGTCTGGCTGCCGTACGACCCGGACGTCCTCTCCGAGGCGGCCGTACGGCAGGCCGAGCAGACGAAGACCCTGCTCTTCGGCGTTCCCTGGAGCCTGGGCGGGCCGGGTCTGGGCATCACCGAGGTCACCGTGCGCGCCGACGGCCTCGAATGGACGGCCGACGACGTGAAGGCGGCGGTCGCGGACTTCGTCGCGCGGGTGACCGAGGTGGCCGGCGAAGCCGGGGAATCGACCGAGGCGGTCAGCACGTAGACCGCGGCTGCGGCCACCGGCCCAGGGTCTGGCGGACCCGCCCGAGGGCCGGGCGCTCGGCGATGGCCGCACGGCACTGGCCGAAGGCGCGCGGCTCGCGCACGACCTGCCGGCCGTGCGCGCCGGGCGGGGGCGGCGCGGGCTCGGCGAGGCGCTGGGACTCCTGGATGGATGCTCCGCCAAAGCGGTGACCAGAGGCGGGGACCTGCCTCAGCCGTGCCCGCCCGCCCGGACCAGCCCCGTCTCGTACGCCAGCACCACCACCTGCACGCGGTCCCGCAGCCCGAGCTTGGTCAGGATGCGGCCCACATGGGTCTTCACGGTCGCCTCGGACAGCACGAGCCGGGCCGCGATCTCGCCGTTGGACAGGCCCTGGGCGACCAGCACCATGACCTCGCGCTCGCGGTCGGTGAGCCGCTCCAGCTCCTTGAACTGGGGCGCCTTGCCGGCGCTGGGCAGCATCGGCGCGAAGCGGTCGAGCAGGCGGCGCGTGGTCGAGGGCGCCACCACCGCGTCACCGCTGTGCACCGCGCGGATGGCGGCCAGCAGCTCGCCGGGCGGCACGTCCTTGAGCATGAAGCCGGAGGCGCCGGCCTTCAGCCCGGAGAAGGCGTACTCGTCCAGGTCGAAGGTGGTCAGGATGAGGACCTTCGGGGGGTCGGACTCCAAGCAGATACGGCGGGTCGTCTCCACCCCGTCCAGCTTCGGCATGCGCACGTCCATCAGCACGACGTCGACGGCGGTCGAGCGCAGCACCTGGAGGGCCTCGACACCGTCGCCCGCCTCCGCGACGACCTCCATGTCCGGCTGGGCGGCGAGCACCATCCGGAACCCGGTGCGCAGCAGCACCTGGTCGTCGACGAGCATCACGCGGATCGTCATCGGGGCCTCTCTTTTTGCGGGAATGTGCGGGAATGTGCGGGATTCGTTTTTTGCAGGGGGTCGTTAGCAGGTCGTTACAGGTGTCAACGAAAGACGTGCGTGGGTGTCAATGCGCTGCTTTCAGCGGGAGCAGGGCACTGATGCGGAATCCTCCGCCGGGGCGTGGGCCCGCGTCCAGGGTGCCGCCGACCATGCCGACCCGCTCACGCATGCCGATCAGGCCGTGACCGGCACCGTCGGCGCCGCCCTCCTCGTACAGCTCGTGCGGGGCGCCCTTGCCGTCGTCCTCGACGAGCAGACCGAGCCCGTCGTCGAAGTAGACCAGGCGGACGCTCGCACCCGCGTTCGGCCCGCCGTGCTTGCGGGTGTTGGTGAGCGCCTCCTGCACGATGCGGTAGGCGGTGAGCTCGACGCCGCTGGGCAGCGGCCGCGGGGTGCCCTCGATCTTGAAGTCGACGGGCAGACCGGAGCCCCGGCACTGCTCGACGAGTTCGTCGATCTGCTCGACGTCGGGCTGCGGGACGTACTCGCCGCCCTCCTGGTGCTCGCCGGTGCGCAGCACGCCCAGCAGGCGGCGCATCTCGGCGAGGGCCTGGCGGCCGGTGGAGGAGATCGTCTCCAGGGCCTTCTTGGCCTGGTCGGGAGCGGCGTCGAGGACGTAGGCGGCGCCGTCGGCCTGCACCACCATCACCGACACGTTGTGCGCGACCACATCGTGCAGCTCGCGCGCGATCCGGGCGCGCTCGGCGGCGACCGCGACCTTGGACTGTGCCTCGCGCTCCTTCTCCAGGCGCGCGGCCCGCTCCTCCAGCTGCGCGAAGTAGGCGCGGCGGGTGCGGATCGAGTCGCCGAGCACCCAGGCCAGCGCGAACGGCACCGCCTGGAAGATCATCAACGCGAGGTTGCCCAGCACGCTCGTGTCCTGGTTCGGCCAGCGCAGTGTCGCCAGGGGCGCCGCGCACAGGCCCACGCCGAGCGCGAGCCGGGACGCCCAGCGGGCGCCGGTCGCGGCCACGGTGTAGACGATCACCAGCATGGCGAAGTCGGCGGCCGTGGTCTCCACGTTCAGCACGAGTTGCGCCGCGCCGAGGGCGATGGTCAGCAGCAGCATCTTCTCCGGCATGCGCCGCCGCAGGGCGATGACCAGGCACAGCAGGAGAACGATCGGGATGACGACCGTCGGGGAGTCGGTACCCCGCGCCTCCTGACGGGCGGTTTCGCCCACCACCGAGATCCCGAACAGGAAGACGGCCCAGAAGCTGTCGACCCACGTCGGGTGCCTGCGGAGGAAGTCATAGAGGCGTTGCACGTAACCCAGCGTAGGGAAGTGAGATGCGTGCAGGGGTCAACCGGAGGACCGATCCGTACCCGGCGCGCATACTCCGCAAGGTGGAGGCCCCGTTCCCCCGTACGCCTAACCTGACGGCGTGACGCAGGAGGAGACAGTGGGCGAATGGCTCGGCTGGCGGGTGGCGACGGAGGCCGCCCTGTACGGACCGGACGGTTTCTACCGCAGGCCCGAGGGGCCGGGCGCGCACTTCCGTACGTCCGTTCACGCGTCCCCGTTGTACGCCGAGGCGGTGGCCCGGCTGCTGTGCCGGGTCGACGAGTCGCTGGGGCGGCCCGATGCGCTGGACTTCGTCGACATGGCGGCGGGGCGGGGCGAGTTGGTCGCCGGTGTGCTGGCCGCGCTGCCCGCCGACGTGGCCTCCCGCGCGCGTGGGTACGCCGTCGAGGTCGCCGACCGGCCCGCCGGCCTCGATCACCGGATCGAGTGGCTGGCCGAGCCCCCGAAGGGGATCACCGGGCTGCTGTTCGCCAACGAGTGGCTGGACAACGTGCCCGTGGAGGTCGCCGAGGTCGACTCCGCGGGCGTACCGCGGCTGGTGCTCGTACGACGGGACGGGTCCGAGCGGCTCGGGGAGCCGGTCTGCGGTCCTGCGGCGCGGTGGCTCGCGCGCTGGTGGCCCCTGCCTGCCGAGGAGGGGCTGCGGGCGGAGATCGGCCTGCCAAGGGACGAGGCGTGGGCGGCGGCGGTCGCGACCGTCGGCCGGGGGCTCGCGGTGGCCGTGGACTACGCGCACGCCGCGGGCGCGCGGCCCCCGTTCGGCACGCTCACCGGCTTCCGGGAGGGACGCGAGACGGCGCCCGTGCCGGACGGATCGTGCGACCTCACGGCGCACGTCGCCCTGGACGCGTGCGCGCTCCCCGGTGGTCGTCTGCTGACCCAGGGCGACGCCTTGCGCGCCCTGGACATCTCGGGCGCACGCCCCCCGCTCGCGCTAGCGTCCACCCAGCCCGCGGCATACGTACGCGCCCTGGCGAGCGCCGGAGAGGCCGCCGAGCTCACGGCGACGGGCGGCCTCGGCGACTTCGGGTGGCTGCTCCAGCCGGTGAGGATCCCGGCCGCGCCCCTCGGCGGACTGCTTGCCGACGGCCCGCCTGCCGTCGGCTGACCTGCCGACGGCCGACCTACCGACAGCCGACCTATGGCAGCCGCACTGCCGGCGGCCCGCCTTCGGCGGCCTACTTGTCGATGTCCCCGACCACGAAGAACAGTGACCCCAGGATGGCCACCATGTCCGCCACCAGCGTGCCCGGCAGCAGCACCGCGAGGGCCTGGATGTTGTTGTACGAGGCGGAGCGCAGCTTCAGCCGGTACGGGGTCTTCTCGCCCTTGCTGACGAGGTAGTAGCCGTTGATGCCGAGCGGGTTCTCGGTCCACGCGTAGGTGTGGCCCTCGGGCGCCTTCAGGACCTTGGGGAGGCGCTGGTTGATCGGCCCGGGCGGCAGGCCGGCGAGCCTGTCCAGGCAGGCGTCCGCGAGGTCGAGGGCGTTGTGCGTCTGCTCCAGGAGGACCTCGAAGCGGGCCAGGCAGTCGCCCTCCGTCCGGGTCACCACTTTCAGGGTGTCCTGCAGCTGCCCGTAGGCCAGGTACGGCTCGTCGCGGCGCAGGTCGAAGTCGACGCCCGAGGCGCGCGCGATCGGCCCGCTCACGCCGTAGGCGTGCACGGCCTCCGGGGCGAGGACGCCCACGCCCCGCGTGCGCCCTCGGAAGATCTCGTTGCCGAGCACCAGATCGTCGTAGACGTCCATCCGTGAGCGCACGGAGGCGACGGCGGCACGCGCGCGTGAGGCCCATCCGGCCGGGAGGTCCTCCTTGAGGCCGCCGACGCGGTTGAACATGTAGTGCATGCGCCCGCCGGAGACCTCCTCCATGACGTTCTGGAGCGTCTCGCGCTCCCGGAACGCGTAGAAGACGGGGGTGATGCCGCCGAGCTCCAGGGGATAGGACCCGAGGAACATCATGTGGTTCAGCACCCGGTTCAGCTCCGCGAGCAGCGTGCGCGTCCACACCGCGCGCTCGGGGACCTCCATGCCGAGCATGCGCTCCACCCCGAGGACGACACCCAGCTCGTTCGAGAAGGCCGACAGCCAGTCGTGGCGGTTGGCGAGCATGATGATCTGGCGGTAGTCGCGCGCCTCGAAGAGCTTCTCCGCGCCGCGGTGCATGTAGCCGATCACCGGCTCCGCATGCTGGATACGTTCGCCGTCCAGCACCAGCCTGAGGCGTAGGACACCGTGGGTGGACGGGTGCTGGGGCCCGATGTTGAGCACCATGTCGGTGCTCTCCGCGGCGCCGCCGATACCGACCATGGTCTCCGTCGTAGGAGTCATGGACACAGTCTCTCCTACGTACGCTGGCCGTATGGAGACGGGGAGCACGGCGGACACGGGGACCAAGGGCACCACGGCAGACGAGCCGGTGTGGACCGGACTGCCACCGGGGCTGCTGCGAATGCGGCGGCTGTTGCTGGTGGTGTGGCTGGGGCTGCTGGCTGTGGGACTCGGCCTGATGCTCGGCCTGCTCGTTGGCCCGGCCTGGGCCTTCTTCGCGCTGTTGCCGCTGGCACTGACGGCGTGGGGCTGGGTGATGCTCGGCCGCAACTGGCGTTCCTGGCGCTACGCCGAGCGCGCCGACGACCTGCTGATCAGCCGGGGCGTGCTCTGGCAGGAGGAGACCGTCGTGCCGTACGGGCGGATGCAACTGGTCGAGGTCACCTCCGGGCCCGTCGAACGCCACTTCGGGCTGGCCAGCGTGCAGCTGCACACCGCGGCCGCGGCCACCGACGCGACCATCCCGGGCCTCGACCCGGACGAGGCGGAACGGCTGCGCGACCGGCTCACCGAACTCGGCGAGGCCCGATCGGCGGGCCTGTGACGGCGCCGGGCGTGCCCGACGCCATACGCGAGAGGCCGCCGGTCACCGAGCGGCGGCTGCACCCCGTGACCCCGTTCAGGCGGGCCTGGGCACCGATCGCCGTGATCATCGGGTGGGCGGTGCACGACCCCAGTCAGGCACAGGCGCAGCTGACGAGGCTGACCACGACCACGCTGCTGATCGGGCTCGCCGTGTTCGTGCCGGCCGCCGCCCTCTACGGCTTTCTGACCTGGTGGTTCACTCACTTCGCGGTGACGGACACCGAACTGCGCATCCGTACCGGCCTGCTGTTCAGGCGCGCCGCGCACATCCGGCTCGAACGCATCCAGGCGGTCGACGTCACCCAGCCGCTGCTGGCGCGGGTGGCGGGGGTCGCGAAACTCAAACTCGACGTGGTGGGCGCGGACAAGAAGGACGAGCTCGCCTTCCTGGGCGAGGGCGAGGCGCGGGCGCTGCGCGCCGAACTCCTCGCCCGCGCCGCCGGTTTCGCGCCCGAGACGGCGCATGAGGTCGGCGAGGCGCCCTCCCGCGAGCTGCTCCGCGTGCCGCCGGGCGTCCTCGCCGTCTCGCTGGTGCTGACCGGCGCGACCTGGGGCACGCTGGTCGCCGCGCTCGTCGTACCGTCGGTGCTGTGGCCGGCCACCCACAGCGTGTGGACGGTCCTCGCGACCGCGCTGCCGCTGCTGGGCGCGGCGGGCGCGAGCAGCGTGGGGCGGTTCGTCGGCGAGTACGACTGGACGGTGGGCGAGTCGCCGGACGGTCTGCGGATCGACCACGGGCTACTGGACCGCACGCACGAGACGGTGCCTCCGGGGCGCGTACAGACCGTGAGGATCGTGGAGCCGTTGCTGTGGCGGCGGCGCGGCTGGGTGCGGGTGGAGCTGGACGTGGCCGGGTCGTCCAACTCCGTACTGGTGCCGGTCGCCCCGCGGGAGGTCGCCGAGTCGGTCGTCGCGCGCGTGCTGCCCGGCGTGACCGTGCCACCCCTGTCGGCGCTGTCCCGTCCACCGCGGCGGGCCGCCCGGTGCGTGCCGTGGTGGTGGCGCGGCTACGGACTCGCCGTCACCGACGCGGTGTTCGCGGCCCGGCACGGCCTGCTGCGGCGCAGCCTGTCGCTCGTCCCGCACGCGAAGGTGCAGAGCGTACGGCTCGCGCAAGGGCCCTGGCAGCGCGTGTGGCGCGTCGCCGACGTCCACGTGGACACGGGGGCCAGCAAGACGGTCACGGCCCGGCTGAGGGACGCTCAGGAGGCTGCCGAGCTGCTGCGGGGGCAGGCCGAGCGGTCACGGACGGGACGCAAGGTCGCACGACCGGACCGCTGGATGGCGTCCTAGGCCTGTCTGCGCACGGACGTTGGAGACCGACCGTACGGACGTCACGAGACCGCGGACCGCGGACGTCACGACACGGCGGGCGTCACGACACGGCGGACGTCACGAGACCGCGCTCCGCAGCCCCTGTACGTCGATCTGCTCGGTCTCGTCGTGGGCCGTCAGGTCGATGACCTGGCCGACGCCACGGGACTCCTCGTCCGCAGGCTTGAACTCCGCCTCGGACTCGGCCTTGTGCAGGGCGAGCGCCTCCTGGCCGACGACGTCGGCGAGGTCCTCGTTCTGGACGGCGGCAAGAGCCGCCGGGGCCGCCCCCTTCTCCATGCCGAAGAAGTCGAAGCCGCCCTCCACCAGCGGGCGTCGCGCGGGCGTCGCCGGTGCGACCGCCACCGCGGTCGGCGCGACGAAGTGTCCGGAGGGCTGCCGGCCCGGCTGGGCGGTCTTCACCGTCGGGATGGCGGCCGCGCGCTCATGCTCGTCGACCGCCACGGGCTTCCCCCGCACCTCGTCCTCCTGCGCGGCCTCCGCCTCGGTGCCGTCGGATGCCTCGGCGGCCGTCTCCCCGGCCGAACCGGCCTTCGCCGGCTCGTCCTTCACGGCGTCCTTGAAGCCGGCCTTCGTGACGTTCTTGAGCTCGCTCTTCGGCTCGCTCTTCGACTCACTCTTCGGCTCGGTCTTCGTGACGTCCTCGGGCTCGGTCTTCGTGACGTCCTCGGGCTCGCTCGTCGGCTCCGCCTGGACCGCCGCGCCGTCGACGTCGCCCTTCTCGACGAGACGCGCCAGCGCCCCCTTCGCCCGCAGGAACAGCTTGGACCCCTCGGGCGAGAAGATCGCCGGAGCCTCGGTCTCCGCTTCCGCCGCCGGTACGGCCTCGGCTGCCCCGTCGGTCTCGTCGGTCTCCTTGTCGGCCGGGGCAGCCACGGCCCCCGCCTCGGCCACCGGCACGGCCTGCGCCGGCAGCAGCTCACGGGTCGGACCGGACGCCTCTATCTCGAGCAGGCGACGGCCCTCCAGGGCGCTCGCGCGCTCGGTCTCCGCCGTGGCGTACCGCCGCAGCAGGGCCGCGTGTTCGTTGCGCAGCCCCGCGAGTTCGGCGCGCTTGGCCCGCAGCCGCTGCTCCAGCTTGACGCGCAGTTCGCGCGACTCGTCGAGGTCGGTCTCCAGTTCGGCGACCCGCTCCTCGAAGCGCCACTCGTCGCTCGCACGCGCGCGCGTGAGGTCGGCGACCTGTTTGCCCGCCTGGGTGTCCCAGTGACGCATGACGACCGCGCCGACGACCGCCGTCGCCGCGGCGGCCGCGGCCAGACCACGGAGCACCATCTGCTCCGTGAACACCCAGGGGCCGAGCGCACAGACGAGTGAGACGCCTGCGATGGCCGACGGGGGCAGCATCCTGTGCAAGGGCGGGGAATGGCGGTGACGTCCACGTGGCATGGCCAGAAACTTACCGCGCGTAGGCGAATGATGGTGCCCCAGCCCG
The DNA here is from genome assembly GCF_056820935.1 of Streptomyces sp. Q2. Classification (NCBI taxonomy): domain Bacteria; kingdom Bacillati; phylum Actinomycetota; class Actinomycetes; order Kitasatosporales; family Streptomycetaceae; genus Streptomyces; species Streptomyces sp. Q2. The sequence continues at coordinate 407,878 of NZ_JBXEJE010000001.1, read as the reverse complement.
TAAAAACACAGCCATCCCGGTGCCTTCACATGTCATCAGGAATCAGATCCGCCACAGAATTCGGCAGGATTGGCAAGACGGGTCGGCAAGACGTTGGCAAGACAGGAACGACAAGGACACCGAGAAGTGCAAGATCATTTTCAGTGGTCGTCCAGCCGTCCGCTGATCCACTGCAGCGTCGCCGGAATCTCCCGCCGCCAGGTGTTGAAGTTGTGGCCGCCGCTTTCCAGGATGATCGAGGAGATCCGCGTCCGCCCGGTGTCCTTCACCCGCTCGATGAACTTCAACGTGTCCTTGTAGTTCGCCTCGCCGGCCTTGCTGCTGGTGACGAGCAGTGAAGTGTCGGGGGCGGGCATGTGCTTGAGGAACCAGAACAGGTTCGCGCGGTCGCGCAGTTCCTTGTCACCGTGGAAGAGATCGCCCGTGGTCGGGTCGCTCGGCGCGTTGTAGTACGGGGACAGTCCCGCCCCGGCGGCGTACACCTCGGGATGGTGCATGGCCAGCTTGAGCGCGCAGTAGCCGCCCGTCGAGTCGCCGATGATTCCCCAGCTGCCCGGCTTTTCGCCGACCCTGTAGTGGGCCCGTACGGCGTCGGGCAGATCCCTGGCGAAGAACGACTCCGTCTGCGGGCCCCCCGGCACGTCCACGCACTCCGTGTCCCGCGGCGGCGCCACCGTCGGCCGCAGCATCACCAGGATCATCGGCTGCATACGCCCGTTCCTGGCGAGGTTCCAGGCCGTGCGCGGGAAGTGGAGTCTGTTCACCAGCGCCTGAGCCGTACCCGGATATCCGGTGAGGACGACGGCCGCGGGAAACGTCCGCGTGCGGTACTGCGGCTGGAAGTACTCCGGCGGCAGATACACGTACGCGGGCGAGTTGATATGCGTCGTACGGCCCGCGATGGCGACCTTCTGTATCTGCCCGCCGGCCTGCGGTCTCAGGCCGCCCGTCTCGTACACCCTCCGCGTGTCGACCACCTGGAGAGGGCCGCCGGACCCGAGACCCTCGGTGTGGTCGACGACCACACCCTGGCCGGTCTCCCGCCCGAACAGGTCCGCCCAGGAGGCGTAGAAACCGAAGGCCTGGTTGGCGGCGAGGCCCACCGACACGAAGAGCGCCAGCTGCGTGGCGAACAGCAGGCCCACGCGCCCGCCGACGGCCCGCCAGTTCCGCCGCGCCAGCCGTGGCCACAGCCACACCGTGCCGACGAACAGCAGCACGGCGAAGAGCACCGCCAGCACCAGTGTCTTGTTGCTCGTGAGACCCATGGATTCCTTCGTGAGGGCTTGCCCGGGACTTTCCCTGGGCTTTGGGACAGCTTTGAGGAGTTGAGTGAACCTCTCCCCCTGAGACACCGTCCTAGAGGGCGCAATGTCGCCGGATGCCCGAATCGGGCCCGGATCCAAGGTCTCTCGCAGAACAACGGGATGCGATGTCTGTCAGGACAGATGAGGAAATGTCGGGCGAGGTTCCGACCGGATCACACCGGGTGCGGCGCGCCCTGAGTGGTCCGCGCCCCGAGGCCGTCCCGGCCCTCGTCGGCAGAGCCTGCGCGCTCGTGGGCCTCGTGGACATCGCCGCGGGCGTCTTCCCGCGCTTCAGGCACAGCCGTATGCACACGATGGCCGAGGTGCTGCCCGGCGCGCTCGGACCGTTCGCCGCCGCGCTCTCGATCAGTGCCGGCGTCCTGTTGCTGCTGCTCGCCCACGGACTGCGGCGGCACAAGCGCCGGGCCTGGCGCGCGGCCGTGGTGCTGCTCCCGGCCGGAGCGGTGGCGCAGTTCACGTACCGGCACTCCCTGGTGGGCGTGCTCATCTCGCTCGCGTTGCTCGCGCCCCTGCTGCGCCACCGCGACCAGTTCGCGGCCCTGCCCGACCCGCGCAGCCGGTGGCGGGCGCTCGCCAACTTCGTCCTCATGGGCGCCGGTTCACTCGCCCTCGGGCTGGTCATCGTCAGCGCCCACCCCAACCGCATGGTGGGCGACCCCAGCCTCGCCGACCGCATCGCGCACGTCCTGTACGGCCTGTTCGGCTTCGAGGGCCCGGTCGACTACCAGGGCAACACGTCCTGGACGGTCGCCTTCTCCCTGGGCGCCCTGGGCCTGCTCACCGCCGTCACCACGATCTACCTTGCCTTTCGCCCCGAGCACCCGGCGGCGCGCCTCACGGCGGAGGACGAGGTCCGGCTGCGGGCCCTGCTGGACAAGCACGGCGGCCGCGACTCCCTCGGCCACTTCGCGCTGCGCCGCGACAAGGCCGTCGTCTTCTCCCCCAGCGGCAAGGCGGCCGTCACCTACCGCGTCGTCTCCGGCGTGATGCTCGCCAGCGGCGACCCGATCGGCGACGTCGAGGCCTGGCCGGGCGCCATCGAGCGCTTCATGGACGAGGCCCGGGCCCACTCCTGGACCCCCGCCGTGATGGGCTGCTCCGAGACCGGCGGCGAGGTCTGGACCCGCGAGACCGGCCTCGACGCTCTCGAACTGGGCGACGAGGCGGTGGTGGACGTCGCGGATTTCTCCCTCGCCGGCCGCGCGATGCGCAATGTGCGCCAGATGGTCAAACGCATCGAGCGCGCCGGTTACGAGACCCGGGTACGGCGCGTCCGTGACCTCGGCGACGCCGAGCTGGACCGCATCCGCCGCGCCGCCGAGGACTGGCGCGGCACCGACACCGAACGCGGCTTCTCCATGGCGCTGGGCCGCATCGGCGACCCCGCCGACGGCGACTGCCTCATCGCCACGGCCCACAAGGCGGACGACCGGCCGGGTCAGTACGGCGACCTGAAGGCGATCCTCCACTTCGTGCCGTGGGGCACGGACGGCGCGTCCCTGGACCTGATGCGGCGGGACCGCTCGGCGGACCCGGGCATGAACGAACTGCTGATCGTGGCGGCACTCCAGGCGGCACCGAGACTCGGCATCGAACGCGTCTCCCTGAACTTCGCGATGTTCCGCTCGGCCCTGGCGCGCGGCGAGAAGATCGGCGCGGGTCCGGTGCTGCGCGCCTGGCGCGGACTGCTCGTCTTCCTCTCCCGGTGGTTCCAGATCGAGTCCCTGTACAAGTTCAACGCGAAGTTCCAGCCCCGCTGGGAGCCGCGCTTCGTCGTCTACCGCGCCTCCGGCGACCTGCCCCGCATCGGCTTCGCCGCCATGCAGGCGGAGGGGTTCGTCAGCCTGGCCCTCCCCCTGCCGCGCTTCCTGCGTCGTCGTCCGGCGATCCCGCGCGCGTGCGCCCACGCCGTCGCCGAACGGGACGTCCGCGCGGCGTGACGGAACGGGCCGCGGTGCAGGCCGAACGGCACGGACCGCGCCCAGCAGGACAGGCCCGAGCGGAAGCCCCATCCCCTCCTCCAGCCCGAGGGCTTCCGCTCGGGCCGCTCGGGCCGTACGTGTCCGCCCGCGCCCGTCGTGCCAGGCGGGCCTCGGACCTTACGGCCCCGCCCCTGGGCCTACGCTGAACGCATGAGCATGCAGAGCGGACGTGGGCGCGTCGCGGGCCTTCCGGAATGGGGCCGCTGCGCGGTCATGGGAGTCGTGAACGTCACCCCGGATTCCTTCTCCGACGGTGGCCGCTTCTTCGACACGACGGCCGCCGTCAAGCACGGTCTCGACCTGGTCACCGAGGGCGCCGACCTCGTCGACGTCGGCGGCGAGTCCACCCGCCCCGGCGCCACCCGGGTCGACGAGGCCGAGGAGCTCAAGCGGGTCGTCCCGGTCGTCCGCGGCCTCGCCTCCGAGGGTGTCACCGTCTCCGTCGACACCATGCGCGCCTCCGTCGCCGAACGGGCCCTCGCGGCCGGCGCGGTCCTGGTCAACGACGTCAGCGGCGGCCTCGCCGACCCCGCGATGGTCCCGACCGTGGCCGCCGCCGGTGCCCCCTTCGTCGTCATGCACTGGCGCGGCTTCCTGGAGGGCGGCAACGTCAAGGGCGTGTACGACGACGTGGTCGCCGAAGTCGTCGACGAACTCCACGCGCGCGTGGAGGCCGTTCTCGCGGGCGGCATCTCCCCCGACCGCATCGTCGTCGACCCCGGCCTCGGCTTCTCCAAGGACGCCGAACACGACCTCACCCTTCTGGCCCACCTCGACCGCGTCCTCGGCCTCGGCCATCCGCTGCTCGTGGCCGCCTCCCGCAAGCGGTTCCTCGGCCGCGTCCTCGCCGGACCGGAGGGCGCTCCTCCGCCCGCACGCGAGCGCGACGCCGCGACGGCCGCCGTCTCCGCGCTCGCGGCGCACGCCGGCGCATGGGCGGTGCGCGTGCACGAGGTGCGCGCGACGGCGGACGCGGTACGGGTCGCGCGCGCCGTGGAAAGCGCGCGCTCCGCCGACGGCGCACGCGCCGCGCGCAACGGCGCAGAGGGAGACCGGTGAGCGCCCCCCACACCGACGTCGAAGCGGTCGAACTCGCCAACACGTCCTTCTACGAGGCCCTGGAACACGGCGACTTCGAAGCGCTGGGCTCGCTCTGGCTGACCCCGACCGACCTGGGCGTCGACGAGGAGTACCACGATCCGGCCGACGTCGGCGTGGTCTCGTGCGTGCACCCCGGCTGGCCCGTGCTGACCGGCCGCGGCGAGGTCCTCAGGTCGTACGCCCTGATCATGGCGAACACGGACTACATCCAGTTCTTCCTCACCGACGTGCACGTGTCCGTCACCGGCGACACCGCGCTGGTGACCTGCACGGAGAACATCCTCAGCGGCGGCCCCGCCCCCGAGGGCGGCGAGGAACTCGGCCCGCTCGTCGGCCAGCTGGTCGTCGCCACGAACGTGTTCCGCCGCACCCCCGACGGCTGGAAGCTCTGGTCCCACCACGCCTCTCCCGTTCTGGCCGAAAACGACGAGGACGAAAGCGACGAGACCCCCACCTGAGCGGGTAGACGCCTCACAGGACAAGCAGTCCCCGGAACTCCCGCCGGCCGCCCGGGGCCGCCCGCAGGGATCAAGAAGTGGTTGGAATCACGGACCCTGGGTAGGGGCGGCTACCAGCCCGTGAGCCGCCGGGTTCCCCAGGGGAAACGCACGGTGAAACCTCCTGAACCCGGCCCGGCCGCGCCCCCGTGGCCCGGCCCTGTCAGTGCTCGCAGGTAGATTCGTTCGAGGCCGGTGTACCGCCCGCACGTGGTACGAACCGGCCGTCACCGACGACTGCAGGAGTGATTCGCGTGGATCGTGTCGCGCTGCGCGGCCTCAAGGCCCGCGGGCACCACGGTGTGTTCCCCAAGGAGCGCGAGGAAGGGCAGACCTTCATCGTGGACCTCGTCCTGGGCCTGGACACCCGGCCGGCCGCCGCCGACGACGACCTGGCGAAGACCGTGCACTACGGCATCGTGGCGGAGGAGGTCGTGGCGGTCGTCGAGGGCGAGCCCGTCAACCTCATCGAGACGCTCGCCGAGCGCATCACCCAGGCCTGTCTGAAGCACGAAGGAGTCCAGGAGGTCGAGGTCACCGTCCACAAACCGGACGCGCCGATCACCGTCCCCTTCGACGACGTGACCGTCACCATCACCCGGAGCCGAGTATGACCGCGTTCTTCACCGAGGGTCAGAGCGACCCGACCGTACAGCCGGTACCCGCCTCCGTCGTCGAGAAGGTCGACGCCGCCGACACCACCCTGCACAACCCGAAACGGGCCGTGATCTCCCTCGGCTCCAACCTGGGCAACCGCCTGGAGACCCTCCAGGGCGCCATCGACGCCCTGGAGGACACCCCCGGCGTCCGCATCAAGCTGGTCTCCCCCGTGTACGAGACGGAGCCGTGGGGCGTCGAGCCCGGCAGCCAGCCGTCCTACTTCAACGCGGTCGTGGTCCTGAAGACGACCCTGCCCCCGTCCTCCCTCCTGGAGCGGGCGCACGCCGTCGAGGAGGCCTTCAACCGGGTGCGGGACGAGCGCTGGGGCCCGCGCACCCTCGACGTCGACATCGTCACGTACGCCGATGTCGTCACCGACGACCCGCAGCTCACCCTGCCTCACCCCCGCGCCCACGAACGCGCCTTCGTGCTCGCCCCCTGGCATGACGTCGAACCCGAGGCCCAGCTGCCCGGACGGGGCGCGGTCGCCGCCCTCCTCGACACCCTCACCCGCCACGGCGTAGAACCCCGCAAGGACCTGGAACTCCGGCTGCCCGAGTAGCCGTTAAGGTCAAGACGACCCCGGGGCGGCCGGACATGACGGCCGGACCGGACGGGTCATCACGACCACCGTCCGGGACCACGGCCGGGGACCTGAAGGGACACCGTGAGAGAGCTGCGCATCAGGCTGCTGGCCGGCGTCTTCGCCGTCGCAGGGATCCTGTCCTGGGCGGGCGCCCGCCTCTGGAACTCGGTCGGGACCCTCCCCAGCGTTCCCCTGGCCGCCCCCATCGTCCTCGCCCTGATCGCGGCGGTCCTGCTGTCAACGGCGCTCTCCATCCGCGCCCGCCTCAAGGCCCAGCGCGAGCGCCGCCCCGAGGCCAAGGGCGTCGACCCGCTCATGGCGGCCCGCGCGGTCGTCTTCGGTCAGGCGAGCGCCCTGGTCGCCGCCCTGGTCTCCGGGATGTACGGCGGCACCGGCGTCTTCCTGCTGGAGTCCCTCGACATCCCCGCCCGCCGCGACCAGGCCATCTACGCCGGCTTCTCGGTCCTCGCGGGCATCGCCGTCATAGCGGCCGCCATCTTCCTGGAGCGCGTGTGCAGGCTCCCGGAGGACGATGACGACCACAACACGGGAGCGGCCTCGGCGGCGTGACGCCGGTGGCCGTCAGCGGGCCATGATGAGGCTCATCGCCTCGTTCCGCGTCGCCGCGTCCCGCAGCTGCCCGCGCACGGCCGACGTGAGGGTCTTGGCGCCGGGCTTGCGGATGCCCCGCATCGACATGCACATGTGCTCGCACTCCACGACCACGATGACGCCACGCGGCTCCAGCATCTCCATCAGGGAGTCCGCGATCTGCGTGGTGAGTCGTTCCTGCACCTGCGGGCGCCGGGCGTAGACGTCCACCAGGCGCGCCAGTTTGGACAGCCCGGTGATCTTGCCGGTGGTGGCCGGAATGTATCCGACGTGGGCGACGCCTCGGAACGGCACGAGATGGTGCTCACAGGTCGAGTACACCTCGATGTCCTTCACGAGCACCATCTCGTCGTGCCCCATGTCGAACGTCGTCGTCAGCACGTCCTCCGGGCGCTGCCACAGCCCCGCGAATATCTCCTTGTACGCCCTCGCGACCCTCGCCGGCGTCTCCCTGAGGCCCTCTCGGTCCGGATCCTCACCGACCGCGATCAGCAGTTCGCGTACGGCGTTCTCGGCCCGCTTCTCGTCGAAATCGCCGATGGAGCCTGCGCCGTCCAGCGTCACGGGGTCGGTCATCTGGTGCCTCGTTCCTGTGCCTTTCGCGCGTGTGGGCCACGCACCTCACTGCGGGCATGCAAATGCCGCGCCCCCCAGGCTAGAACCTGGGGGGCGCGGCATCCATTCCGGGCCTGGTGAGGTCACCGGGGGTCCGAGGTGTCCGGGGAGTCAGCTCTCCGGACGGTCCTCGGGTGCGGGCTCGGCCACCGGGGCGGGTTCCGCCGCGGTGGACTTCGCCGTGGAGATCGCCGGCGTGGCGCCGTTGGCACCGTTCGTCAGTGCGAGCTCCCTGGGGGAGAGCACCGGCGGACGGGTGGACGGCGTACGGCGGGAGGAGCCGGTCCAGGCCGGCCGCGGGGGACGCTTGACGATGGGAGCGAAGATCTCGGCGATCTGCTCCTTGTTCAGCGTCTCCTTCTCCAGCAGCTGGAGGACCAGCTGGTCGAGGACGTCGCGGTTCTCGACCAGGATTTCCCAGGCCTCGTTGTGCGCCGTCTCGATCAGCTTCTTGACCTCTTCGTCGACCAGCGCGGCGACCTCTTCCGAGTAGTCACGCGGGTGCGACATCTCCCGGCCTAGGAACGGCTCGGTGTTGTCGCCACCGAACTTGATGGCGCCGAGACGCTCGGTCATGCCGTACTGCGTGACCATCGCGCGGGCCGTTGCGGTGGCCTTCTCGATGTCGTTCGCAGCGCCGGTCGTCGGGTCGTGGAAGACCAGTTCCTCGGCCGCGCGGCCGCCCAGCATGTAGGCCAGCTGGTCCAGCATCTCGTTGCGGGTGGTCGAGTACTTGTCCTCGTCCGGCAGGACCATCGTGTAGCCCAGAGCACGGCCTCTCGAGAGGATCGTGATCTTGTGGACCGGGTCGGAGTTCGGGGAGGCCGCCGCGACCAGGGCATGTCCGCCCTCGTGGTACGCGGTGATCTTCTTTTCCTTGTCCGACATGATCCGGGTCCGCTTCTGCGGCCCCGCCACGACGCGGTCGATCGCCTCGTCCAGCGAGTGGTTGTCGATGAGCTTCTTGTCGCTGCGCGCCGTCAGGAGCGCCGCTTCGTTCAGCACGTTCGACAGGTCCGCGCCGGTGAAGCCCGGGGTGCGGCGGGCGACGGCCGACAGGTCGACGTCCGGCGCGACCGGCTTGCCCTTCTGGTGAACCTTGAGGATCTCCAGACGGCCCTGCATGTCCGGACGGTCGACCGCGATCTGGCGGTCGAAGCGGCCGGGACGCAGAAGGGCCGGGTCGAGGATGTCCGGCCGGTTCGTCGCGGCGATGAGAATCACACCGCCCTTGACGTCGAAGCCGTCCATCTCGACGAGCAGCTGGTTCAGCGTCTGCTCGCGCTCGTCGTGACCACCGCCGAGGCCGGCACCGCGATGGCGGCCGACCGCGTCGATCTCGTCGACGAAGACGATCGCCGGGGCGTTCGCCTTGGCCTGCTCGAACAGGTCACGGACTCGGGAGGCACCGACACCGACGAACATCTCGACGAAGTCGGAACCGGAGATCGAGTAGAACGGCACGCCGGCCTCGCCCGCGACAGCTCGCGCGAGCAGGGTCTTGCCGGTGCCGGGAGGGCCGTACAGCAGTACGCCCTTGGGGATCTTCGCCCCGACGGCCTGGAACTTCGCCGGTTCCTGCAGGAACTCCTTGATCTCGTGGAGCTCCTCGACGGCCTCGTCCGAGCCTGCGACGTCCGAGAACGTCGTCTTCGGGGTGTCCTTGGTGATGAGCTTCGCCTTGGACTTCCCGAATTGCATGACCCGGGAGCCGCCACCCTGCATCTGATTCATCAGGAACAGGAAGACGACCACGATGAGGACGAAGGGGAGCAGGGAGAGCAGGATCCCGACGAAGGCGTTCTGCTTCGTCGGCGAGACGGTGTACCCGTCCGGGATCTGCTTGTCCTGGTACTTGGTCTGCAGCGTGCCGGCGATGGTCACGCCCTGGTCGCCGATGTAGCTCGCCTGGATCTTCGAGCTGCCTTCGACCTTTACGCCGTCCTTGAGTTCGACCTTGATGGTCGACTCGTCGCCGGTGGTCAGTTTGGCCGACTCGACCTTGTTGTCATTGATCGCCTGGATCACCTGGCCGGTGTCCACCGTCTTGTAGCCACCGGACGAGCCGACGACCTGCATCAACACGACCACGGCAAGGACGGCCAGCACGATCCACATGACCGGCCCACGGAAGTATCGCTTCACGTCCATCCATACGGAGCGAAGACGCCCCGTCCCTCCTGCCATAGTGAGTTTGATAAGACAGTTCTTCTGACGGTACCCCAGCATTGTGGACCGAAGCCGCACGGGAGGGCTGGCTAACCCGTCTGCATGCTCCAACGGCGCGAAACCCGCTGAGGTTCCCGATCGTCTTACGGGGCCCCGGCCGTCTGGCTCTCAGCCGCCGTAGACATGGGGCGCGAGCGTACCGACGAACGGGAGGTTGCGGTACTTCTCGGCGTAGTCGAGGCCGTAACCGACGACGAACTCGTTCGGGATGTCGAAGCCGACCCACTCCACGTCGATGGCGACCTTGGCGGCCTCGGGCTTGCGCAGCAGGGTGCACACCTTGAGGGATGCGGGCTCGCGCGAGCCGAGGTTGGAGATCAGCCAGGACAGGGTCAGGCCGGAGTCGATGATGTCCTCGACGATGAGGACGTGCTTGCCCTTGATGTCCGTGTCGAGGTCCTTGAGGATCCGCACCACACCGGAGGACTGGGTGCCCGCCCCGTACGAGGACACCGCCATCCAGTCCATGGTGACGGGGGTGGACAGCGCCCGGGCGAGGTCGGCCATGACCATCACCGCGCCCTTGAGGACGCCGACGATGAGCAGGTCCTTGCCCGCGTACTCCGCGTCGATCTTCGCGGCCAGATCGACCAGCTTCGCGTCGATCTCTTCCTTCGTGATGAGTACCGTCTTGAGGTCGGCACCCATGTCGTTCGCGTCCACCCGCATCACTTTCGGTCGTCCCACCGGCCGTTCGGACCGCCCACGAGCCGCGTGAGCGATCCGATGGCGGGGGTCCGGATTCAGCCTTGCCGAATCACCAGTCTGCCACCCTGCCGCTGAGCTACGACTTTGCCCGGGAGATTGATGGCTCCCTGGCCGCGCCAACCGGTGATCAGCCGGTCGACCTCCTCGATGTGCCGGGCGAACAGCGAGCCCGCCGGAGCGCCTGCCTCGATGGCGGCGCGGCGCAGGACGCGGCGGCGCACGGCGGGCGGCAGGGCGTAGAGCTTGGCGCACTCCAGGAGACCGGCGGCGTCCCGGACGGAGTCCTGGGCCTGACCGGCCCAGGCGTCCAGGGCGTCGGCGTCGTCGCGGGAGAGCTGGGCCGTACGGGCGAGGGCTTCCACGACGCCTTTGCCGAGCGCCTTCTCCAGGGCGGGCAGACCCTCGTGGCGCAGCCGCGAGCGGGTGTACGCCGGATCCGCGTTGTGGGGGTCGTCCCAGACGGGCAGCGACTGGACCATGCAGGCCTTGCGGGCGGTCTGCCGGTCGAGCTGGAGGAACGGGCGGCGGTAGCGGCGGGCGGCACCCGGCCGTCCGGACACAGCGGCCATGCCGGACAGGGAGCGGATGCCGGAGCCGCGGGCGAGGCCGAGCAGGACGGTTTCGGCCTGGTCGTCGCGGGTGTGGCCGAGCAGGACGGCGAGGGCGCCATGGCGTTCGGCGGCGGCGTCCAGCGCGGCGTAGCGGGCGTCGCGGGCGGCTGCCTCGGGGCCGCCCTCGCGCCCGACGGTCACGGCGGTGGCCTCGACCGGGTCGAGGCCGAGTTCACGCAGCCGCAGGACGACTTCGTCGGCGCGCAGGCCGGAGCCGGGCTGCAGGCCGTGGTCGACGGTGACGCCGCCGGCGCGGATGCCGAGCTTGGGGGCCTCGAAGGCGAGGGCCGAGGCGAGGGCCATGGAGTCGGCTCCGCCGGAGCACGCCACGAGCACGAGCGGCGACGGCAGGCGCTCGTGCGGGGTGTCGTCCGAGGCGCCGGGCTCTTCGGTCGTACGGCTGTGGTCGGTCAGGATGTCGTGGAGGACGCGGCGGACCGCCAGGCGTATCGCCGCGACCGCAGGATGGGGACCCATGTCCGGTTCCCTTCATGAAATTGTCGGGGGTGAGCCCGAGCTCGGTCACTCAGAGTATGTAGATGGTGACAGAACCGGGCCGTTCCCCGAGCATTGCACGCCTACCCATCGCTCACGGTCCCTCGGACGGGTGATTGGAGGGGCGTTCGCCTGCCGTCGGCCTGAATCGCTTCACGACCCCGGCGCCCTGTTCACGACTCGGACTTGCGGTGCACCCGCGCGACCCAGTCCGCCGGTTTGGCGATCTCCGTCTTGGTCGGGAGGGTGTTCGGGGACGTCCACACGCGGTTGAAGCCGTCCATGCCGACCTGGTCGACGACGGCCCGTACGAAGCGTTCGCCGTCCCGGTACTGGCGGAGCTTGGCGTCCAGACCCAGCAGTTTGCGCAGCGCCATGTCCAGCCGGGAGGCGCCCTTGGCGCGACGCTGCTGGAACTTCTCGCGGATCTCGGCGACGCTCGGCACGACGTCCGGACCGACCCCGTCCATCACGAAGTCGGCGTGCCCCTCCAGGAGGGACATCACGGCGGTGAGGCGGGCCAGGATCTCCCGCTGGGCGGGCGTCTGCACGATCTCCACGAGGGACCTGCCCTCGTCCTCCTCGCCCTCGGGGCGCCCGCCGGCCAGGGACTGGGCGGCTTCCCGGATGCGTTCCAGGACGGTCATGGGGTCGACCTCGGTCTCTCCCAGGAACGACTGGATTTCACCCTCCAGGTGGTCCCGCAGCCAGGGCACGGCCGTGAACTGGGTGCGGTGCGTCTCCTCGTGCAGGCACACCCACAGGCGGAAGTCGTGGGGCTGCACGTCGAGTTCGCGCTCCACGTGCACGATGTTCGGGGCGACCAGAAGCAGCCGGCCGCCGCCGTTCTCGCCCGCGGGAAGGTCGCGGGTGGACGGCGCGAACGTCTCGTACTGCCCGAGGACGCGTGAGGACAGGAAGGACAGCAGCATCCCCAGTTCGACGCCCGTCACCTTGCCGCCGACGGCGCCGAGGACCGCGCCTCCGGGGGTACTGCCGCGCCGCTCCTGCATCTTGTCGAGCAGGGGCTTGAGCAGTTCCCGGAAGCCCGCCACGTTCGCCCGGACCCAGCCGGGACGGTCGACGACGAGGACCGGGGTGTCGTGGGTGTCTTCCGTCCCCAAACGAGTGAAGCCCCGGACGTGTCCCTCCGAGGCCTTGGCATGTCGGCGCAGTTCCGCGACGACGGCCCGGGCCTCGTCGCGGCTCACCTCGGGGCCCGGCCGCACGAGCCGGGTCGCGGTCGCCACCGCGAGATTCCAGTCGACCATCTCGGCACCACCGATGCTCGTCATGCGTCAACCGTACGTGAGCGCCACCCCTTGGGGCAGGGCCGCGCGAGGTTGACGCGGCCTGGTTACCGGCAACCGCACGCCGCCAAAGCCGTCGCCGTCCTGTCCAGCGCCGACTGTGCCGCCGCCGGGTCCGTCGTGTTCGACGCCAGGAAGGCGAAGGCCAGGAGGCGGCCGCTGTGGTCCACCACCGTTCCCGCCAGCGTGTTCACTCCCGTCAGGGTGCCCGTCTTGGCTCGTACGATTCCTGCCGCGCCGTCCGTGTAGCGGCTGGTCAGGGTGCCCGTGAAGCCGGCCACCGGGAGGCCGGTGAGGGCCGGGCGCAGTTCCGGGTGGGCGGGGTCGCCGGCCTTCGCCAGGAGGGACGTCAGCAGGTTCGCCGTGAGCCTGTCGTCGCGGTTCAGGCCGCTGCCGTCCCTGAAGCCGGCGCCCGACACGGGCAGTGCGAGTTTCTTCAACCGGGCGCCGATCGCCCGGCCGGCGCCGTCGAAGTCGGCGCGTTCGCCGGTGGCGACGGCGGTCTGGCGGGCGAGGGCCTCGGCGATGTCGTTGTCGCTGTTGGTGAGCATGCGTTCGACGAGGGCCGAGAGCGGGGGCGAGGAGACCTCGGCGAGCGGCTCGGCGCGGCCGGTGGCCTTGGAGGGGCCTGGGGACGTGGTCTTGATGCCGTGCTTCTTGAGGAGGCCGGCGAACGTGCGGGACGCGTCCGCCGCGGGGTCCGGCACACGCGGCGCGGGTCCGCTCGCGGAGTCGTCCGTGCGCCCCTCGTCGGCCATCAGGGCGCTGACGGGGGCGAGGTTGTCGTTGACGCCGATGGGGTGAAGTTCCGGACCGGCGTACAGAGTGGTGTCGTACGAGAGGGTGACCTCGCTGATGTGGCGCTTCCGCAGGGCGGCGGCCGTGTCGTCGGCGAGGGTGCCCAGGCTCGCCCAGCCGTCGGCGTCCTGGTGCGCGGTGAGGGTGGGGTCGCCGCCGCCGACGAGGACGAGTTCGTTGGTGTCGGGTTCGAGGGCGGTGCGGGTGGTGAGGCGGTGGTCGGCGCCGAGGGCGGAGAGGGCGGCGACCGCGGTGGCGATCTTCGTGGTGGAGGCGGGAGTGAGGGCCTCGTCGGCGCCCGTGCCGTACAGCCGCCTGCCGGTGGCGACGTCGACGACCGCCGCCGTGCGACGGGAGCCGAGCGCCGCGTCCTTCAGGAGGGGTCTCAGGACCTCGGCGAGGGCCGGCCCGGTCGGGGCCGTCTTGGCCCTGTTCGTGGCCCCGCCGAGGCCGGCGAGGACGGAGGCGGCGCTGGGCGCCGGCCGGGGCGCCCCTCCCGCCGTGTCGGAGGACGTGCCCGTCGAGCCATCGTGATCTGCGCCACCCGTGTGCTCCAGGGCAACCGCCCGGTCCCGCTCCGCCGTACGCTGACCGCTGGAGTCCCAAGGGCCGGCGGCGGTCACCACTGCTCCGGCCAGCGCCAGTCCGGCGGTGGCGGCGCCCGCGGTGTACTGCCAGGTCTTCGGCCTCGTGATCCGCGCGACCTGCGGCTTCGCGGCCCGCGCGATCCGTGTGACCTGCGGTTTCGCGGCCGCCGTGGCACGTGCGAGACGCGGTCGTACGGCGTCCGCGGCCTGTGCCAGACGCGGTCGTACGGCGTTCGCGACCCGCGTCACACGCGGTCTCGCGGCTCGCCAAGGCCTCAGCTCTGGCACGACCAACAGCCCCTTTCGCGATCACACACCTGCGTGAGGGACACTTAACCACCAGAACTATGTGTTGATCATGGAGGAGTCACCGGTGGAGTTCGACGTCACGATCGAGATCCCGAAGGGTTCGCGGAACAAGTACGAGGTGGACCACGAGACCGGTCGGATCCGCCTGGACCGTCGACTCTTCACCTCGACCGCCTACCCGACCGACTACGGCTTCGTCGAGAACACCCTCGGCGAGGACGGCGACCCGCTGGACGCGCTGGTCATTCTTGACGAGCCGACGTTCCCGGGCTGCCTCATCAAGTGCCGTGCGATCGGCATGTTCCGGATGACGGACGAGGCCGGCGGCGACGACAAGCTGCTGTGCGTCCCGGCGACCGACCCGCGTGTCGAGCACCTGCGCGACATCCACCACGTGTCGGAGTTCGACCGCCTGGAGATCCAGCACTTCTTCGAGGTCTACAAGGACCTCGAGCCCGGCAAGTCGGTCGAAGGCGCCGACTGGGTGGGCCGTACGGACGCCGAGATCGAGATCGAGCGGTCGTACAAGCGCTTCAAGGACCAGGGCGGCCACTGATCCTGCTGTTGCGAAGGGGCCGCACGCGTGCGCGTGCGGCCCCTTCGCGTATGTGTGCGCATACTGAGGCTTGCTGCACGTGTCGTACAGGGAGCGCTACGGAGTGAGGGACGCGGAAGACCGCAAGCCGCGGTCGGACGAGGCGAGGAGCCGGTTCACGGCCCCCACCGCAGTCGTCGGGGATTCGGCCGATTCCTCCACGACATCGGAGTTCGCGGTTCCGCAGGGGCTGGCCGTTCCCAGAGGCGCCGCCACGGAGTCCGAGGTCACCTCCGAGTTCGCCCTCCCCAAGGGGCTGGACGTCGCGCAGACTCCGCCGGCGGACTCCGAGGGGTCGGCGTTCAGCACACCGCGCACCTACAGCGCCAAGGACGCCCCGCCGGCTTTCACCCCGGCGACCGGCATCCCGGTGATCAGTCTCACCAAGCACGCGCCCTGGCAGGACCGGATGCGCACGATGCTGCGGATGCCGGTGGCCGAGCGGCCCGCCCCGGAGCCGCTGCAGAAGGTCGAGGAGGAAGGCCCCGCCGTTCCGCGCGTGCTCGACCTGACGCTGCGTATCGGCGAGCTGCTGCTGGCCGGTGGTGAGGGCGCCGAAGACGTGGAGGCGGCGATGTTCGCCGTCTGCCGGTCCTACGGCCTGGACCGCTGCGAGCCGAACGTCACCTTCACCCTGCTGTCGATCTCGTACCAGCCGTCCCTGGTCGAGGACCCGGTGACCGCGTCCCGGACGGTCCGCCGCCGCGGCACCGACTACACGCGCCTGGCGGCCGTGTTCCGGCTGGTCGACGACCTCAGCGACCCCGACACGGCGATCTCCCTGGAGGACGCCTACCGGCGGCTCGCCGAGATCCGGCGCAACCGGCACCCGTATCCCGGCTGGGTGCTGACCACCGCGAGCGGGCTGCTGGCGGGTGCGGCCTCCGTGCTCGTCGGCGGTGACTACATCGTCTTCATCGCGGCCGCGCTCGGCGCGATGCTCGGCGACCGGCTGGCGTGGCTGTGCGCGGGGCGTGGACTGCCGGAGTTCTACCAGTTCACCGTCGCCGCGATGCCGCCGGCCGCTATCGGGATCGCCCTGACTCTCGCGCACGTGGACGTGCAGGCCGCCGCGGTCGTCACCGGTGGACTCTTCGCCCTGCTGCCCGGGCGGGCGCTCGTGGCGGGCGTCCAGGACGGTCTGACCGGCTTCTACATCACCGCCTCCGCGCGCCTGCTGGAGGTCATGTACTTCTTCGTCGGCATCGTCGTCGGGGTGCTGATCATGCTCTACGTGGGTGTGCAGCTGGGTGCCCACCTCAACCCGGACGCCGGACTGGGCGACTCGCAGCGGCCGCTGTGGCAGATCGGCGCGTCGATGCTGCTGTCGCTGACCTTCGCTGTGCTGCTCCAGCAGGAACGATCCACCGTGCTGGCGGTGACCCTGAACGGCGGTGTCGCCTGGTCGGTGTACGGCGCGATGCACTACGCGGGCGATCTGTCGCCGGTCGCCTCCACGGCGGTGGCGGCGGGCCTGGTGGGGCTGTTCGGCCAGATGCTGTCCCGGTACCGGTTCGCTTCCGCGCTGCCTTACACGACGGCGGCCATCGGGCCGCTGCTGCCGGGTTCCGCGACGTACTTCGGGCTGTTGTCCATCGCCCAGAACGAGGTCGACGAGGGGCTGGTGTCACTGTCGAAGGCGGCGGCGCTGGCCATGGCCATCGCCATCGGGGTCAATCTCGGGTCGGAGATCTCGCGCCTGTTCCTGCGGTTGCCGGGGGCGGGGAGTGCGGCGGGGCGAAGGGCCGCGAAGCGGACGCGAGGGTTCTGAGGCCCATGGCCCAGGGGCCCCGAGGAGGCCGGCGGACGGCGACCTCGGGTTCGTCGTAGCTGCTCGTGCTGTTCGCCGCGCCCCTGGTCCGGCTGTCAGTAGCCCTGCTGGGGCGGGTACTGCTCGTTCTGCTGGGCGTCGTACGGCCGTTGTCCGTAGCTCTGCGGGTACTGCTGGGCGTACGGCTGCTGCTGGGGCCGGCCGTAGTGCTGGTCGTGGCCGTACTGCTGCTCGCCGTGGTTGCCCTGCTGCTGCTCGGTCGGGGGGATGCGGCGGAGTTGGGTCGTCGCGTCGTCCATGGCCGGGGGCTGGTAGGCGGCGGCGACCGGAGCCTCGGCGGCCGCGCGCTTCTTCTTGGAGCGTTCCCGGAGGTACTCGATGGCGATCGGGACCACGGACACGATCACGATCAGGACGAGGATCGCCTCGACGTTCTTCTTGATGAGGCCGATCTGGCCCAGCCAGTAACCCGCAAGGGTGACGCCGGTGCCCCACAACACGCCGCCGATGATGTTGTACGTCAGGAAGGTGCGGTACTTCATGCGGCCGGCACCCGCCACGATGGGGGCGAAGGTGCGCACGATCGGCACGAAGCGGGCGAGGACGATCGCCTTCGGGCCGAACTTCTCCATGAACTCGTGGGCCTTGTCCAGGTTCTCCTGCTTGAAGAGCTTGGAGTTGGGGCGGCTGAAGAGCCTCGGACCGAAGAACTTGCCGATCATGTAGCCCACTTGGTCGCCGATCACCGCGGCGAGCACGATCAGCGTGCAGACCAGCCACAACGGCTGGCTGATGAAGTTGCCCTCGGCCACGAACAGGCCCGCCGTGAACAGCAGCGAGTCACCCGGCAGGAACGCGAAGAGCCCGGACTCCGCGAAGACGATCAGCAGGATGCCGGGCAGGCTGAAGGTCTCGATCAGATAGTCGGGGCTGAGCCACTCGGGGCCGAGCGCGAGCGTGGTCGTCACGGGTTTGTGGCTCCTGCGTGTGGGGGACGGGCTGGGCTGGCTGCCAAAAGTATCAACGCAGCCGTCGTGGCCCAGGTTCCATGGGCGCCCTCAGGATGCACTGTGGCCCGTCTGGGACAAAGCTGTGGACCATGGGTATCGAAGATTACGGCGGTGGTCAGGAACCCCGGCCGGACGTGCTCGTGGTGACCACGAACGACGTGCCCGGACACCGGGTTCAGGAGGTCCTCGGAGAGGTCTTCGGGTTGACCGTACGGTCCCGGCACCTCGGGAGTCAGATCGGCGCGGGTCTGAAGTCGATGATCGGCGGTGAGCTCAAGGGGCTCACCAAGACGCTGGTGGAGACCCGGAACCAGGCCATGGAGCGGCTGGTTGAGCAGGCACGCACGCGTGGGGCCAATGCCGTGCTGATGTTCCGCTTCGACGTGTCGGAGGCCGCGGACGTGGGCACCGAGGTGTGCGCCTACGGGACGGCGGTGGTCCTGGCCCGGGAGTGAGGCTCCCGGGCCGGGGATTCAGGAGGTGCGGCGGGTCGCGTTCGCCTTGATCGCGTCCCTCAGGTGTTCGGCGAGACCCGGGCGCATGGAGTCGTAGAACGCCTTGAAGCGCTCGTCGGAGACGTACATCTCGCCGAGGCTCTCGTGGAGTTCGTACGGGCACTCGTAGAACCACGTGCTGATGTGCCGGCGGTGTTCCTCGGCCATGGCCATCGCCGCCTCGCCGGTCGCCGGTTCGCCGGCGGCCATCAGGGCGTCGTAGCGCTCGCCCCAGTCGTTGACCTCGGCCTGCATGCGCTTCCAGTCGTCCTTGGTGTAGCCGGCGGCGCGGCGCTGGGACTCGGCGTACGCCTCCGTGCCGCCCCAGCGCTGTTCCGCCTCCTCGGCGTACTGCTCGGGATCCTTGTCGCCGAAGACCTCGAACTTCTCCTCCGGCGTGAGGTTGATGCCCATCTTGCGTGCCTCCATGGCGTTCTCCACGGCCGCCGCCATCTTCTGCAGCTTCTCGATCCGGGCGGTCAGCAGTTCGTGCTGGCGGCGCAGGTGCGCGCGCGGGTCCGCGGCCGGGTCGTCGAGCAGGGCGGCGACCTCGTCGAGCGGGAAGCCGAGCTCTCGGTAGAACAGGATCTGCTGCAGCCGGTCGAGGTCGGCGTCGCTGTAGCGCCGGTGGCCCGCGTGGCTGCGCTCGCTCGGGACGAGCAGGCCGATGTCGTCGTAGTGGTGCAGCGTGCGCACCGTCACTCCGGCGAAACCGGCGACCTGTCCCACGGAATAGCTCACTTCGTCCGCTCCCTTCCCGGTACGCCCTCCACGGTGGGTCCTCACGTGACGTGAGGTGCAAGCCGAATTCCGGCGGGTTCCGATACGGCGCTCCCCAACCGGGCCCCTCCGGGTGTTCAGTCCGCTTTGTCCCCATATCGTGAGCCCGTGGCCCAGGACAGCGCGCAGCAGGCACCCGCCGCCCCGGCGACCCCGGCGCGCGCCCTGCTGCCGTTGATCCTCCCCGCTCTCATGGTGGGTGTGGTCGCGAGTCTGATCCTGCTCGGGGTGAGCGCGGCGGCCGGGGAACTCCAGGACGTGCTGTGGCACAACCTGCCGGACGCGCTGGGAATCGGCCGGTACTCCGTCCTGTGGATGCTCGTCGTGCTCACCGCGACGGGCGTGGCGGTCGGGCTGGTGGTGTGGAAGGTGCCCGGGCACGCCGGGCCCGACCCGGCCACCACCGGGCTCGACGCCCCCGTGCTCCCTCCCGTCGTGCTGCCGGGGCTGGTGCTGGCGACCGGGCTCATGCTCGCGGGCGGGCCGAGTCTCGGTCCCGAGAACCCGATCATCGCCGTGAACGTGGCGCTCGCCTTCTGGCTGGGCAGTCGGCTGCTCCCCCGGATCCCGGACCGCTTGTGGCCCGCGCTGGCCGAGGCCGCCACGATCGGCGCGCTGTTCGGCACGCCGGTCGCGGCGGCGCTGGTCATCTCCGAGGCGCTGGCCGGGAAGGAGCTGAAGGGGGCGCTGTGGGACAGCGTCTTCGCACCGCTGGTCGCCGCCGCGGCCGGCGCCCTGACGACCACCCTGGTGGCGGACCCGACCTTCGACCTGCATCTGCCCGCCTTGGGGCGGCCCAGCTGGGGCGATCTGCTGGCGGCGCTGGTGGTCGCCTCGGCGGCGGCGCTGCTCGGCATGATCGCCGTGTACGCCTTCCCGTACGTCCACGGCACCTTCGCCCGGCTCGGGCACCCGATGCTGGCCCTTCCGGCCGGCGGGCTGGTGCTGGGCCTGCTGGCGGCCCTGGGCGGCCATCTGACGCTCTTCAAGGGGCTGGACGAGGTCGGCGAGCTGGCCCGCGATCCCGAGGGCTGGTCGGCCGGGCAGTTCGCGACGATGACGGTGGTGAAGCTCGCCGCGCTGCTCGTCGCCGCGTCCTGCGGCTTCCGGGGCGGGCGCATTTTCCCGGCCGTGTTCGTCGGCACGGCCTTCGGGCTGGGCGCGCACGCCCTGGTGCCCGCCGTCCATCCGGCGCTCGGTGTCGCCGCGGCCGTCCTCGGGATGCTCCTCGCCATCACCCGGCAGGGGTGGGTGAGCCTGTTCACCGCCGCCGTGCTGGTGGACTCCCCAGCGATCCTCGCCCTGCTCTGCATCGCCTCCCTGCCGGCCTGGCTCCTTGTGACGGGACGGCCGCAGATGCAGCTGCGCAAGGATGGGACCCCGCTCACATGAACCCACCCAGCAGCCGAGCCGCCTCCCCTGGGGCGGTGCGCCCCCGTCGGTGCGCCCCCGTCAGTTCCCTTCGCCCAGCTCGAAGTGCGTCCAGTGGACCCCGTCGGCCGATATGCGGAAGCTTCCGGCACCGAAGCTGTCGGTCCACAGGTAGCCGAGCGGCGTCCGGGTGACCGAGCCCGCCAGGCCCCGGGAGCCGGACCCCGTGAAGGAACGGCCGCCGTCGGTGCTCCGCCAGACACCCGCCTCACCATGGACCGTCAGACTGCCGTCGGCGGCGGCGACCGGGATGCCGAGTGACGAGCGCGGCTCCACGCCCTTGCGGTGGTTCCAGACCCGCTCCCAGCTGTGGGCGCCGTCGGTGCTGCGGTACAGGGCGAGCAGGCCGTTCTTCACGTCGTCCTCGTCGGGCGGGATGCCCGGCCGGAGCGCGTACAGCACCGTCGACCGGGCGGCACCGACCACCTGCACGCCCCCGCCGCGCTCCGCCGTCCCCGGCAGCCGGGACAGCCGCCAGCTGCGCCCCCGGTCCTCGCTGACGGCGAGGGCGGGCCGACCGGAGCCCGGGTCATGGCCGGAGGCGAACAACAGGGCTTCGGCGTGCGCGCCCGCCAGGCCGCTTCCGGCTTCCGGCACGACCTCCCCCGCCGGCCGCACCGCGCCCTCCAACGGAGGCTGGGTGGCCAGGACCTTGTACTCCCCCGTGTCCGGCAGAACCGCGGCCAGGCGGGATCGTTCGCAGCCGTTGCCCTCGGGGTCCATCCGCAGACAGTCCTCCACCAGCGCACCGCCCTCGGGCACGACCGGAGTCGGCCCCGAGGGATCGCTGGAGCCCCGTCGCCAGGTGCGGCCTGCGTCCCCGGTGAACCAGGTGCCGTCCGGGGGCGGCCAGGTGCCGTCGGTGAGAAGCGCCCGGCCGGGCCCCAGGACGACCAGGCCCGCCGTGATCCCGAGGTCGCCCGTCACGTCCGGCAGCGGGGAACGCCCGAGCCGCCACGCTTCGGCTCCCCGGTCGAGCACGGCGACTCTCTGCCAGCAGCGCGTCGTGTCGCACTCCGCGAGCAACGCGAACCCGCTGCCGTCCGACGCGAAGCCGACGCCGGCCACGAAGCCGGGCAGCTCCCGCGCCGACGGCACACGGGGAGGCATGACCTCCGCCTTTCCGGGCGCACGAGCGCCCACCCCACTCCCGCCCGCCCCCGCGTCCCCGCACGCCGTCGCCGACGCCAGCACGCCCAGCACGGCGGCCACCACAGCCCTGCCCCTAACCCAGCCCCAGCCCCAGCCCCAGCCCCAGCCCCAACTCATGGGAACCCCCCAGATCCACCGGATCCGCCCGGCCGCGATGCACTGTCATTTCTGGTACACCGCTCACCGCGCCCGGGTTCCCATTCCTCCGCGACGACTTTCCGACCCGTCCCCGACCCGTCCCTGACCCGGCCCCACCCGTCCCGTCCTACTTGCTCAACGCCCCGAACCTCCGCACCGCCAGCGGAAAGAACACCCCCACGAGCACCAACGGCCACACCACCGCCGCCCACACATGCCCGGCCTCCCCACCCGGCCCGCCGAACAGGTCCCGTACCGCGGTCGCCGTCTGGGACATGGGGTTCCACTCGACGACCGTGCCCAGCCACCCAGGCATGGACTCGGGGGTCGCGATGGCGTTGGAGAGGAAGCCGACCGGCCAGACCAGGATCTGCACGGCCTGCACCAGTTCGGGCTTCCCGGCCACCATCGCCAGGTGGATGCCGATCCACAGCATGGCGAAACGGAACAGCAGGAGCAGCCCGACGGCTCCGAGGAAGCCGGAGACCCCGCCGTGCGTCCGCCAGCCGATCGCGTGGCCGACACCGATCATCACCGTCAGACTCAGCGCCGACTGGAGCATGTCGGCGACCGAACGGCCCACCAGTACGGCGCCGTTGGCCATCGGCATGGACCGGAAGCGGTCGATCACGCCCTTGTTGAGATCCTGCGTGACGGCGAGCATGGTGCCCTCCAGGCCGAAGGCCATGGTGAGCGCGAGCATGCCGGGGACCAGGTAGTCGACGTAGCCCCCTTCGACTTCGCGTCCGCCGCCGATGAGGTAGCCGAACATCAGCAGCAGCATCACGGGAAAGACCAGGCCGACCACGACCTGCACCGGCTGCCGTGTCCAGTGGGCGAGTTCGCGCCGGGTCATGGTCCAGGAATCGGTCAGTGCGTACGTACTCACACGGCCTCCTTCACTCGGTTGTCGTCGCCCGCTCGGTCGTCGCCGGTGAGGTGCAGGAACACCTCGTCCAGCGTCGGGCGGCGCAGGGCCACGTCCTCCGCCTCGATCCCCGCTTCTTCCAACGCCCTTACGACACCCGACAGGGCCGCCATGCGGTCGGTGACCGGGGCGCTGAGCAGCCGGCGGTCGGTGTCGACGGACACGCCTGAGCCGGCCAGCGGCAACAGGGCGACGGCCGCTCCCAGTTGGCCCGCGTCGCGCAGGACCACGTCGATACGGTCGCCCCCGGTCATCGCCTTCAGTTCGTCCGCCGTGCCGTCCGCGATGACCCGGCCCCGGTCGACGACCGAGATGCGGTCGGCGAGCTGGTCGGCCTCCTCCAGGTACTGCGTGGTCAGCAGGACCGTCGTACCGGCACCGGCAAGGGAGCGGACCGCGTCCCACACCTCGGCGCGGCCGCGCGGGTCGAGGCCGGTCGTGGGTTCGTCCAGGAAGAGGACCTCCGGCTCGGTGATGAGGGAGGCCGCCAGGTCGAGGCGGCGCCGCATACCGCCGCTGTAGGCACTGACGGGCTTGCGGCCGGTGTCGGTGAGGCCGAAACGCTCCAGGAGTTCACCGGCACGCACGCGCGCGTGCCGGGCGCCCAGGTGGTACAGGCGGCCGAACATCTCCAGGTTCTGGCGGCCGGACAACTCCTCGTCGAGAGCCGCGTGCTGACCGAGCAGGCCGATGCGGAAGCGGACCTCCTGGGCCTGGGTCACGAGGTCGTGTCCCGCCACCTCGATCCGGCCCGCGTCGGGCCGCAGCAGGGTGGACAGGATCCTGACCAGGGTCGTCTTGCCCGCGCCGTTCGGCCCGAGCACGCCGTGCACCGTGCCTCGCCCGACCAGCAGGTCGAGTCCGTCCAGTGCCTTCTTGTCGCCGTACTTCTTGTGTGCGCCTTCGACGGTGATCGCCGTGTCGGCCACTGACCCACTCCCTCGCTAATCAAACTTGACTACCTACCGAAGATACTTCCCGGAACTGGATTGGTCAAACTTGATTAGCCCACGTCTTCCGGATGCCGCTCCCCCGTCGCGTACGGGTTCTCCTGGCCCTCCGTCAGGATGCCGACGAAAGGCTCGCCCTCACCTGCGAAGGTGTAGGCGCCGCCCTCGATGCGGGCGATCAGCCCCTGGGTCCACTCGGCCTCCGCGTCGGCCGTGTGGATCCAGAGGTTCATGATCTCGCCGATGTGGCCGAGCTGCTCCGGGCCGTCCTCGGGCACGTAGTGCTCGGTGACCCCGGAGCGCCACTCCTCGATGCGCCGGATCCGTTCCTTCAGGAGCGCCACGGCCTCGGCGCGCGGCAGCTCGACCATGAAGCCGATCGCCGCCGACTTGACGTCCATCTTCTGGTCGTACGAGGTCAGCGCCTCGCGCACCAGCCTGAAGCATTCCTCGGTGCCGGCCTCGGTGATCTCGTACTCCGTGCGCGGCGGGCCGCCCGCGGTGGAGGGGGCGATCTCGTGCGCGTGCAGCAGCCCTTGCTTCGCCATCTGTTTCAGGGCGTGGTAGATCGAGCCGGGCTTGGCGTTGGACCACTCGTGCGCGCCCCAGTACTCCAGGTCGTTGCGCACCTGGTAGCCGTGGGCCCGGCCGTGCTGGCGCACCGCGCCGAGCACGAGGAGACGGATCGCTGACATGCGCTCCAGACTAGGCCGCGGCACCACAGCACCACGGGTCAGCCCCAGGTGGTGCCCTGTTCCTTCGCCACCAGGTCCCAGGCACTCGCGCCGTCCAGTGACTCGCGGATGATGTCGGCGTGACCGGCGTGCCGGGCCGTCTCGCGGATCAGGTGCAGGACCAGCCAGCGCACGGAGACCGACTCGTCCGGCGGGAACCAGGGGTCGTTCGGGAGCGGGAACGTGTCGTCGAGGCTCGGGACCGTGCGGACGAACGCCTCCGTGTCGGCGGCGACCTTCTCCCCGTACGCGAGCTGCGACTCGACACTCTCGTCACCCACCAGCTGGAAGCACTCGTGCCAGTTCGACTCGTCGCGCTTCACGGCCGGCGCCTCACCCTTGGCTCGCGCCACCCAGCCCTGCTCGACCTCGACGACGTGCTTGAGCAGGCCGGCCAGGGACAGCTCGCTGGCGCTGGGGCGCGACGAGGCCTGCTCGTCCGTCAGCCCGAGCAGCGCCCGACGGATGCCGCCGCGCTGCTCGGCCAGGAAGGAGAGCAGTGCTCCTCGCTCGTCGCCGTGGGCTTCCGCGCGAACGTGAGTGACCATGACCGGCCGCCTTTCGTCGGGATCGGGGCCTACGAGGGCCTCCTGACACCGAAAAACCTACGGACCCTTGCGGTCACCTTCTGTCCGCAATCGGCCGAGAGGAGCCGCGGAGAAGCGGGGGGCCGCGGTCGATCCGCGCGGCCCGGCGAGGATCATGGCGGCAGACCTGCAGGGGAGGACACCGTGGGCAAGGGATCGAAGAAACGGCACCCGCGCAAGAAGAAGCCGGGCAAGGGCCCGGCGCTGCCGAGACGGCCGCTGAATCCTCCCCGGCTGGTCAGATCGGAGTCGCCGCTGAGGACGCCGGTCGCCGTGGCGTTCCTCGTACTGTTCTGCGGGCTGCTGCCGTTCCTCGGCGGCGGCTACATGCTGGCCGGGGCCGTCGGGCTCGTGGGGCACCGCGCCCTCTTCACCGCCACCAGTTGCGCGGTGACCGGGACCGGCAAGAACCGCCAGGTCACCTGCGCCGGCAACCTGACCGCCGCACGCCGGCCGGCGCGATACGCCTCCATAGACGCGCAGTTGACGCTGGACCGGGCGACCCCCGTCCAAGTACTCCCGCCGGGTTCGCTGGAGACCGTCGGCCCCGCCGCGATCGCCGGCTGGTCGACCCTCGCCCTGGGCGGCCTGACCGGCATCACCGCCGGCACGCTCACGGCGTTCGCCAAACGGCCGAAGCCGCCGCCCCTGCGCACGGGACGCCGGCTACTCCTCGCCCTGGGCTCCCTGACGCTGGCCGGCCTGGTCGTCTACGTCGTCGCCAGGGCCATCACCTGAGGCCGTCGGCCATGAGCGATGAAGCCGACCGGTCCTGAGCGACGAAGCCGGCGACGCGGGCCCGCATGGCCCGGTCGCCGGCTCGGCCGTGGCTGTCCTGCGCCTGCGCCTGCAGCGCAGCCGTCACCCTGGTAGAGCGGCAGCCCTCAGAACGGGAATCCGCTCCGCCCGTGCTGCACCGAGATCCACTTCAGCGTGGTGAACGAGTCCGCCGACGTGTCGCCGTTCAGGCGGCCGATACCGGAGTGCTTCTCGCCGCCGAAGGGGACGAGCGGCTCGTCGTGGACGGTGCCGTCGTTCACGTGGAACATGCCGGTGTCGATCTGCTTGGCGAAGTTCACGCCGCGCTCGATGTCACCGGTGTGGACGGCGCCGCTCAGGCCGTACGGGGTGTCGTTGACGATACGTACGGCCTCCTCCTCGCCCTCGAAGGGGATGAGGAAGGCGACCGGGCCGAAGACCTCCTGCCGGAGCAGGGCGGAGTCGGCGGGGAGGTCGGTGAGGACGGACGGCTCGACCAGGTTGTCGGTCGTGGTGCCGTGCACGAGTGCGGTGGCGCCCTCGGCGATCGCCTGCTCGACGACGGCGGAAAGGGCGTCCGCCTGGGAGGAGTTGATGACCGGGCCGATGACGGTCTCGGGGTCACGCGGGTCGCCGACCTTGAGGGTCCTGACCTTGGCGACGAACTTCTCGGTGAACTCCTCGGCGACCGAACGGTCCACGAGGACACGGTTCGCGGCCATGCAGACCTGGCCCTGGTGGACGTACCGGCTGAACACGGCCGCGTCGACCGCGTAGTCGATGTCGGCGTCGTCGAGGACCACCAGGGCGCTGTTGCCGCCCAGTTCGAGGACCGAGCGCTTGAAGTTGGCGGCGCAGACGGTGGCGACGTGCCGGCCGACCTTGTCGGAGCCGGTGAAGGAGATGACCTTGGGGATCGGATGCTCGATGAAGGCGTCGCCGATCTCCGCGATGTCCGTGATGACGACGTTGAGCAGACCACCGGGCAGACCCGCGTCCTCGAAGATCTTCGCGACCAGGGAGCCGCCGACGATCGGCGTGTTCTGGTGCGGCTTGAGGACGACGCCGTTGCCGAGGGCCAGCGCCGGGGCGACAGACTTGATCGACAGCAGGAACGGGAAGTTGAAGGGGCTGATCACACCCACGACGCCGACCGGGACGCGGTAGAGGCGGTTCTCCTTGCCGTCGACCGGCGACGGGAGGATCCGGCCCTCGGGACGCAGCGCCAGGTTGATCGACTCGCGCAGGAACTCCTTGGCGAGGTGGAGTTCGAAGCCGGCCTTCAGCCGGGTGCCGCCGAGCTCGGCGATGATCACCTCGGAGATCTCCTGCTCGCGCTCCTCGATGAGCCGGAGCGCCTTCTCGAAGACCCCGCGACGGGCGTACGGATTGGTCGCGGCCCATTCCTTCTGGGCGCGGGCGGCCGCCTGGTACGCCTCGTCGACCTCGTCGACCGTGGCTATGGTGATCGACGCCAGCTTCTCGTCGTCAAACGGGTTGAAGTCGATGATGTCCCAGGAGCCGGTACCCGGGCGCCACTCACCGTCGATGTACTGCTGAGCCAGGTCGGTGAAGTAGGACGACATGTGATCCCCAAATCACTAGCAGACACACGATCAACGTCACGGTCTGATCACACGTCATCGTACGTGCGCCGCAGGCGAGTTGGGGACGGAGAGCAATCTTCTGGGGAGAACTCCGGGAAATCCGGGGGAGATCCCTAGGAAAGCTGGAGGAGTCCTCGGAGAAGATCCCGGCTCTCGTCCGGGCCCGGGCTGTCCTGCTGGAGCTCCTTCAGCGCCTTCTCGTACTGGGCGACGTCCTCGTGCTTGTCCAGGTACAGCGCGCTGGTGAGCTGCTCCAGGTACACGACGTCGGACAGGTCGGACTCCGGGAACGAGAGGATCGTGAACGCGCCACTCTCGCCGGAGTGCCCGCCGAAGCCGAACGGCATTATCTGCAGCCGGACATTGGGGCGTTCGGAGATCTCGATCAGGTGCTGGAACTGGCCACGCATCACCTCACGGTCGCCGTACGGGCGGCGCAGGGCGGCCTCGTCCAGGACGATGTGGTACTCCGGGGCGGCGTCCTCCAGAAGGTACTTCTGCCGCTCCAGACGCAGTGCCACGCGCCGCTCGACGTCCTCCGCGCTCGCGCCCTTCATGCCACGCCGGACGACCGCGCGCGCGTACGCCTCGGTCTGCAACAGGCCGTGCACGAATTGGACCTCGTACGCGCGGATCAGGGACGCCGCGCCCTCCAGGCCGACGTAGGTGGGGAACCAGCTCGGCAGCACGTCCGAGTAACTGTGCCACCAGCCCGCGACGTTGGCCTCCTTGGCGAGGGAGAGCAGCGAGTTGCGCTCCGCCTCGTCCGTGATGCCGTACAGCGTCAGCAGGTCCTCCACGTCCCGTGTCTTGAAGCTCACCCGGCCCAACTCCATCCGGCTGATCTTCGACTCGGAGGCGCGGATCGAGTACCCCGCGGCCTCACGCGTGATCCCGCGTGCCTCACGCAGTCGCCTGAGTTGCGAGCCGAGCAGCATCCGCCGCACCACCGATCCGGGCTCTCCCGCGCTCACGTTCGTCAGCCTCCCCAACCGTCTTCAGAGGCCGAAGTCTGCCACTAAAACACTCCAAGCAGTACTCGTCCGATTACAGAGATGGAAAGAAGTCACTTCATCCGCACAGGGGATGGACAGGTTCTGGGAAGGAGTGGGCAAGAAGACGGGGAGAAGATGGCGGAAAAATTGGCCAACAAGCGGTACGGGAGGGTCCAATTCGGTCACCTGCACGTGCATCTGCCCTTGCATCTGCTGTACGCATCCGAAACCATGGTCCCGCGCAACCGCTGCATCGCAACGACCGCGAACTCCCGGGAGTGCCTCGCATGGGGACGAATGGATCGACCATGCTCGAGCCGTTACGGCAGGGCCTTCCGCCGCTTGACCCCGCGGCCGTGTCCAGCGCCGCCTCCTGTGCCCTGCCCGCCCGCTACGAAGCGGTGCGCGAGGCACGGAAGTTCACCCGCAGAACGCTGGACGGGTGGGAGCTGGGCGAGCGTTTCGACGATGTCTGCCTGGTCGTCTCCGAACTGGTGACCAACGCTCTGCGGCACGCGCTACCGGCCAACACCCCGCGCGCAGCCGAGCAGAGCCCGCCCGTGCGGCTGCACCTGATGCGGTGGACCGAGCGGCTGGTGTGCGCGGTGCGCGACCCCAGCCAGGACAGCCCCATCGCCCGCGAGACCGACGACTTCTCCGCGGAGTCCGGCCGCGGACTGTTCCTCGTCGACTCCTTCAGCGACAGCTGGGGGTGGCACCCGCTGGCGGGCACACTCGGCGGCAAGGTGGTCTGGGCGCTGTTCCGGCTGCCGCAGTCGCCGTCGCACGAGTAGGGCACCACGGCGTTTTCTGACGCCGGGTGTCTACGCGCGTTACGGGGTGCAACCGAGACATTACGGTCCGGCGCGGCGGCTCAGCTCGCTATCAGGTGGTCGAACTCGCCGTCCTTGATGCCGAGCAGCATCGCCTCGATCTCGGCGCGGGTGTAGACGAGCGCCGGGCCGTCGGGGAAGCGCGAGTTGCGTACGGCCACCTCGCCCCCGGGGAGGCGGGCGAACTCCACGCAGGAACCCTGCGAGTTGCTGTGCCGGCTCTTCTGCCAGGCCACGCCGTCCAGTCGGGGGGCCGGCATGCCGTTGTACACGCCGGACGCGTCTTCAACGTCGTACACGTCGTGGTCCACAGGTCGCTCCCCGGTGGTGCACTGGCTGGTGAGGCCATTGATGCAGTGGTCAACTTGACCCGGATCATAGCCCTGTTCATGTGCAGACGCATGGGCGGATGCATCTGCAGATGCACGTGCACGCGGGGTGTTCCTGCGATTACAGCTCTGACGGACGTCCTGCCGATGCCGCGTGCGCCGAGGCTTGCCTCATGACGTGCGCCAAGGCTTGCCTTAGGAAGAGACGCATCGCGCGGCATTCGTGTTCCATCGGCCGGGCGTTGGCCGGAATGGGCCGTTGCCCGGCCACGGGTCGCCAGGCGGTGCCGGGAAGCAGACGTCAGCGGCTGGAGTACGGCAAGAGTGCCATCTCCCGCGCGTTCTTGATCGCGCGGGCCAGCTGTCGCTGCTGCTGGGCGGTGACGCGGGTGACCCGGCGGCTGCGGATCTTGCCCCGGTCGGAGATGAACTTCCGCAGCAGATCGGTGTCCTTGTAGTCGATGTAGGTGATGTCGGCCTGGTCGAGCGGATTCGGCCGGTTCTTGGCGGGCTTGCGGTCCATCTTGCGGGGCGGCATGGCGGGGTCAGACCTCCAGGAAGGTGTCGAAGGCGGGCGGCAGGCGCTTCCAGGCGTCGCGCCCGGCGGCGTACTCGGCGTCGGTCAGCAGGCAGGACTCCAGCAGCGCCTCGAGTCCGTGGCGGTCCAGGCCCGGAGAGGTGAAGACGAGGTGCTGGCAGCAGTCGCCGTGCTCGGGGTGCCAGTCCAGCGCGGCGGCGGCGCGGCGCACCGGCGGGACCATCTCCCAGGCCGCGTCGGGCAGGGACGCCATCCAGGGGCCGGCGCTCTCCACGCACAGCGCCCCGCCCGCCGCGTCCCAGTGCAGCAGCGAGTCCGGCCTGTCGGCGAGCCAGAACCGGCCGCGGCTGCGGGCGGCGGCACAGGTGATGTCCTCCAGGGCGTCGTACAGCCGCTCCGGATGGAAGGGGCGGCGACGGTGCCAGACGAGGGTGGCGACACCGTGCGCGTCGGCCTCGGCCGGGAGCAGGGCGCACGCGGGGTGCTGGGCGGCCGCGGCGGCTTCCACGTCGAACCCGGCCAGCGCGGCGCGGGCGAGCTCCCCTTGAGCACCCGCTCGGTCGCCGTGGCCGAGCGCGACCTGACGGGCCGTCGGATGCAGCTGGGCCAGCAGCTCCCGGTCCTCGTCGTCGGCCTCCGGGGAGTCGGCGAGGGCGAGGACGGGGGCGTATTCCAGCTGCCGGGCGAAGGTGTCGGCGACCGTCCGCTGGTCGGTGGCCGCGGCGGCGAGGCCGCGCTCGGCGAGGTCGTCGCCGTTTGCGAGGTACGGCAGGACGAGCGCCGGGTCGACGGCGGTGATCACGCCGGTGACGGTGAGCCCGCCGGACGTGACCACCTCGGCCATGGCCTTGGGCTCGACGGAGTCCCACAGCTCGACGACCGCGAGGCGCGTCATGCCTGCCTCCGCGAGCCGGCGCAGCTCCGGCACCAGGTCTTCCCGGAGCGCACAGCACGCGCAGTCGTTGACGAGCGGCGCCTCGCCGGCGGACAGGATGCCGGTGGCGTCGCGGATGGTCCGTACGACCGTGCCGGCCGTGGCGGTGGCCAGGTCGTGGTGGAGTACGACGCTGCCGGGCACGTCGGCGAGCAGCTGCTCGACGGCCGCCTTGCGGGCGTCGGCGTGCAGCCCGCCGACGATCACGACGGGGAGCGCAGAAGGCACAGGCACCTCGCTAACCCTGCTTTCCGTACCGGCGTTCGAAGCGCTCGACGCGTCCGGCGGTGTCCAGGACGCGGGCGGTGCCCGTGTAGAAGGGGTGGCTGACGTTCGAGATCTCGACGTCGACGACCGGGTAGGTGTTGCCGTCCTCCCACTCGACCGTCTTCTCGCTGGTCATCGTCGAGCGGGTGAGGAAGGCGTAGTTCGCGGCCTTGTCGCGGAAGACGACGGGACCGTACTGCGGGTGGATTCCGTTGCGCATGGCGGTGGTTCAGCGCTCCTCTCGGAAGTCGACGTGGCGGCGGGCGACCGGGTCGTACTTGCGCAGGGTCATGCGGTCCGGGTCGTTGCGGCGGTTCTTGCGGGTCACGTAGGTGAAGCCGGTCCCGGCGGTGGACCGGAGCTTGATGACCGGGCGGAGTTCGTTGCGAGCCATGCTGGTATCTTACTGAAAATGACTTCCATTTGCATCAACGCTTCGAGAGAGGTGCATCACCCCGTGTCCGCCCACTGCATGCTGACCGGCGCCCAGCCCGGCTTCGGCAACCGCATCTCCCACTCCCACCGGCGCACCTCGCGCCGCTTCGACCCGAACATCCAGTCCAAGCGCTACTGGCTGCCGAGCGAAGGCCGGCACGTACGGCTGCGGCTGAGCACCAAGGGGATCAAGACCGTCGACGCTATCGGCGTCGAAGCGGCCGTGGCCCGGATCCGGGCCCGAGGAGTGAAGGTCTGATGGCGAAGAAGAGCAAGATCGCGAGGAACGAGCAGCGGCAGGAGATCGTCGCGCGGTACGCCGCCCGCCGGGCCGAGCTGAAGGAGATCATCCGGCGGCCGTCCTCGACGGAGGCGGAACGGCTCGAAGCGCAGCGGGAGTTGCGCCGGCAGCCGCGGGACGCCAGTGCCACGCGGGTACGCAACCGCGACCAGGTCGACGGGCGGCCCCGCGGCTACTTCCGTGCC
Organism: Streptomyces sp. Q2; assembly: GCF_056820935.1. Classification (NCBI taxonomy): domain Bacteria; kingdom Bacillati; phylum Actinomycetota; class Actinomycetes; order Kitasatosporales; family Streptomycetaceae; genus Streptomyces; species Streptomyces sp. Q2. The sequence continues at coordinate 375,697 of NZ_JBXEJE010000001.1, read as the reverse complement.
TTCGGGCTGTCCCGGGTGGGTCTGCGTGTGCAGGCGCACGCGGGGTACCTGCCGGGCGTTCGCAAGTCGTCCTGGTAGGCCCGGTTACGCCCTGGTAGCTTGCTGCGGTCCGCCCGGCCGTCCCGGTCGGCGGGGCGACCGGCCACAGCTTGGGAGCTTCCAGTGACTTCTGCGACCTTCTCGCGTACGGCGGCACGGCGGTGGGTGCGGAGCGCGGTGGCGGCCGCGGCCCTGGCCGGTGTGCTCGCGCTGACCGCGTGCAGCGGTGACGGCGGCTCCGACGAGGAGACCTCCGCCGGCCCCAGCCCGACCACGAGCGCGGACACCGGCGGCACGAGCGGCGGCAGCGAGGGCGCCACGGTCCCGTCCGACGGCCTGGAGGGCAGTTGGCTAGCCACCACCGACGGCGACGCCGTGGCGCTGGTCATCACCGGCTCCAAGGCCGGGCTCTTCGCCACCGGCGGTGTCGTGTGCAGCGGCACCGCCGGCAAGGAGTCCGGCGCGGAGACCATCCGCCTCAAGTGCTCGGACGGCGGCAAGGACCGGGCCGAGGGGACGGTCGACTCCATCGACGAGTCGACCCTCGAGGTGACCTGGAAGAGCGGCCTCGGCAAGGAGACCTACACCAGGTCGGAGGGCGGACAACTGCCGAGCGACCTGCCGACGGCGAGCCTGGGGTCCTGACAGCCGGCTCCGGCAGGGGCGGTCGAACACGGGGGTTCCGGCATCGGCGGTCGAGCCCGGGGGTCTGACCGCCGACTCCGGCAGGAACGGCCGAGCAGGGGGTTTCCGACCTCCGCCCCCGCACCGGCAGTCGAGCCCGAGGGCCTGACCTCCGACTCCGGCAGGAACGGCCGAGCAGGGGTTTCCGACCTCCGCCCCCGCACCGGCAGTCGAGCCCGAAGACCCTGGCCTCCGACTCCCCGAGGGGCGGGCAACCGCGTCGCGGTTGTCATGCGTGATGATCCATGCACCGGACCATCGGCATCACACTCCCCAGAGGACCCTCATGCGCACCGCCCCCGCTCTCGCGGCCACCGCTCTCGCCGCCGCCCTCCTCCTCACCGCCTGCAGTGACGAGGGCGGCGGCAGCGGCAGCGACGACGACACGAAGACCAGCGCGAAGGCCAGCCAGGACAGCACCGCCTGCAAGATCGACAAGGTGACCGTCGAGGTCGGGCCCGCCAACGCCGCCCCCGCCGCCGGGGACACCGGCAGCGTGCCCGTCACGATCACCAACAGCGCCGCCGACTGCACCCTCGACGGTCTCCCCACCGTCGACCTCTCCGCGGGCGACACTTCGACGAAGGTCCCCGCGGACCCGGCCGCCGACTCCTCCCAGAAGCTGACCCTCGCGAAGGGCCAAGCCCTGTCCTTCACCATCACCTACGTCCGGGGCGAGTCGGGTGCGAAGAGTCTGGCCGCGAAGACCGGCAGGTTCAGCCTGCCCGGGGCCACGGCCACGCACAGCTTCACCTGGTCGTACGGCGATGTCGCGCTCAAGGGCGACGGGCGCGAGCCCGACGCCTCGGTGAGCGGGTTCCAGCAGGTCGGTGACTGACCCGGCCGGCCGGGGCGAGGCGGGCTCAGTCGTACGACGATGTCGCAGTCAGGACCTACGGGCGCGAGCCGACGCCTCGGTGAGCGGGCTCCAGCAGGCCGCTCGGCTGACCCGGCCGACCGAGGCGAGGCCGGCTCAGTCGTACGGCGATGTCGCAGTCAGGACCTACGGGCGCGAGCCGACGCCTCGGTGAGCGGGCTCCGGCAAGTGGGTGACCGACCGGCCGGCCAGAGCGCGGTCGGGTCAGCCGAGTGGTCGGCGCGCCCGCACCTGTGCCCGGTCGGCGGCCTGCGAACCCTCTGTCCAGCCCGCCTCGTCGCTGACGCCGCGCAGGCGGGTCGTGGTGGTCTCCGGGAACATCTGGTCGAGGCGGTCGGTGACCGCGACCTCGCGGGTGGCGAGGACCGGGAGCAGGTCGTCGCTCACCTGTGTGTCGGCCGCCTCGGCCAGGCGGGCTCCGACGCGGTGGGCGTAGGCCGCGAGGAAGGACTGCCGGAAGGTCTTGGTCCGCCTGCGGCCGCCCGCGCGCTGTGCCGCCTCCGCCTTCGCCATCGCGGACTGCGCCTGCACGAGGAGCGAGGTGTAGAGCAGCTCGACCACCTCCAGGTCCGGTTCGAAGCCGACGACGGTGGAGAAGCCGAGGGGTTCGTTCCACACGGCCCTGCAGTGGTTGGCCGCGGCGACCGCGTCCAGCAGCACCGCCTTGGCCTGCTCGTACGGCGGCTCGACACCGATCCGGCAGGCGCCGGGCGAGTCCGCCGCGGGCGCCCCGGCCGCGAGCAGTGCCTCGTCCACGCTGTGCCGGGCCATCAGCTCCTGCGCCTTGGCGCTGAGCGCTTCGGCCTCCTCCGGGAAGCCGGTCGCCTCCGCCTTGGCGAGGAGGGCGCGGATGCGGGTGAGCATGCGGGTGTCGGATGTGGGGTGGTGCCGCGCGGCGGGCTCCTCCAGCGGCTCGATGCCGGGCAGGCCCAGCAGGAGGCGGTACAGCTCCAGGACGGTGGTGGCGTAGGAGAAACGGTCCGTGCGGGACGGCGCCTCGGTGGCTTCGGCGGCTTCGGCGGCCAGTTCGTCGAGCTGCGTGGTCCAGCGGGGGCCGCGCGGACGGTCGTACGACGCCTGGGAGCGGATCAGCGCGGACAGCACGCGCGCGTGCACGTCGTCCAGCTCACGCCGCACGATCCGTACGACATCGGCGGGCTGCCAGCCGCGCCGCCATGCCGTCGCCACGAACTCCTGGCCCCGCCGGTCGAGTTCGGCGTCCGCTGCGGGGTCGGCCGCGAGGAGGGAGGCGCCGGTGTCGAGGGCGGAGTCGGTGTCGGCGTAGAGGGCGGCCTGGAAGGCGCGGTCGACGGTGCTGGTCACCGGGCGATCGTCTCATCCCCCGAAACTCGATCGCCGCCGTGCGCCCGGGCTTCGAGCATGGCCGCATGGTGGACATGTCCCTTTACGCGGCATTCCTCGTCGCCGCCTTCGCGCTCTGCGTCACGCCCGGTCCCGACATGATGTTCATCGTGGCGATGGGCGGACGGGGCGGGCCCACGGCCGGGGTGATGGCCGCGTTCGGCGTGGCCTGCGCCATGCTCGTGCACACGGTGGCCGCGGCGCTCGGCTTGTCGGCGCTCTTCCTGACGCTGCCGACGCTCTATCACGTGCTGCGGTGGGTGGGCGCTGCCTATCTGCTCTACCTGGCGGTGAAGGCGTTCCGGGACCGGTCGGTGCCGGCGAGGAGGGGGCCACGGGGGTCGCTTCGGGGCTGCGGCGGGCCTTCTGGCAGGGCGCGGCGACCAATCTGCTCAACCCGAAGGTGATCCTCTTCAACGTGGCGTTCCTGCCACAGTTCGTGGATCCGTCACTGGGGCACGTCCAGGGCCAGTTCCTGCTGCTCGGCTGCACGATCGTGGTGATGGGTTTCCTGTGGGACGGCTTCGTGGGCCTGCTCTCGGGACGGCTGGCGTCGGTCCTGCGCCGGAGGGCGCGGCTGAACCGGGGGCTGAACGTCCTTTCCGGAACGGTCTTCGCGGGGCTGGCGGTCCGGCTTGTGGCGGCACCGAAGTAATGTCAACCCAAGGTTGACACCCCAGCACTGTCAACCTAAGGTTGACACATGACGACGAACCCCAACCTCACGTCATCCGTACGCCTCGACGACCTCATCGCGGCCATCAAGAAGGTCCACACGGACGCGCTCGACCAGCTCCAGGACGCGGTGATCGCCGCCGACCATCTCGGCGAGGTGGCTGATCACCTGATCGGCCACTTCGTGGACCAGGCGCGGCGCTCGGGCGCGTCCTGGACCGACATCGGCAAGAGCATGGGCGTGACCCGGCAGGCCGCACAGAAGCGGTTCGTGCCCAAGGAGACGGCGGACCTCGATCCCAGCCAGGGCTTCGGCCGCTACACGCCACGCGCCCGCAACGTGGTGATGGCCGCCCACAACGAGGCCATCGCGGCCCACAACGCCGAGGGCCGCCCCGAGCACCTCGTCCTCGGTCTGCTGGCCGAACCGGAGGGCCTGGCCGCCAAGGCGATCACCGCGCAGGACATCCTCCTGGACTCCGTACGCCAGGCCGCGACCTCCGCACTGCCGCCCGCGGTCGAGGAGGTCCCGGAGCTCGTCCCCTACGGCTCCGACGCAAAGAAGGTCCTGGAACTCACCTTCCGCGAGGCCCTCCGCCTCGGCCACAACTACATCGGCACCGAGCACATCCTGCTGGCCCTGCTGGAGTTCGAGAACGGCCAGGGAGTGCTGTCGGGCCTCGGCATCACCAAGGAGGCGGTGGAGGAGAACGTCACCGCCGCGCTCGCCACGATCAAGGGGAAGCTCGAAGAGCAGGACTGAGCAGGACTGCGCAGGGGCGACCCGTCGCATCCCGTCCGGGCAGGTCGGAGGCCGTTGTCAGACCCTGCTGCCACACTCGCAGTCATGACCGACCGGTGGGCTCTCGCGCCGGCCGAGGACGGTGGCGTGGAGATCGCTCCCCTCGGCCCCGGCGGGCTGCTCGCCGGGCCGGTCCGAAGGGCGGCGGACCCCGCCGAGGCGGTCCGGAGCCTGCCGGACGTCCCACGCTGGGTGTGGCGGTCGACGGCCGAGACGTATCCGCGTCTGCTCGCCACGGGGGTGCGAGTGGAGCGGTGCTACGACGTCGAGGACGCGGAGACGCTCCTGCTGGGCCACGAGGGGCGCTCCGGCGAACCGCGCTCGGCGGCCGCCGCCCTGGCCCGACTGCGCGGTGGACCGGTACCGCCGGATCCGCCGCAGCGGTCCGCCGAACCGGGCTCGCAGTCCCCTCTCTTCGAGCCCCAGTCCGTGCACCTGCCCCTGACGGAGCTCGTCGAGGTGTACGCCGAGCAGCAGCGCCGGCACGACGCCACCGCGCACCCGGACCGGATGCGACTGCTGACGGCGGCCGAGTCGGCCGGGATGCTGGTGGCCGCCGAGATGAACCGGGCCGGACTGCCGTGGAGCGCCGACGTGCACCGCCGCATGCTGCACGAACTGCTCGGCGACCGGTACGCGGGCGGTGGCGAGCCCCGCCGCCTGGCCGAACTCGCCGACGAGGTGTCCGCCGCCTTCGGCCGCCGGGTCCGCCCCGACCTGCCCGCCGACGTCGTCAAGGCGTTCGCGCAGGACGGCATCAAGCTGAAGTCGACCCGGCGCTGGGAGATCGAGTCGGTCGACCATCCGGCCGTGAAACCGCTGATCGAGTACAAGAAGCTGTACCGCATCTGGGTCGCGCACGGCTGGTCCTGGCTGCAGGACTGGGTGCGCGAGGGCCGCTTCCGGCCCGAGTTCCAGGCGGGCGGGACGGTCACCGGCCGCTGGGTGACCAACGGCGGGGGCGCGCTCCAGATCCCGAAGGTCATCCGGCGGGCCGTGGTCGCCGACCCCGGCTGGCGGCTCGTCGTCGCCGACGCCGACCAGATGGAGCCGCGCGTCCTCGCGGCGATCTCCCGCGACCCCGGGCTGATGGAGGTGGCCGGCCGGGAGAGCGACCTGTACCAGTCCGTCTCCGAGCGCGCCTTCTCCGGCGACCGCGCCCAGGCCAAACTCGCCGTGCTCGGCGCGGTCTACGGCCAGACCTCCGGCGACGGCCTCAAGAACCTCGCCGCCCTCAGACGCCGCTTCCCGCGCGCGGTGGCCTACGTCGACGACGCCGCCCGCGCGGGCGAGGAGGGCCGGCTCGTACGGACCTGGCTCGGCCGCACCTGCCCACCGGCGGCCCGAACGGGCGACGACGCCTCCGAGGAGGCCGGTATCCCCCTCGCCGAGGACGAGTCCGAGGACCGGCAGTGGGTGCCCGGCTACGCCTCCAGCAACGCCCGCGCCCGCGGCCGGTTCGCCCGCAACTTCGTCGTCCAGGGCAGCGCCGCCGACTGGACCCTGCTGCTGCTCGCCGCGCTGCGGCAGGCCTGCGCGGGCATGGCCGCCGAGTTGGTCTTCTTCCAGCACGACGAGGTGATCGTGCACTGCCCCGAGGAGGAGGCCGAGACGGTCGTCACGGCCATCCGGGAGGCATCGGACCTGGCAGGCCGGCTGACGTTCGGCGAAACGCCGGTGCGGTTTCCGTTCACCACGGCGGTGGTGGAGTGCTACGCGGACGCGAAGTGATCGGCGGGTCTCGGCGGCGGGTCCGGCGGTCACGGGCCCCCGTGGTCGCGGGCCAGGCCGTCGCCGGCCCCGGCTGTGCCGCGTATCGCGTCCCGGCCGCACGCTGTCCGGTCGGCGTCAGATGATCGGGGGCCGTCCCAGTCGGCTGAGCTGCCAGACCGTCCGCCAGCGCATGGGCCGCCGTTCGCCGGCTGGTTCCCGTACGCCTTCCACGAATCCGCCGAACCAGGCGCGCAGTCCGGCGACCGACCGCACCCGCAGCAGCGTGAGCAGTGTCCACGCGCCCAGGTGTACGGGGATCAGCGCGAGCGGCAGCCGGCGGCGGACCAGCCACACGCGGTTGCGGGCGTTCACCCGGTAGTAGATGGCGTGCCGGGCGGGCGAGGTCTTGGGGTGCTGGAGCAGCAGTTCGGGGGCGTACCGGATCCGCCAACCTCCGTCGGCGGCCCGCCAGGCCAGGTCGGTCTCCTCGTGGGCGAAGAAGAACTCGGCGGGCCAGTCGCCGATCTCCGCGAGCATCGCCATGCGGAAGGCGTGTCCGCCGCCGAGGAACCCGGTGACGTACCCGCCGCGCATCGGATCGGCGGAGCCGACGCGCGGGACGTGCCGCTGTTGTGTCTCCCCGTTCTCGTCGGCGATGCGGAAGCCGATGATGCCGAGGCGCGGTTCGGCGGCGAACAGGTCCGCCACGCGGCGCAGCACGTCGGCGTCGACGAGGAGCCCGTCGTCGTCGAGTTCCACGACGACGTCGACGTCACCGAACTCCCGCAGTCGGGCGAGCGCCACGTTCCGTCCGCCGGGGCAGCCGAGGTTCTCCTCGACGTCGATGGTGGTGACCTCGCCGGGCAGGGACAGCCGCGCGGCGAACCCGGGCAGCCGGCAGCCGTTGCCGACGATCACGATGCGTGCCGGGGCGAGATCCTGTTTGGCCACGGACTCCAGCAGCGCGTCCACTTCGGCGGGCCGGTTGCCCATGGTCACCACGGCGACACCGATCCTCGGTTCCCGCACGCCCTCACCCCATCCCGCCACGACGATCGCGTTCGCGATGCTAGCCGTTCACTGTAAGGACTCTTGACGTACGCGCGCGGCACCGGGTCCAGTCACGACGACTCCGGCGCGGACACGCCGGAGTCGACCTCGCGGGCGGCTCTGTGGCGGGTCAACGTCCGGTGACGTCCTCGTCAACGCGGTGCGGCACGGGCTGCGACGGCACGAGTGCCGGCCTTCCGCGGTTCGGAACGTTCACTTTCCCGGCGTCCGCCCGCCCGATCGTGCGCCGCCACAGCCGTCCCAGCGACCGGTAGAAGCGGTCCGGCAGGAACACGGCGTCCGCGATGATCATCGCGCCGGAGAAGAGGGGCAGCCCCATGAGGACGGCGATGCCCAGGTGCATGCCCGGCAGCATGGTCAGGACCGGGTACTTGAGCCGTCCGAACAGGACGAACGGGAAGGCGACCTGCAACAGCACCGTCAGGTAGCAGGCGATGCTGATCAGTACGTCGTGCTCGTCCACCATGAGGGAGAGCTCGGGCCACGGCCGGAACAGGTCGAGGTTCAGGACGTAGTGGAGAGCGGTCCCGTTGCCCCAGGAGCCGCCCTGCACCTTGTAGAGACCCGCGGACCCGTAGAGGAAGCAGACCTGGGCCGCGATGACGAGCATGGCGCAGTTGTGGAGTACCGCCGTCAACGTCCGGCGAGACCGACGGAGTTCGTCCGCGCCCTGAGTCGGCGGCGTGCGTGATGTGGTGCCCGCGGAGGCTCGCAGACCGGTTCTGCGCGCGTCCAGCGACCAGCGGCTGCCGCACGCGGTGAAGACGAGGTACATGGCCATGAGGAGGATGAGGTTGTCTCCTCCGTCGGTCATGAAGATCGCCCTGGCGTGGAACGAGGCCACCACGACGGCGAACAGCACGGACACCGCTCTGGTCCGCCAGCCCAGCGTGAACAGCGCGGACGTGACGAGGGCCAGCGCGTAACAGACCTCGAAGTACGCCCGGTTGTCGGACAGGGTGAGGATGCTGGCCCACCCCGTCTGGTCGAACAGCTGCCTCGCCAGCTCGGGCGTCCACGGCGACCCGGGGCCCCAGATCTCGTCCCGGTGCGGGAACTCGCGCAACAGGAAGACGAGGTAGAGAAGTCCGTATCCGATGCGCAGGACCGCCGCGGCGTAGAGGGAGACCGGCCGCTCGGTCAGGACGGTGAGGAACTCACCGATCCGGTGCGGAGCACGCGCCCGCTCAGTTTCCATGGGAGGCCACCTTCCACCAGGGCAGATACCGCGTCTCGGCAGGCTTTGGTGTCACGGCGGCCGAGCCTGCGGGGCCCGCCGCGGCAGGCCCCGCGATGGGCACCGTCGTCACCCGCAGCTGGACGGACTCGAAGGTTCCGCCCCGGTGGCCGGAGATGCGATCCGCGGCGATGTTGGTCAGGTAGTGCTGGATCATCAGCGCCCGCTGCGATCGAGGCTGATCGTCGCCACCGTGGGTTTCGAGGTACGAACTCCAAGCCCGGCGCAGCGTGTTCTGCGCCGTATGGCTCGGGAAGGCCTGGTGTTCCACCGCTGAGTTGTCGACGGCGCTCAGATCGAACCAGCCACTCACGTGGAGCCTGCCGTCCGGGGTGGTGTGCAGGGTCCTCGCCGAAATCTGCCGGTTGACCGACTCGGGATCCGGTGCGAAGAGCCGCCAGTTCTGCTCGAACAGCGGGAAGACCCACGCATTGATCTGACGGCTGTATTGCCGGGAGAGGGGATTCGGTGGTGCCACGTGCAAAAACACGAGGAGAACATGGGCCAGGGTTGTCGCCAGGCACAGGATCACGACGGCACTCGTTGCCGCCTTCAGGAGAATGGGCGAAGGTTTCTCAGGAAGCCCTTGATACGCAGGGGTTTTCTCAGTTTCGTCACCCCGGTCTCTTTGTTCTGTCGGCTCAGCGCTGACCCTGGCTTCTCTCATCACTTCTCCCGAGATGTCGCCAACGGCGCGCGACGGAATCGACATCGAAATCGATCCGCCGCGCGCCGCTCGTTCTGCTCGCTCAGATGGAGCTAGGCAGCCTTCTTGTGGTGACCTTCGTGATCACTGCCGTAGCCCTCGGACTCGCCGGGCTTCGCGTCGTGGTCGTCGCCGGGCTTCCCACCGTGGTCCTGGCCGTCGGGCTTGTCTCCGTAGTCCTGGCCGTCGGGCTTGTCTCCGTAGTCCTGGCCGCCGGGCTTCCCACCATGGCCCTGACCGCCGGGCTTCCCGCCCTGATCGTGGTCGCCGGGCTTGCCGCCGTGATCGTGGTCGCCGGGCTTCCCGCCGTGATCGTGCCCGTTGCCACCGTTCACACCGCCGATCCCGCCACCCGTGGGGGCGCCCGTGGTGCCACCCGTGGTGCCCGCGATGAGGCCACCCAGGACGCCGCCGGTTCCGCCACCAGTCGGCACTCCGCCGATGATGCCGCCCGTGGTACCGCCGGTGGTGGTGGTACCGCCGGTGGTGGTGGTACCACCGGTGGTGGTGGTACCACCTGTAGTGGTGGTACCGCCTGTAGTGGTGGTACCGCCTGTAGTGCCGGCGATCACGCCACCCGTGATCACGCCACCCGTGATCAGGCCACCGGTGGTGCCCCCGGCCGCGCACGGTCCCAGGAAGATCCTGTTGGTGTCCAGCGTCACGGCGCCGTCACCGGTACCGCCCGCATCCGCGAGCAGTCGGCCGTTGATGGTCGCCTCCGTGTTGGCGGTGATCGAGGCGTTGGCCAGGATGGTGCCCACGAACGAGGTGTTGGTGCCGAGCGTGGCCGAACTGCCCACCTGCCAGAACACATTGCACGGCGAGGCACCGTTGACGAGGCTCACCGTGCTGTTCTCGGCTGCCGTCGTCAGAGTCGAACCGATCTGGAACACCCAGACGGCATCGGGGTTGCCCTGGGCATCCAGGGTGAGAGTGTTGGTGATCTGTGCACTGCTGGTCGTCCTGTAGAGGCCCGGCGTCAGCACCTGGCCGCCGAACTCGTGGGGAGCGTCGCCGTACACCACGGGGTCCAGAGACTGTCCGGCGGCCTGGTTGTACGCGGTGGTCAACTCGACCTTGGCCTGGCCCGCGTGGGCATCGGCGGCGTGCAGAGTCCCGGGCGGGGTCACAATGCCGGGCGGGAACCCGGTGATGGCTGTACCGGGGCTCACACCGACGTTGAGACCCTCGACCACCGTGGGGCCGGTGTTGGTGACCGTCGCGCCACCCAGTACTCCGTACGTGGCCAGTGTCGTGCCGATCGGCACGGGGGTGGCAACGGCATTCGCGCGTGTCGGTGTCATTGCGAGGACGACGGCGGCGATCACCACAGCCGCTACCGCCATGATCCACACCGACATGGTGCGCCGTAGCGGCGCATCAGGAATGTTCAGCGTCATCGAGGGGCCAACTCCTGTGAGGGGGTGGTGCCTATTCGGCGGTTCTCGGTCGCACGGAATCGCCTGTTTCTGCCGTCGGCACATTACGCAAGCATGAAATCAATTTACGGTTCATTCGAGTAATATCACTGAAATCGACGAACGAATTGAGAAATGCATAGGAATGCTTAATGGGCCGAATGGCTGCAGCCGCGCCCACGGGCCGTTCGCGTGACAGAGCGTGCGCGATGTCTTGACGTGTACTTGGCAAGGTGGCTACATGGGAGCGCTCCCATATTCGGTGCGAGAGGAATCCTGAAGGGATCCCCATGCAGACCTCCCCCCACCCGGTCGCGCTTCGCACGGCCGGACGAGGACTGGCGGCCGAACGAGGACTGGCCGCCACCCTCACCGCCGTACTCGTCGCCTGCCTGCTGTCCTTGACCGGCATCACCCAGGCCCACGCCGCGCCCGGAGACGGCTCGGTGTCCGATCCCAACATCGCCTACGTCGGACGCTGGGACACCAGCTCGGGCACGACGGCCGTGGCCAACTGGACCGGTGCCTACGTGCAGACGTCCTTCACCGGCACCACGGTGAAGGTGAAGGCCAGAGACGCGGTCAACCTCTACGCGAGCATCGACGGCAAGCCCGACGTCTTCCACGCGGGTGTGCGCGGCACGGTGAACCTCACCCCCCAGCCCCTCCCCTCGGGGACCCACACCCTGCGGATCTCCTACCGCTCCGGAGACACCGCCTTCCAGGGCCTGGTCCTCGACTCCGGCGCCCGCACGGTCGCCCCGGCCGCCCCGGCCGGGCTGATCGAGTTCGTCGGCGACTCCATCACCGCCGGCGCCCTCACCGACCGGCTGGCGCTCGACTCGTACGCCTGGAAGACCGGCGAGCAGTTGGGAATGCGACACACGCAGGTGGCTCGTTCCGGCTACTGCCTCGTCGCCCAGTCCGGGTGCACGGGCCTGAGCAGCCAGTTCTTCAGGCTGGCCAGCACGGGCAGTACGAACTGGGACTTCGCTCGCTACCAGGCGAGCGCGGTCGTCATCAACCTCGGCACGAACGACATCGGGCACGGAGTGACCGGCGCCGCGTTCCAGTCGGCGTACACCACGTTCCTGCGGGACGTCCGCGCCAAGTACCCGAACGCGACCCTCTTCGCGGTGCAGACCCTGAAGAAGCGCTACGTCACCGAGACCAGGGCGGCCGTCAACGCCCGCACCGCCGCCGGTGACACCAAGGTGCGCTACGTCGACACGACGGGCTGGCTCACCGACGGCACCGACTACGAGGACGGCAACGGGCACCCCAACGAGGCGGGCCACACCAAGTTCGCGGGCCGCCTGGCCCCCGTCATCAGCGCCGCCACGACCCTGTCCACCAAGGCGGCGGCTCCCGGCCAGCCCGGCGACCCGAACATCAAGTTCGTCGGACGCTGGGACACCACCGGTTCCGCCACCGCCTACACGCCGTACTGGGCGGGCGCGTACTACCGCGTCGGCTTCACCGGCACGACCGTCAAACTCAAGCAGCGCAACACCATCGACTTCTGGGCGCGGATCGACGACGGGCCCGTGAAGTTCTACGACGACGTCAAGGGAACGGTGAATCTGACCCCGGCCGCGCTGCCGGCCGGCCGGCACACCCTCCAGGTCAACTACCAGGTGGTCGCCGGGTCCTACCGCGGTGACGCCGTCTTCCAGGGGCTCGCCCTGGACAGCGGGGCGACGACCTTCGCCCCTCCCGCCCCGGGCAAGCTGATCGAGTTCGTCGGCGACTCGATCACCGTGGGCACGACGACCTCGCAGAACGCCCGTACCGCCTACGGCTGGCTGATCGGGGAACGGCTGGGCACCGAGCACACCCAGATCGCCCAGGGCGGCGCCTGCCTCGTCGCCGCGGCGGACGGGTGTGTGGGCCTGGAGCAGCGGTTCACCAAGCTCAACCCGAACGCCTCGACACCCGACTGGAACTTCTCCCGCTACCGGGCCGACGCGGTCGTCATCAACCTCGGCACCAACGACGTCGGACACGCGGTGAGCTCGACGCAGTTCCAGGCGGCCTACACCAGCCTGCTGCGCAAGGTCCGCGCCGCCTACCCGCAGGCCTGGATCTTCGCCTTGGAGACCTTCCGCGGACGGTACGTCCCGCAGACCGAGGCCGCCGTCGGCGCGGCGGTTCAGGGCGGCGACTCGCGGGTCTCCTTCGTCGACACCACGGGCTGGCTGGGCTCCGGCGACCTCTCGGACTCGGTGCACCCCAACGACCAGGGCCACCGGGTCATCGCCGACCGCCTCGCACCGGTCATCGCCGCCAGGATCGGCGCCTGACGGGCCCCGCCCCGGCCACACCGCCCACCCGGCCGAGTCCGACCTGTCCGTTGCATGCGCGGGCGGCCTCCTCGCCGCCGTGGGAGGCTCCCGCGCGGCCGGGCGCATGCTGACCGACTCGCGGGAATCCGCCGACTCGCAGAATCCGCCGACGCCTCTTCTCGGTCAGCGTGCCGGGCTGCGCCGGATCACCTTTCCCTTTCCGTCCGCGTCGAGCGAGGCCATGCCGTCGGGGCCGGTCACGGCGACCCGGACGACGAGGGCGCCGGTGAGGTGGTCGACGGTGACCTGCCAGGACTGCGGGGACCGGACGCCCAGGGTGGTTCTGGCCTCCTCGACCAGGGCGGGGATGCGTTCGTACGGCACCGAGGCCAGGTCGAACCGGGGGGCCGGGGTGCCACTGGGGGCGAACACCACCGACATCAGGCTTTCCTGAACGACGACGGAGATCGCTGGACGCCTGCCCTTTCCCTGCGTCAGGGCGTCGACGGACCGGCGGAGTTCACCCTTGTCGAGCAGCGACTGGCCCGGGCCGACGGTGACCGCGGCCAGCCCCGACGACGACGTGACCGTGGTGGACGACTACGTGGACGACGACGTGGACGAGACGGAGGGCTTCGCCGCGTCGGGCGGCTGGGAGTCGGAGGCCGAGGCGAACAACTCCGCGCGGAACAGCAGGATCACGGCGGCCGCGCCCAGCAACAGTCCGACGAGGAAGACGGCCCCGAACGCGCAGCCCTCCGGCGGCGACCGGACCACGGCGGACTCGGGCGCGGAGTCGAGGCGGGCCTCCGCCGCCCGGCGCTTCCAGTCCGCTGTCGGCCGCTCGACGATCCGGACCTGCCACGGCCGGTTCGGCGGGTACTCGACCACCAGGATGCCGCGCGGCCGGTAGCCGGGGACGTCTACCAGGTTGATGGCCTGGGTGATGTCGACGCGGTACGTCGGCGCGTCGTCCGGCGCGACCGTGAGGTCGAACCGGATCGGTATTCGGCCGACAGTTCGGCCACGCTCCCGGCGCCCCTGGACCGTACGGTGTTCGAGCGGATCTTCGTGATGCTGCACGCGCCGGCCCGGCGCGAACACCTGCCTGCGGTCCCGGAACTGGTGCGGCGCGAGATCACTCGCAGCTGTGCTCCGCTCGGCCTGTCCCACACCGCCCACGAACACCCCGACCCCGTGCACCGGCTGGGTGTCTGGCAACGAGAACAACTGGACCGCTGGCGGACCGTCAACCGGATCGAGCATGCGCCCCTGCTGTGGGCCGCCATGAGCTGCATCGTGAGGTGACGACCGAGACGCGATACACGGGATGGGGGCATCCTCCGCATCCCGGGATCCTCACCCTCGTCTCTGTGTGTCGCAAAGATCCCTCCATGGTTCCCCTGGGACCGAAGACAACGTCTGTCAACGCTTGATAAGAAAAACGCACACATCTGGCGAAGAGGGATCTGCTTCTGCGTGTGCACATGCCGACGCCGCGCAGGTCGGCTGCCAGGTGCGGCTTCGACCACCGTTCCTATCTGTCTACCTGTCCATGGATATGACGGTGTGTCAGTTCCTAGGGGAGTTTCCGCATGTCCAAGAAGGTCCATGCCGCGCTGGGACGTCCCAGACACACGGCGGGCAGAACCGGCAGACGAGCTCGGGGGATCACAGCGGCTGTCACCGCCGCTGTCGCTCTGACCGTCGCCGCCACCACCGCCGCGGCCTATGGCGCGGTCACCGATGGGGCCGACACGGGATCGCACCCGCCCAAGCGAATAGGCACGGCCCCCCACGTCCCGGCCGGCGCTACCGCGGCCGGCACGACAGCTTCGGGAACCACGCTGCACCTCGGTGTGAACCTCGCCCCGCGTGACCCGCAGGCGCTGGCCGACTTCGTCACCGCGGTATCCACCCCGGGCAACGCCCAGTACCACCACTACCTGGCCAAGGGGCAGTTCGCCTCGGTCTTCGGCCCGACGCCGGCCACCATCGCCCAGGTCTCCCGGGCGCTGATGGCGGCCGGCCTCACTCCCGGCAAGGCCAGCTCGGACGGCCTGTCCATCCCGGTCACCACCACCGTCGCAAAGGCGTCCCACGCCTTCGACACCGCCTTCCGAGACGTCCGGCTCAAGGACGGCACCACCGACTACATGAACACCGCGGCCCCCGCGCTGCCCGCGAACGTAGCGGCGTCGGTGACCGGGATCGTCGGTCTGAGCGACATCAACACCATCACCAGTCACCACTCAGCCGTGCGTCAGGCGAGCAAGACCGGCTCTGCCGCGGGACGCGCCTCGCGCGCCGTGGCCCCGCACGCGTACAGCCCGGGACTCTGCACCGACTTCACCAGCTCGGGCCTCACCGACGGCACCGACTACTACAGCCCCGGCAAGCTGGCCGGCACCTACGGCATGAGCAGCTCCGGCACTGCCGGCACGGGGCAGACCGTGGCCGTGTTCGAGCTGGAGAACGTCGACGCCGGCAGCCTCGCCGCGTACCAGTCCTGCGCGGGCACCAGCACGCCGGTCTCCACCGTGTACGTCGATACGGCGGCAGGGGCCGGCGCGCCGGCCACCGACGGATCGGTCGGCGTGGAGTCGGCGCTCGACATCGAGGACCTGATCGGTCTGGTGCCGGGCGCGAGCATCATCGACTACCAGGGCGTGGACGCCCAGTCCGCGACCGACCAGAACGTGCTCGACGTCTATCAGCGGATGGTCACTGACGACCAGGCGCAGGTCATCTCCTCCAGCTGGGGTTTGTGCGAGGCCGCCGAGATCAGCGCGACCGCGAGCGCCGAGAACGCCATCTTCGCGGAGGCCGCGGCGCAGGGTCAGAGCGTGGTCGCCGCCTCGGGCGACGACGGCTCCAGCGACTGCTACCTCTCGACCGGCTCCACCGCCAAGGCCGTCGACGACCCCGCGAGCCAGCCCTACGTCACCGGCGTCGGTGGCACCACGATGACCGGCTCGGGCAGCACCGCGACCCAGAAGACGTGGAACAACGACACCGGCGGTACCGGCGGGGGCATCTCCTCGCGCTGGGCTCCCGTCGTCTACCAGGGCGGTGTCGCCACCACCGCCAAGCGTGCCGTTCCGGACGTCTCCGCCCTGGCGGACCCGCGCACCGGCTATCCGATCTACTACCAGGACAACAGCGTCTCCACCACGCCCGTCCCCGGCATCATCGGCGGCACCAGCGGTGCGGCCCCGACGTGGGCCGCCGCGATCGTCCAGGCCAACGCCAGTACGGCCTGCCAGACGAACGGCCGGGTCGGCTTCCTCAACAACGCCCTCTACAAGGCAGCGCGGAGCAGCTACCCGACGAACTTCTGGGACGTCACCAGCGGCAACAACTCCGTCTACGCCACCGGCTACACGGCGGCGGCCGGCTACGACGAGGTCACCGGCCTGGGCTCGCCCAAGGAGGCCGGACTGATCACCTCGCTGTGCGCGGCCAAGGGCACCGCGGCCACCGGTGCTTCCACCTTCCACCCGCTCAGCAGCCCCAAGCGCCTGCTGGACACCCGCAACGGCACCGGCTGGGGCCTCAGCTCCGTCCCGTCCACCAAACCCTTGGTCGCGGGCGGCACCGCCCCGGTCAGGATCGAGGGCGCCGGGGGCATCCCCAGCAGTGGCGTGACCGGTGTCGTGCTCAACCTCACGGTCACCGGCACCACCGGTTCGGGTTCGTTGATCGCCTGGGCCGACGGCACCGGCAAGCCGTCGACCAGCAACCTCAACTGGACCGCCGCCGGCCAGACCATCGCGGCCTCGTCGACCGTCACCGTGGCCGGTGACGGGGTGGTGGACCTCTACACCAGCAGCACCACCCACCTGATCGCCGATGTCCAGGGCTACTACACCAGCGGTACCACCGGGTCCACGTACACGGCGCTGAAGCCGGCCCGCCTGCTGGACACCCGCTCCAAGGTCGGCATCTCCACCACCACCAAGATCACCAACTCGGTGGTCAGCCTCAAGGTCCGCGGCCACGGCGGCGTGCCGACCGGCGCCTCCTCCGTGGTGCTCAACCTGACGGCCACCCAGACCGTCGGCTCGGGCTACCTGGAGGCCTACCCCGAGGGTGCCACCCGCCCGACCGCCTCCAACGTCAACTGGTCGGCGACCGGGACCACCATCCCCAACCTGGTCGTCGTGCCGATCGGCTCCGACGGCAACGTCAGCCTCTACGTCCACGGCACCAGCCATGTGATCGCCGACGTCTCCGGCTACTTCTCCACCAGCGGCTCCGCCTTCCACACCGTCACCCCGCTGCGCCTGCTGGACACCCGCACCACGGCGGCGCTGGGCGCCGGCAAGACGCTGGCCCTGCAGATCTCGGGCCGCGACGCCATTCCCTCCACCGGCGTCAAGGCCGTCGTGCTGACCGTCACCGTCACCGGCACCACCGGCAGCGGCTACCTCACCGCCTGGGCCGACGGCGGCACCCGTCCGACGGCCTCCAACCTGAACTGGGTGGCGGGCAAGACGATCGCCAACCAGGTGATCGTGCCGGTCGGCTCCGACGGCAAGGTCGATTTCTACGCCAGCAGCACCACCCAGGTGCTCGCGGACGTGGCCGGCTACATGAGCTGACACCTACCGACGGCACAACGGCGCTGCCCCGACGACCGCGTGGTCGGCGGGGCAGCGCTGTTGCGGGCGGAGTTCATGCCTGCCCGTTGTGCGCAACAGCCGCCCGTTACAGGGCGTTGCGCGTCGGGGCCGGCACTGGATCGGTCGCGCTGTGTGGTGCCCTAGGCGGTGACTTCGGCCACGCCTCCGCTTCGGCCTTCACGCCGGCCAGGGTCTGTTCGATACCCGTACGCAGCAGGGCCAGGCGGCCGTCGATGATCTGTTCCTCGCGGTCCGGGTACCGCTCGACGACCTCGTGCATGGGGCCGCGGGCCGAGCCGAAGCGCATGCCGTGCCGCAGGCGGGTGCCGGAGCCGTCGGCGAGCGGTTCCAGGGTGTACGTCCAGACGGCCAGCGGTTCGCCGTGGCGCCGATCGTTGTAGTGGACGACCTCCCACTGGAAGACGCGCTCGTGCGACAGCTGCGCGACACGGCTGACCGTGCGCCACTCCCCCAGCCCACTGTTGCGGTTGCGGCCGGAGAAGCAGGCGCCGACCGCGGGTCCCTCGGCCCCGTCGAGCCACTCCACCTCCTGCAGTTCCGGGCTGTGCCGGGCCGAGGTGGCGATGTCCGAGACCAGGTCCCAGACACGCTGCGGCGCGGCGGCGATCTCGGTCACGTACTCCACGCGGGCATCGGCGAGACGCATCGTTTCTTCCTCCTGGACATGGTTGATTGCTGCGGGAATCAGAGATGGATCGGAGGGGGGGCCGGACGTGGTGCGCGGGGATCAGGCCGCGGGGCGTTCGCCCGGTGGCGCGGCGCGGGCGTGGTGTGGTCCGGCTTCCAGCACGCGGCCCCCTCCGCCACGACCGCGGTCGCGATCACGCCGTCGGCGACGCGCCACCGGCCCGAGACCACGGCGAACGGACCCGGGCGCCGCACCTCGGCCGTGACACTCCCGAAGAAGCCGTCGCCGTCCACCTGCAACGCCACTTCCGCCTCCAGGAAGCCGAGTTCGGTGTGGGCCAGCGGGTACCACGCCTTGAAGACCGCCTCCTTCACGCAGAACAGGACGCGCCCCCAGTGCACCCGCGGCCGGCCGCCGGCCAGCATCGCCACGTGGGCCCGCTCGGCGGGGCTCGCGACCATCTCCAGCACGTCCGGCGAGAGCGGGGCGTGCGGCTCGGCGTCGATGCCGAGCCCGGCCAGGTCCGCCCCCGGGCGGGCGACCACCGCCGCCCGGGAGCCCGCGCAGTGCGTCATCGAGCCCACGACGCCCGCCGGCCAGCAGCGCCACGTGGCCCCGCTCGGCGGGGCTCGCGACCATCTCCAGCACGTCCGGCGAGAGCGGGGCGTGCGGCTCGGCGTCGATGCCGAGCCCGGCCAGGTCCGCCCCCGGGCGGGCGACCACCGCCGCCCGGTAGCCCGCGCAGTGCGTCATCGAGCCCACGACGCCCGCCGGCCAGCGCGGTTCTCCGCGCGGTCCCGGCAGCACGGGCGCCGGCGGGAAGCCGAGGATCCGCAGCGCGCGCCGGGCGCACACCCGCACCCCGGCGAAGTCCCGCCGCCGTTTGTCCCCCGCGCCCGCCATGAGCCGCGCCTCAGCGGGCAGCAGCGCTCCCCACCAGTCCTCCTCCCCGTGCCCGAACACCTCCGCGGCCACCACCCGGGGCGGGAGCAGCGAGGCCATCAATCCCCCTGCCTCGCACGTCTCGTACGTCCTCATCGCCTCATTCCCTGATGACGCGGATCGCGGCGTCGGGAGTGAGCGGGATGCCCGCGACCTCCTCGGTCACCGGATGCTCCACCCGGAGCCGGGTGTTGACCTCCAGGAAGGAGATCGCGCCGTCCTGCCGCGGCCGCCGCCGCCGAGAACTCCGCGTTCCCGGAGAGGAAGCCGTAGCGGGGGTGGGCCGCGTCCGCGCGGACGTGCAGCGCGTCCCGGCCGGGCCCGGCGCGGACCGCCACGCTCACGATCGCGGCGTCCCGGCAGGTCCGGGACACGCGGACAGCCATGTCGCCACGGCCGGCGATCAGCACGTTGCGGACCGCGCCGAACCGCTCGCCCGCCGTGGGCACGCCCTCAGTCGATTCCGCGCAGGATGTGGGGCTCGTCGCCACTGTCCTCCTCCCCTGCCAACAGCGGCCACGGCGGTGCGGGCCGCTCCGTGGACTGGATCCCTCGTCCGGCGCGGGGCGAGTCGTCGCGGGGTGTACCGGCCATGTGCATCTCCTCCGACTCCACTTCCATGTCGCTTCCTTGTGGCTGCGTCGGCTCTCCCGGCTACCGCCGCCAGCTGACGGGGCGGTAGGACGCGTGGCGCTCCGGGCGGTCCCACATGGGGACGAGCGGGGCGGCGGGCCGGGTCTCGGTGGCGGTGGCGGTGGCGCGGGAGAGCAGTGCCACGGTCAGGGCCACGAGTTCGTCGTCGGACGGCAGGCCGCGTTCGACGCGGACCAGGGGGGCGGGTGCGGTGCGTTCGTCGGCTGGGGTCACCTGGATCAGCTCCGTTCGGGTGGGGCGGGTGGGGCGGTGGTGCCGTCGGTACAGATGGCGCAGGTGGTGCGTGGTCACTGGGGCGGGTTGCCGTGCTTGCGCGAGGGCAGGTCGGCGTGCTTGGTCCGCAGCATCCGCAGGGAACGGATCAGCACCTCACGGGTCTCGGCGGGGTCGATCACGTCGTCCACCAGGCCCCGCTCGGCCGCGTAGTAGGGGTGCATCAGCTCGGCCTTGTACTCCTTGACCATCCGGGCCCGCATCGCCTCGGGGTCCCCGGCCCCGGCGATCTGGCGCCGGAAGATGACGTTCGCCGCACCCTCGGCGCCCATCACCGCGATCTCGTTGGTGGGCCAGGCGTACGACAGGTCGGCGCCCACGGAACGGGAGTCCATGACGATGTAGGCGCCGCCGTACGCCTTGCGCAGGATGAGCTGGATGCGCGGGACGGTGGCGTTGCAGTAGGCGTACAGCAGTTTGGCGCCGTGCCGGATGATGCCGCCGTGTTCCTGGTCGACGCCCGGGAGGAACCCGGGGACGTCCAGGAGCGTCACGAGCGGGATGTTGAAGGCGTCGCACATCTGGACGAAGCGGGCGGCCTTCTCGGACGCGTTGATGTCGAGGACACCGGCCAGCGACTGGGGCTGGTTGGCCACGACGCCGACGGTCTGGCCGTCCAAGCGGGCCAGGGCGACGATGACGTTGCCGGCCCAGCGCTCGTGGATCTCCAGGTATTCGCCGTCGTCGACGAGCGACTCGATCACCGCACGCATGTCGTAGGGGCGGTTGCCGTCGGCGGGAACCAGGTCGAGGAGTTCCTCGCAGCGGCGGTCGGCCGGGTCGTCGGCCGCGGCGGCCGGGGGCCTCTCCCGGTTGTTCTGCGGCATCAGCGACAGCAGATACCGGACCTCGGCGAGGCAGGTCTCCTCATCGTCGTAGGCGAAGTGCGCCACGCCGGAGGTCTCGGCGTGTACGTCCGCGCCGCCGAGCCCGTTCTGGCTGATCTCCTCCCCCGTCACCGCCTTGACCACGTCCGGGCCGGTGATGAACATCTGGGACGTCTCGCGGACCATGAACACGAGGTCCGTCAGGGCCGGCGAGTAGGCCGCACCGCCCGCGCACGGGCCGAGCATCACGCTGATCTGCGGGATGACGCCCGACGCCTTGGTGTTGCGCTGGAAGATGCCGCCGTAGCCGGCGAGGGCGGTGACGCCCTCCTGAATGCGGGCGCCGGCGCCGTCGTTGAGCGACACCAGGGGCGCGCCGGCTGCGATGGCCATGTCCATGATCTTGTGGATCTTCTCGGCGTGGGCCTCGCCCAGGGCGCCGCCGAAGATGCGGAAGTCGTGCGCGTAGACGAAGACCGTACGGCCCTCGACCGTGCCCCAGCCGGTGATCACACCGTCGGTGTGCGGTTTCTTCGCCTCCAGCCCGAACCCGGTCGCCCGATGCCGGCGCAGTTGCTCGACCTCCTGGAAGGATCCGGGGTCCAGGAGCAGTTCGATCCGCTCCCGGGCGGTCAGCTTGCCCTTGTCGCGCTGCCGCCTGGTGGCGGCCGGGTCCGGGCCCTCGGCGATCTCACGCCTGAGGCTCGCCAGCTCTGCGACACCAGTGCGCATCAGATCCTCCCCCATCGTTTGCCTCCCGGGTGTTCGTCCCGCCCAAGGCCGTTGTCGTCAGCACAGGCTGTTGTCGTCATCGCGCGTCCACAGGCGAGCACTCCTGCGGCCTGCCCGCCACCACGGGCTCACCGCCCGCCACGGCCTCGGCGCGTACGAGGTCGAGGTCCTGCGGGACGCCCAGGGCGACTGCGCGTGCCTCGGGGCGGGCGCGCCGGAGCAGCCGGGTGAGCGGTCCCGCCGGTGCCAGCTCGATGTGCAGGGCGCCGGGGGCCCGGTGGGCGACCGTCCTCGCGCACAGGTCCCAGCGGACCGGTGAGGTGATCTGGGTGATCAGCCGGCGCCGCAGCTCCTCCGGGCCGGCGACCGGCGCGCCGTCGCCGTTGCCCAGCAGCGCCGAGGCCGGCTCGGTGATCCGGACGTCCTCGATCGCGCGGGCGAACTCCGCCACCGCCGGCGCCATGGCCTCGGTGTGGAAGGCGCCGGCGACGGCGAGGGGCGCGATCCGGGTGCCCGGCGGCGGCGCGTCGGCGAGGTTCTCGACCCGGTCGACCGGTCCCGCCGCCACGAACTGGTGGCTGCCATTGAAGTTGGCCACCGTCAGTCCCGCCGCAGCGACCGCGGCGACGATCTCCTCGTCCGAGGCGGGGCTCCGCCTGGACGGCATCACCGCGGCCATGCCGGTCGGCGCCACCGCGCACGCCGCCGACATGGCCACGCCGCGCACCCGGGCGAGGGCGACCGCGTCGCGGGGGCTGAGATAGCCCGCTCCCGCGGCGGCGGCCAGTTCGCCGACCGAGTGGCCCGCGAAGAGCACCTCGCCCGCGGCCGACGGCAGCCTGTCGTGCAGCAGTCGGTGGGCCAGCAGGGACGTTGCGACGATCAGGGGCTGTGCGCAGGCCGTGTCGGCCAGCAGCGCCTCGTCACGGCCGGCCTCGACCAGGTCGAAGCCCGCGGCCCGCGACCAGTCGTCGACGAGGGCGGGTGCCCCGGGGACGGCGGCCAGCCAGGGATCGAGCATCCCGGGTCGCTGGACTCCCTGTCCCGGGGCGGTCACGACATAGTGGTACACCACCGAATCCTCCGTTTCGGACATCGGACATCAGAACTCGGACATCAGAAATCTCAGCTCCCGCTGCCCGGGCCCTCGAACGAGTCGGCGGGGCGCAGCAGGGTGATGGCACGGTCGACTTCGAGGACGGTGCGGCCGTCCCCGGCCCGGGACACACCGGAGAACGTGGCCGTCTCCTCGTCCCGGTCGATCAACTCCACCGAGTGCACGAGCAGTTCACCGGCCTGCACCGCATCGGTCACCCGTACCCCGCGCGCCGACCCGAAGATCAGCAGCCGGCGGTCGTCCGGGGCGGACTCCCGCATCAGAAGCAGTCCGCACGCCTGGAGGAACGACTCCAGGGTGAGAGTGGCGGGGAACCGGCCCGGCCGGGCGCCGCCCAGATGGGCGTCCAGCTCGTGGTAGGTCACGGCCTTCGTGGCCTCGAGGGCGCCCGGCGTGTGCCGGACGATCCGGTCGACCTGGAGCGCCGGGTAGCCGTAGGGCAGCAGGTCGCCGGGGTCGGGAAGGAGCCCGGAAAGTGAGTCGGGCTGGATCTGGGCCTGGTCCCGGGCCGTCATGTCCGGCTCCTCCACGTCGCGGTGATGCGGGCGAGGCGCTCGCCGCCGCTGCTGCACGTCACCCTGGTGACCAGGCGCGTACGGTCGCCGCTGACCGCGGCCTCGAACATCACCGTGTCCCCTGCCAGCGCCGGCCGGCTGAACCGGACCGAGCCGATCTCCACCAGCTCGACCCCGCCGAGCGCTCCGTCGAGGTGCAGCTCGACCATCTGCTGGAGGCTCTCGATCATGAACACCCCCGGATACACCGTCAGGGACGGGAAGTGCCCGGCGAGATACGGGTCGTCGGCGACGATCGTCTTGCGGCCGATGAAGCCTCCGTCGACCGCCTCGACGTCGTCCACGGCCACCAGCGGCATCCGGCGCGCGTCGGCTCGTACAGGGAACGCCTCGGCACGGACGGCGGAAGCGTCGGCTCGCGCAGGCATCCCCTCCGCACGGACGGCGGACGCCTCGGCCGGTACGGGAAACGCCGTCGCGCTCATCAGACCCCCATGCCGACGCCGCCGCCGATCGGTATCGAGGCGCCGGTGATGAACCCGGCGTCCTCGGAGACGAGGAAGGAGACCAGTGCGGCCACCTCCTCGGGCCGTCCGGTGCGGCGCAGTGCCGTCTGCGACACGATCTCCTTGCGTCGGCGGTCCGACAGCTCGGCGATCATGTCGGTCTCGATCAGGCCCGGCAGTACGACGTTGGAGGTGACCCCGGCGCGCCCCAGTTCCCACGCGAGGGAGCGGGCGACGCCGATCAGGCCGCTCTTGGAGGCCGAGTAGTTGACCTGGCCGGGCGATCCCCACAGGGCGACGATGGAGGAGACGAAGACCATGCGGCCCCACTTGTTGGCCATCATGTCCGGCACGGTCTCGCGCGCCACGTTGATGGAGCCGGTGAGGTTGGTGTCGAGGACCTCCTGGACGCCCTCGTGTGTCTGGGTGAGCAGCAGGCCGTCGTTCATGATGCCGGCGCAGTTCACGACGATGTCGATCTCGCCGACGATCTCGCGGGCCTGCTCCACCGCCGTGCGCACCGACTCCGGGTCCCGCACGTCGCACTGGACGAAGGAGACGCCTTCGAGTTCGGGCCGGGTGGTGCGGGCGGTGCCGACCACGCGGTAGCCCTGCTTGTTCAGATCGCTCGCGATCGCCGCGCCGATGCCCCGGCTGGCTCCCGTGACGAACACCGATCGACTGGTCATCGTTGCGCCCCTTGTTCTTGGTGTTCTTGGTGTGCAGGCACGTACTGGAGTGCGCCGGAGCGCACGAGGTGTTGCGGTGCGCCGGAGCGCACGATCGAGTCGATCCGCTCGATGGCGGCACGCGTGGACCCTCCACCGCCGATCACGCCGACCCAGCCCGCCCGCCGCGCACCGGCGACGTTGTCGTCCAGGTCGTCGACGAGGACGTTGGACTCGGAGGGAAGGCCGGAGAGTGACTCGGCGTGGCGGAACATCCCCGTGTCGGGTTTGCGGGTCTCGAGGTCGCAGGAGAGCAGGACCTCGTCGAACAGCTCGTCCCAGTGCAGGAAGTCCGCGAAGTGGGCCTTCCAGTCGGCGGGAAGGTTGGAGATCACGCCCACGAAGGCGCCCGCCTGCCGCCATGTGCGCAGGGCGGCGAGCCACTCGGGGTCGACCCGGCGGTCGCTCCACCACTCGGGGCCGAGACCGGACAGGTCCGCGTCCACGCCGAACCGGGCGGACAGCTCCTGCTCGATCTCCGCCGCCCACTCCCGCTCCGAGAGGATCCCGGAGTCCAGTACGGCCATCCCGTCCGAACTGCCGTAACGGTCGGCGATGGCGCGCAGACACTGCCCGAGCTGTGCGGGGGTGAACGGCTTGCCCTCGCAGTAGGCGCGCAGTCCCTCCCGCAGCGGCGGGGTCATCACCCCGCGGAAGTCGGTCCAGATCGCGGTCCTCATCGCGCCTGCCCCTCGCCGGCGGGGGCCGGTGACAGCGCGAACGACATCCGGGTGACGACCAGGTCGTCCTGGACGCAGTTCACTTCGACCCACCGCTCGCCGTGGTGGGCCACGAGCCGGATCGGCGCGTCGAGTTCGGCGAAGTGCTCGAAGGTGGCGCGCACCGCGGTGACCACGTGCCCGGCGGGGTCCGGGGTGCCGGACAGCGCCAGCTGCCGGCCGGCCTCGATGAGCACCATCGCCGGATAGTGGTCGTAGTCGTGGTCGAAGAGGCTGGCGTTGGCGAAGTCCGGCGCCAGGTCCGCGACCAAGGTGCCCGTTTGGGACCGTACGCCGGCGATCGCCACGTTGGCGTCCTGCGTACGGCCCACGCTCTCCGGCGAGCTGAGGCCGGCCCGGGTGCCCGTGCCGGAGAGCAGCCCCGCGGTGGTCGGCGCGGCCGAGCCGCCCCGCTGGTAGGCCCGCAGCTCCGGATAGCGGCCCTTGGGCAGGCCCTGCACCGCCATCGACGTCACCACCACCGTCCGGCCGGAGCCGTCCGTGCCGCGCTGGTTGTACGTGATCTGCTTGGGCGAGCCGTCACCGCGCAACCGGAGTTCCTCGAACTCCGACCGGATCGTCAACTCATCCCGGATGCCGGCCAGTTGTTCGACGTCGGTGATCTCCATGTCGATCGAGTTGAAGAAGAACGCGATGTCGGGCGAGAGAGCCTCGAAGTCGTGCGCCGCGCTGAGCGCCGCCTGGCGGCAGGCCTCGATCAGCAGCAGGGCGTCCAGCCAATGCGTGGTGGGGTGGTCGCGGTAGTACGGGTTGAGGGCCGTGGTGACGGTCGTACCGCCGTAGCCGCCGTCCTCGGCCCGCCAGGGCGGCGAGACCAGAATCTCCTGCTCGTTGGCGCGGTGGACCAGCTCCCGGCGCACCCGGGTAGCGGCAGTCGGCACGCTCATGCCCGCTCCTTCATGGTGAGTACGGCCGCGGCCACCGCCCCGGAGTCGTCGATCCCGGTGATGAGCACGCCGGTGCCGGGCCGGCCGAGGGCCACCGAGGCGGCGAGCTGCATGGCGCCCAGGCCGCCGCCGCACTCGCCGACCGCGGCCCGCACGTCCACGCGCTCGGCGTCGAAGCCGTCGAAGCCGTCGAGAGCCGACGCCTCGGCGCTCTGCAGAGCCGTTCCGACATTCCCCGGCAGGACCAGGTCGATGCCGGTGCCCGCGGCCTCGGCGGCCGCCCGCGCCCGGTCGATAGCACGGCGCAGCGCCGCGCTGTAGCCGGCCTGGGTGCGCTCGGGGGCGAACATCACCTCGCAGGCCGTCACCGTGGCCACGGCCCGCGGTGCGTCCGCGCCCGCGGGTTCGAGGGCGACCAAGGCCGCGCCCTCGCCGATGAAGACGGACTCCTGCACCTCCTTCTTCAGCCGGATCGCCCACGCGGTGTGGGGCGACAACTCCTCGACACCGCCGACGAGCATCCGCCCGGCGTGACCGCAGCGGATCAGCCGGGCCGCGTAGCGCAGCGCGGACAGGGCACTGACGGTGCCGTTGGCGAGGGTGGAGTTCGGGCCGCGGAAGTGGTGCCAGATCGCGATCTGGCTGGCGCAGCAGTTCATCGTGGTGTTGGGGAAGACCGCCGGGTTGACGAGGTCGGTCCCCTTGCCTTCGATGATGTCGACGTCCAGGTCGACGCTGCTGCGCAGGCTGCCCACGGCCGTGCCCATGGCGATCCCGGTGGACTCCCAGGACGCCTCGTCGATCTCGGCCCGCTCGCCCAGCGACCGCTTGAGCAGGGTGGCGGCCGCGAGACCGAGCTTCGTGGTCCGGTCGAGGTTCTTCGTGCCCTTCCTCGGCACATAGTCGGTGATCTCGAAGTCCGGAACGGCCGCGACCCGGCCGGGCAGGCCCTCGTAGTGGGCGGTGTCCGGTGGGGGTCCCCCCGGCCGAGTCGGTTCGAGACCGGTGAAGGGTTCGCCGCCGGCGGCCGCGCCCGGCTCACGGAGCCGGGCGCGCAGGGCGTCCAGGCCGACTCCGGCCGCGGACAGCACCGACACATCGGAGATCTGGAGTTGTGCCGCTCCGCTCATCGCGGTCCCTCCCCCGCGCCGACGGGCTCGCCGTCGGCATAGGCGCCGAAAATGGTGATGGCGTTGTTGCCGCCGAAGGCGAAGCCGTGGTTCTGCGCGACCCGCACCGCGGCGGCCTTGGCACCCGTGCCGACGAAGTCGATGCCCTCGCCGAACGCCGGGTCGACGGTGCCCAGGTTGATGGTGGGCGGCAGGAAGGCGTCCTCGATCGCCTTGCAGCAGGCGATCGCGCCGAATCCGCTGGCCGCGCCCATCGTGTGGCCCAGCATCGACTTGATGGAGCTCATCGGCGGATGCTCGTCGCCGAACACCAGGCGCGTCGCCGTGACCTCGGTGATGTCGTTGGTCGGGGTGCCGGTGCCGTGCGCGCAGATGTAGTCGACGTCCTCGGCGACGATGCCCGAGTTGGCGTGCGCCCGCCGGATGCAGGTGGCGATGGACTCCGCGTCCGGGTGCACGATGTGGTGGGCGTCGCAGCTGAGCCCGTAGCCGAACAGCTCGGCGTAGACATGGGCGCCGCGCCGCCGGGCGTGTTCCAGTTCCTCCAGGACCAGCACCGCGCCGCCCTCGGCGGTGACGATGCCGGAGCGGTCCTGGTCGAACGGCCGGGGCACTCCGTCGGCCACCGCACCGAGGCTGAGGAACCCGGCATGGGTGAACCGGTTCACGCTGTCCGCGCCGCCGGCCACCATCACATCGGCCTCACCGGCGATGATCTTGTCGGCGGCGCTTCCGATGGCGTAGTTGGCGGCCGAGCACGCCGTGGGGATGACGACGGTCTCGCCGTACAGGCCCAGTTCCGTCGCCGCGGCGGCGGCGATGTTGCCGGCCGGGATCCTGCGGGCCACGTCGGCGGAGAGGGTGCTGGGGCCGCCGTCCAGCCACTGCTGGGTCAGGGTGTCGACGGAGGGCGCCTCACCGTTGGTGGTGCCGATGATCGCGCCCGCCGTCGCACGGGTCTCCTCGTCGAGGTCGAGCCCGGAGTCGTCCATCGCGAGCCGGGCCGCGGCGGCCGCGAAGTGGGCCGTACGTCCCCAGTCGTCGAGGTCGATGTTCCGGACGATCGAGGCGGGATCGAAGCCGTGCACCTCACCGGCCAGCCGGACCGGGAAGTCAGCGGCATCGAAGGATTCGATCTCGGAGACTCCGCTCAGGCCGGCCTTGATGCCCTCGGTGAACTCCTCGACGCCGGTCCCGATGCTGCTCACACATCCCAGGCCGGTCACCACGACCCTGCGTGCACGCCTCACAGGTCGCCGCCCTTGCCGTCGCGGATGTCGATGATGCGCTGCACAAGCAGGTCGACGGTGCGCAGATCGACTGCCTGCTCGCGGGGCACCCGTATCCCCAGCTGCTTGTTGACGCAGGCCAGGACCTGGATCAGGCCGAGGGAGTCGGCGCCGTAGAACTCGATCAGGTCGGCGCCGCCGTCGACCTCCTCCGGCTCGACGTCCAGCTCCAGCTCGTCGACGATGATGTCGAGGGTGGTCTCGCGGATGGTCTCGTCGGAAACGAAAGTAGTCGTCATTTTTCCTTCTCCTTCTGTGGGACGGGTCTTCTTTCCGGACGGGTGGGTCAGGCGACGGACTCCAGCACCAGGCAGGACCAGGTGTAGCCGCCGCCCGCGTTCACCACGACGGTGATGTCGCCGGGTTCCAGCGCGTGCTCGTCGCGGGTGTCCTCGATGTTCGCGCCGACATCGGCGACGCCCAGGTGGGCCGTCCGGTCGCCCCACCAGGCCAGCTTCTGTTCGCCGAAGAACGGGGCGAGCTGGGCCCGGTAGACGGTCTCGAAGATCTTGCCGCTGAGCCGGGGCACCGAGACGACGCGGATACGGCTCTCGCCGCCGTCGAGTCCGGCCTCCTCCAAGGCCTGGCGCACGCACCCCGTGAGGGCCTCACGGGAACGCCCCATGAACCCCTCCATGCCGAACTCGGTGAGGTACGCCTTCTTGGCCGCCTTCAGATCCACCCGGCCGCCGTCCCGCAGCGCGGGGCCGGGGGTCGCGGTGTATCCGGCCCGGTTCATGGCTTCGAGCTCGGGGGCCGCCTTGCTGGCGATCGAGAGGATGCGGAAGGCGTTGTGCGCGGCCGGCTCACGCGAGACCAGCATCGCGGTGCCCGCGTCGCCGTGCACGCAGCCGTAGTTGAGGTTCCAGCGGTCGATCTGCGGGAACTGCATGGCGTCGGCCGCCGTGACGGCGCCGGTCCGCAGGGCGCCGTCGGCCCGCATCGCCCGGACGGTGAGTTCGAGCGCCGCCATGGGCGCGTTGCAGCCCTGTGAGAGATTCATCGGGAGGGCGCCCAGGGCACCGGTCCGGTGGGCGACGTAGTGCGCCGCGCTCCAGATGTCGAAGCCCTGGTGCCACCATCCGCAGTGGATCAGCAGGTCCACGTCCGAGGCGTCCGTGCCGGTCGACTTGAGCGACTGGCGCAGAGCCTCCACGGCCAGGTCGGCGGCCGGCGCCTGCTCGTCGAAGACGGGCACGTCCGGGTTTCCGATGGTCTCGTCGAACTCGCGGACCAGCCCTTGCGCCAGGGCCTCGGCCACCGGGACGCGCGTGGTGGGATAGGACACGGCGCAGCCGTTGAGGTACAGGTCGCCGATGAACATGTCAGCCACTTCCTCGTGTTGGGGGATCCGGGTCCGCCGGGCGGGCATCCGGGGCGGAAGGGTCAGTCGCCGGTCTTCTGGGTGAGGGCCGCGCCGCCGAAGAGGAGGAGCAGCGCACCGACCACGAGGTAGACCGCGGTCACGGTGACGAACCCGAGGTTCATGTCGCCGCCCGCGGAGAAGCCGATGAACACCTGGCCGAGGACCGCGGTGCCGACGGCGACCGAGGTCTGCTGGGTGGTCGACATGATCCCGCTGCCCGCGCCGACCTGGTCCGGCGGCAGGGAGGTGAGGATCGTGCGGAAGACCGGCGGGATGAACAGCCCGTTGCCGACACCGATGAGGAACATCGCGACGACCAGCTCGTAGAAGTGCAGGTGCGGCCACCACGCCCTGGCGGCGACGATCAGCAGGGCCAGACCGACGACCAGGAAGCCGCCGCCGACGTTCACGGTGCGCATGCCGAACTTGGCCATGACCTTCGGCGCCCGCAGGGAGCCGAGGAAGGCGCCCACCGCCAGCGGGGCGACGGACAGACCCGACTCCATCGCGCTCATGCCGTTGCCCTGCTGCAACGCCAGCGGGACCGCGAAGGAGAACCCGCTGAAGACCAGGAAGCCGCTGCCGAGGACGAGCAGTCCGCGGTTGACCGGGCGCAGCCGGACCAGCGACGGCGGGATCAGCGGGGTGCGCCCCTGCTGCTCCAACCGGCGCTCATGGCGCCACAGTGCGGCCCCGGCGACGATGGCGAGAGCGATCAGCGCCCAGCACCACACCGCCCAGTGCACCTGCCGGCCGACGCTCAGCGGGATCAGCAGCGCGAGCACGCCGACGCCGAGGAGGACCGTGCCGCCGAGGTCCATGGGCTGGTCGCCGGCGGCTTTGGTGTCGGGCACATGGGACTTCGCGACGATCAGAGCGAGGATTCCCAGCGGAACGTTCACGAGGAAGATGGGCCGCCACTCCAGGCCGGCGATGTTCGCCCAGACGAGGACGCCGCCGAGCAGCTGGCCGACCGCGGCCGACAGGCCGCCGATCGCGCCGTACAGGCCGATGGCACGGGTCTTGGCCGACTCGGCCAGGGACGTCTGGATCGTGGAGAGCGCCTGCGGGAGCAGGAACGCGGCCGCTCCGCCCTGGAGCACCCGGGCGGCGGTCAGGAATCCGATGCTCGGTGCCAGCCCGCAGGCCAGCGAGGTCAGGGTGAACGCCAGGACGCCGATCTGCAACAGGCGCCGACGGCCGTAGCGGTCACCGAGTTTGCCGCCCAGCACCAGAAGGATGGCGTAGGCGATGACATAGCCGCTGACCACGAACTGCGACACCGAGGCGTCGGTGTGCAGGGTCGACTGGATCGACGGCAGGGCGACGTTGACGATCGACGCGTCGATCATCGTCAGTGCCGCGGCGACCAGGACGATGGTCAGTCCCAGCGTGCCCATGGTCGATTGCGTTGCGCGTGGGGAGGATTTCGACACCACGGTCGACATGGAGATTCCCTTTTTCTCTCTTCGGGGCCGACGGTTGGGGGGAACGGGCACTACAGGCGGTCCCCGCGGGCGGCGTCGAGATGTTCGCGCAGCCGCGGATTGATGGCGTAGCTCTCCTGCTTGCCGAGGTCGAACATCACCATTCGGCTGACGGCCTTGACGCTCACCTGCCGGGAGTTGTCCAGGATCCGGAAATTGAACTCGAAGCTGGACCGCCGGACATTCGAGGTCCATACCTCGACGTTGACCGGATCGAGCGAGTATCGGAGAGGACGCAGATATCCGATCTCATGGGCCGCGACGACCGCGGTCTCCCCGTCGAAGACGCCACTCGACATAAGCCATCTCATGCGGGCTTCTTCGATGATCCGTACGATCTCGCAGTTGTTGACGTGACCGTAGGAATCCATGTCGCCCCATCTGAGCGGGATCTCCACGGGCATCGATTTCGTGCTCATCGCCTCACCTCGTCTCGACGTGGCCGGCTCGGCTCAGCAGTAGGCCTGGTAGACGAACTGCCGCAGGCGATTGGTGATCGGCAGGGTGCGGGACGGGAACAGCTGCGGGGAGACCAGGGCGGCGACGCCCGAGGCGGGGTCGATGAAGCAGTTGGCGCTGCTCATCGAGAGCCAGAAGTACTCGCCCTGCCGCGTCAGCAGGTGGGTCTCGCGCGGCGACTCGACCGTCATGAAGCCCAGTCCGAAGCCGGCGCCGGGCATCAGTTCGTTGACGGCGGGCACCGCCCAGTTGCCGAATCCGGAGCCGAGCGTGATGTTCCCCGGCAGATGGTTGCCGCGGATCGACTCGACGGTCAGCGGCGACAGATAGAAGTCGGAGCCGCCGCCGATCCTGCCGTTGTCCGCCAGCATGCCGAGGAACCTCATGTAGTCGGCGACCGTGGTGTAGATGCCGCCGCCGCCCGACAGGAAGACCGGGTCCTCGGCGGCGTGGACGCTCGCCTGCGGGTTGTGCTCGATGCCGCCGTCGGCGGTGGGGCTGTAGAGCTCGGCGAAGCGGTCCTTCTTCTGCGGGTCCACGTGGAAACCGGAGTCCTTCAGGCCCAGCGGCTCGAAGAACGACTCGCGCATGAAGACATCGAGGCGCTTGCCGGAGACCACCTCGATGACCCGGCCCAGGACGTCGGTGCTCACCCCGTAGTTCCAGCCCGTGCCCGGCTGGAACCGCAGCGGGAAGGATGCCCACGCGTCGACGGCCTCGGTGAGAGAGGTGCCGGCCGGCGGCTCCACCGTGTAGCCCTGGTTGACGTACACGGTGTCCACGGGGTGCGACTGGTGGGCGCCGTAGCCCAGACCCGCGGTGTGGGTCAGCAGGTGCCACATCCGGATCGGCTCCAGCAGGCCCTCCGTCACAGGAGCCGCCGGGAGTCCGGTGCGGTAGACCCGCTGGTCACGGAAGGCCGGCAGATAGTCCGCCAGCGGGTCGTTCAGACCGACGAGGCCCTCCTCGACGAGCTTCATGAAGGCCACCGAGGTCATCGGCTTGCTCAGCGACCACGTGCGGAAGATGCTGTCCGCCGTCATCGGAATTCCCTCGGCCATGTTCGCCATTCCGCCGGACGATTCGTATATCGCCTCCCCGTGCTGCGAAACCATGGCCGAGTATCCGGGAATCTTTCCCTCGGCCGTAAGCCGACCGAAGTACTTCCCCAGACCATCCAGACGATCCGCCCTCAACTCCATGACTTTTTCTGCCCTTTCCGGGAATTGTGTCCTCGACCGCGAGCTCTACGTTACGAGGGGTCCGGCCCCGCCGGTTCGGATCTGCACCCTAGGGTGCACAGGAAATCTCGTTGATCATTCCTGCTAGCCTTCCGGACCGAACTCACTGCTCGGGGGGAGAACTTGGAGAACATGACCGAGACCCGTATCGCACTGATACTCATCGACCTGCAGCACTGGGTCCTGGGAATGCACCCGTGGGAACCGCGGACCGCGTCGGCGGTCGTCGACGCCTGTGCCCGGCTGCGGGAGGGCTTCACGGACGTGGTGCTGGTCCGTCACCTGCACGCCGACGGCTCCGACGGCGGGCCACAGGCCCCCGCCAACCAGTTGCACGAGCGGATCGCACCGGGGCCGGAGGACCTTCTGGTCGTCAAGCACGGCCTCGACGCGTTCGAGGGGACGGATCTGGACGCGCGGCTGGCCGCACTGCGCATCACCGACGTGGTGATCGCCGGTCTGTCGACGGCACACGGAGTCGCCGCCACGGCCCGGACGGCGCTGGTATCGGGCTACCGGGTCACCCTGGTCTCCGATGCCACCACCACGGTCTCGGCCGCTGAACAGGACCGGGTCCTCGGCCGGTTCGCCCGGGCGGGTGCCGCGGTGCGCACCACCGAGGAGGTCCTCGCCGGGCTCGTCACTGGTAGCTGACGGCCGTCGGCCGGACCACGTACACCACGCGGTCCCTGACGTCCGCAGGCAGCCGGCCGCCCAGCTCCCTGCCGTAGCGGTTGGCCAGTTCGACGAAGAACGCGCCGAAGGAGTCGTCGTCGATGCGCTCGACGACACCGCGGATCTCCAGACAGCGGTACGGCTGCTCCGGATCGTTGATGGAGACGGCGACCCGCGGATCGGCCGTCACGTTCCGGTACTTGAAGCGGGTCCTGGTGCTCGTGAAGCGCAGATGGATGCCGTCCCAGGAACACCACATCGGATTCACCTGCGGGCCGCCCCGGTTCGGCCGCATCGTCGCGAGATGGGCGAAGAGCGGCCGCTCCAGCAGGTCGCGGTGGCTTTCGGGTATGAGACTCATCAAGTGCCTTCGCCATCTTGCCCGTTCGGGCGTACTGCCCGTTCGGGCGTACGGTCGCCACGGTCCGTGTGAACCGGGTGGTCAGCGCGCCGGGCCGAACCAGGTCGTCAGCGCGTGGGGCAGCGTCACGTCGGTCGGGGCGGCCCAGGCCACGTAGCCGTCGGGGCGCACCAGCACCGCGTCCACGCCGTCCAGGCGCGCATCCACGTGCTTCGCCGGCACGAGGTCCACGCGGTGCGCCCAGCCCGCCGCGGTGGCGCGCAGCGCGGGGTCCTCCGCCAGGTCGAGCAGGACGCCCCGGCCAGAGTGCAGCAGCCGGGACACCCGGGTGTCGCCGTCGCCGGTCTTGAGGTCCGCGTCCGGCACGCGCGCCCCGGTCAGCGGGTGGGCGCCGTCGATCGGGTAGCGCACATCGAGCGCGCTGACCAGGTCGGTCAGCAGGCGGTTGACCTCCTCCACGCGGATCAGCTCGGCGAACAGCTCCCGCAGCGCGTCCACCGCGTGCCCGGGGCGGCTCAGCGCGACCTGGGCGTGGGTGTTCTGCAGGACGCGCGCGCCGACCGGGTGGCGCTCGGTCTGGTAGCTGTCCAGCAGTTCCTCGCCCGCGTGTCCGCCTACGACGGCCGCCAGCTTCCAGCCGAGGTTCACCGCGTCCTGCACACCGAGGTTCAGGCCCTGTCCCCCGGACGGGTTGTGGATGTGCGCGGCGTCCCCCGCCAGGAGGACCCGGCCCACCCGGTACCGGTCGGCCTGCCGGGCGGCGTCGCCGAACCGGGAGACCCAGATCGCGTCACGCATGCCGTGATCGGTGCCGGCGATCCGCCGGAAGGTCGCCTTGAACTCGTCGAAGGTCCCCGGGATGTCCGGGTCGGCCACCGTGTCGTACTCGATGGTCATCGCCCGGTACATCCCCGGCCCGTACTCCAGCACCCCGGCCTGACCGCCCGGGTGCCGGGCCAGCAGCCGCGGCTGGGCCGGAGGTTCGTCGAGGGTGACGTCGGCGACCATCGCGGTGAGCGTGGCCCGGGTGCCGGGGAAGTCCACGCCGAGCAGCCGGCGCACCGCGCTGCGGCTGCCGTCGCACCCGACCAGGTACCGCGCCCGCAGCGGCGCGTCGCCGGCCACCTCGATGTCGACGCCGTCGGCGTCCTGAGCGAGGCCGATGACCTCGGCGCCGTACCGGATCCGCACGCCCAGTTCGGCGGCGCGCTCGGCGAGCAGCCGTTCGGTGTGGGCCTGCGGTATGACCAGCATGTACGGGTGCCGGGTGGCCAAGGCGTCGAACTCGAGCGGCCGCAGCCCGGCGAAGTGCGTGGTGGGCGCCCGCTTGTGCCCCTCCAGGAAGCGCTCGGCGATGCCGCGCTGGTCGAGCACCTCCAGGGTTCGCGCGTGCATGCCGAGCGCCTTCGAATGCGGTACGCGCTCGGTGAGTCGTTCCAGAACCAGCACGTCCGCTCCGGCCAGCCGCAGCTCGCACGCCAGCATCAGTCCCACCGGGCCGCCGCCCGCGATGACCACGTCCGTCATGGCCCACCTCCCCAAACCTTCGTCGGTCCCATGGCGTCAAGGCTTCGGTGAATGCCTCGGACGGCCATGGTGAAGGCTTCGGGGCCCGGTGCACGGCCCATAAGCGGCGGACTGCAACCAAGGAACCACTGCGCAGAATTCGAGGGGTGCACCCTAGGGTGCAGATGCGTCACCCGGCGCCGGAAAGCCTCGTACGTTACGGCCGTGGCCGAGATAACCGACGCAATACTCACCTCCAAGGCGCAGCCTCTGGCCTTTCGTTACGCACGTCTTTCTCTGGCAGAGGCGCGCCCGACCGTTCAGATCGTCTTCCTTCTGCGGTACGCATCGGGCACCGCATTCAGCACGCGTCAACACGGGGCGCACCCACTGCAGTTGGCCGTCGGCGCCCTCGCCTGGTGGCTGGCCGTGGTCGCCGCCTACCTCATCAATGGCGTCATGGACGTCAAGGAGGACCGCGCCAATGGGTCCGTCCGGCCGATCGCGCGGGGGGATCTGCCGGAAAGGACGGCCGCTTTCATCACCGCGGGCGCGGCTGTGGGTTCGCTGCTTCTCTCCGAATTCGTGCCCGGACTCACGATCTGGACGGCGACATTCCTCTTGTTGGGCTGGATCTATTCGGCACCTCCCTTTCCCGCGAAGCGCTGGAGCAGTGCGTGCGCGGTGGTCGTGTTCGGTCTCGGCTGGGCCTCGTTCGCGGGCGGTGCCGCCACCGCCGACGGCGGGCTGAACACGGCCGGACTCGTCTTCGCCACCGTCATGAGCGGCTGGATGGCGCTGGTGGGATCGGTGGTCAAGGACCTCAGCGACGCCGACGGGGACGCCGTCGGCGGACGCCGCACCGTGGCGGTGCGCCATGGCGCCTGGCTGGCGCGCGCGCTCGGCGCGGCGGGTGCGCTGGCCGTCGGTGCGGGCGGACTCCTGGCGGCGCTGCGCTGGGCGCCGTCGACGCTGGCGGCGATGGTGGTGGTGGCCGTCGGAGCCGTCTGCGTGGTGGTGCAGATCGTGCGCACCGCCCGGACCGAGGGCGCGGACAAGCGGACGCGCCGCAGCGCCTACCGCGCCTTCATGCGCACTCAGTACACGGCGAACCTTGTCATGGTGGCGACGCTGGTGCTGCCCGCGACGATGCGATGAGGCCTGAAGCCGGGCCGGACGCACCGAAGCCCCGGCCAGAGCGCGGGAGATGACCCTCGCGCGCCCGGCCGGGGCTTCGGCCGCCTCGCACCCGGTGCCGCCCGCCACCCTCACGTGGCGGGCCGCACCCCGCACGCCATCGGCTCAGCGCCGCCCGTAGGCCTTGTTGATGGCGTCGATCCGGGACTCCGCCTGGAGCTTGGCGTAGATGTTGTTGAGGTGCCGCTTCACGGTCGCCGTCTCGATGCCGAGGTCACGGGCGATCTGACTGTTGGTCATGGCCCTCGCCACCCTCTCCAGCACCTGTCTCTCGCGCTGCGACAGCCCTGCACAGGCGGCCGACTGGAACGGGGTCTCGCCGCGGGCGTCGGAGCCGGACTCCTCCGCCGCCTCGTCGGGCAGCTGGGGCGCAGCGGCGTCGTACCCGACGGCGCCGGCGTAGAGACGGCTGCCGGAACTCGACCGGAACACCGTACTGATCAGCAGTAACGCGGAAGTGCGCCGGGCGGCCGCCTCGCAACTCACGGCACTGCGCACGGCGGGCTGCATCGCGCTCCACAGGATGTCCACGGCACGCACCGACTCCGCCACCGCGATCCCCTGCGTGGCCCGGTCGACGCCCACCAGATGCGAGTACCTGCGGGCTTCGGCGGGCGCCGAAGGCTGCTCACCCATCAACGCCGCGACGCAGTCCTCGACGATCGCCTGGGCCTGGTCGCGGCACTTCGCCCACACTTCCTTGCGCGTCGCCAGCGGGCTGCGGATCGCCCGCAGCGCGCTCTGATAGGAGCGGATGATGTCGGGAATCGCTGATCGAAGAAACTGCGCTGCAGCCGGATACGGCACGGGTCCCCCTGTCGAAATACCCCAACCGCAGTCGGGGCATTTTGCTCATGGCACCGCATTCCAGCGCATCGTCGGGCCGGAAGCGGCCACCCACAAAGGTAGCGCCGCACAGATCACCGTGACGGGATCTTGCGATCCACCTCACGAACGAAATGTGAATTCATGTACCACATTCGCACGAAATGCCCGCCCGCAGCATTGTTCAAGGCTGATTCAAAAAGGACAGCAGCGGGTGACCCAGCCGTCGGATCCTGGGGCCGGCCTTTGACGCTGTTGGCAGTGCACGCACACCCGGACGACGAGGCCACGGGAACAGGGGGCGTCCTGGGACGTTATGCGGCGGAGGGCATCCGCACGGTGCTCGTCATGTGCACCGACGGTAGCTGCGGTGACGGTCCGGGGGTGCCAACCGATTCCGGGCCCCACTGAGACCAGAGGCGAGACCGCCGACACCCGCGCGGCCCGTGGCCGGCGTCGCCGCCGCATCCACCAAAAGCAAAAGCCCCAGATCACGGCGAGTGAGTTCTGGGGCTTCCACAGAGCCGCCTTCGGGATTCGAACCCGAGACCTACGCATTACGAGTGCGTTGCTCTGGCCATCTGAGCTAAGGCGGCACGCCGTCCGCACCATGGTGCGATCAGCAACGGAGGAAAGTCTACACAGTTTCCGAGGGTGCTCCGTACCGGCCCCGGGGCCGGGGCCCTCGGGGCTGGTCGCAGGGGTTACGAGCAGCGTTTCCCGTCCGTCGGAGGGGTCCCGCCGAGCAGGTACCTGTTGATCGTGGAGTCGATGCAGGTGCTGCCACGGCCGTAGGCGGTGTGGCCGTCGCCCTCGTAGGTGAGGAGGCGGGCGGAGGAGAGCTGGGCGGACAGGCCCCGGGCCCAGCGGTAGGGCGTGGCCGGGTCGCGGGTGGTGCCGACCACGACGATCGGCGCCGCGCCCTTCGCCTCGATGCGGTGCGGCTCGCCCGTCGCACCGACCGGCCAGTACGCGCAGTTCAGGGAGGCCCAGGCCAGGCCCTCGCCGAAGACCGGCGACGCCTTCTCGAAGGCGGGGAGGTCTTTGCGCACCTCGTCCGGGGTGTCGAAGGCGGCCGGGAGGTCGAGGCAGTTCACGGCGGCGTTGGCGAACATCAGGTTCTCGTAGCGGCCGTCGGCGTCCCGCTCGTAGTAGCTGTCCGAGAGCGCCAGCAGGCCCGCGCCGTCGTTCTCCTTCATCGCCGAGGTGAGGGCCTCGCGCAACTGCGCCCAGGCACCCTCGTCGTACATCGCCGCGATCACGCCGGTGGTGGCGAGGGATTCGCCGAGCCTACGGCCGTCCGCGTCGCCGGTGGGGATCGGGCGGGCGTCCAGCTTCTCGAAGAAGACCTTCAGGTTCCGGCCGACCTGACCGGGCGTCGTGCCCTTGCCGCCCAGCGGGCAGTCCGACTGCTGCACACAGTCCTTCGCGAAGGACTGGAACGCCGTCTCGAAGCCCGCCGTCTGGTCGAGGTTCATCCGCCGCGCGGGCAACGACGGGTCCATCGCGCCGTCCAGGACGAGGCGGCCCGACCGCTCCGGGAAGAGGCCGGCGTACGTCGCCCCGAGGAACGTCCCGTACGACGCCCCCACATAGTTCAGCTTCGGGTCGCCGAGCGCCGCCCGCACGATGTCCATGTCCCGGGCCGCCTCGACCGTGGACACATGGCGCAGCAGCCGAGGCGAGTGGGCGCCGCAGCCCTCCGCGAACTCCTTGTACGCGTCGACGAGTTCGGTCGTCTCCCGTTCGTCGTCGGGCGTGGTGTCCGTCTGCGTGTACGCGTCCATGTCGCGCCCGCCGAGGCACTCGACGGGCTCACTGCGGGCGACGCCGCGCGGGTCGACCGCCACCATGTCGTAACGGGCGCGGACCTCTGCCGGGTAGCCGATCCCGGCATACGCCTGCAGGTACCCGATCGCCGAGCCGCCCGGCCCGCCGGGGTTGACCAGCAGCGACCCGAATCGCTTGCCCGGACCCGTGGCCTTCTTGCGGGAGACGGCGAGCCGGACATCACCGCCGTCCGGCTTCGCGTAGTCGAGCGGCGCCTTCAGCGTGGCGCACTCGAAACCGGGGACTCCGCAGGCACTCCAGCTCACCTTCTGTCCGTAGTACGGCGCGAGGGCGGCCGGCGTGGCCTGCGGGAGCGCGGCGAGCGCCGCCTGCGCCGCCGCGCTGCCGGAACCCGTCGCACCGCCAGGGGAGCAGGCGGAGACGAACAGCGCGGCCGTGGCGAGGAGAACACCACCGCTGCGGGCTCTGCGCGCCGGGGAGTGCCGGCCGGGCGGATCGGTCTGGTCTGCCGGGTTGAGGGGACGGAAGCTGCGCCTGATGTGCATCAACCGAGCGTAACTGTGCGCAGCGGACCGAATGCCCTCCGTGTATGTCATGGCTCGTACGAGTGACATGGTCAACTTCCCGCGGAATCTGTCAGGCGTGGGCGGGTGAAAGACTGTCGGGCAGGGACCGGGACGCACGGCCCTCTCCCGTCACCTCAGCCCGCTCTCAGCGCCATCGTCATCGCCTCCACCGCGAGCAGCGGCGCCACGTTGCGGTCGAGGGCGTCGCGGCACGCGGCGATCGCCTCGATGCGGCGGAGCGTGGACTCCGGGGAGCCGGCGCGGGCGAGCCGCTCCAGGGCGTCCTCCGCGTCGGCGTTGGAGATCGCCACACGGGAGCCGAGTTGCAGGGCGAGGACGTCGCGGTAGAAGCCGGTGAGGTCGGTCAGGGCGAGATCGAGGCTGTCGCGCTGCGTACGCGTCCGGCGTCGCTTCTGCCTGTCCTCCAGGTCCTTCATCACGCCCGCGGTGCCACGGGGCATCCGGCTGCCCTGGCCGCCTCCCATCGCGTTCCTGAGCTCCTCGGTCTCCTTGCCGTCCATTTCCTCGGCGAGCTGCTTGGCGTCGTCCGAGGCCGCGTCGACGAGTTCCTGGGCGGCCTTGAGGCAGCCGCCGACGTCCTCGACCCGCAGCGGCAGCTTCAGCACCGCGGCTCTGCGCGCGCGGGCCGCCGGGTCGGTGGCGAGGCGGCGGGCCTGGTCGACATGGCCCTGCGTGGCGCGCGCGGCGGCCATCGCGGCGGCCGGTTCGACGCCTTCCCGGCGTACCAGCATGTCGGCGACGGCGTCGACCGACGGCGTCGACAGGTTCAGGTGCCGGCAGCGGGAGCGGATGGTGGGCAGGACGTCCTCGATGGAAGGGGCGCACAGCAGCCAGACCGTGCGGGGAGCCGGCTCCTCCACCGCCTTGAGGACGGCGTTGGCCGACTTCTCGTTCAACCGCTCGGCGTCTTCCACGAGGATGACCTGCCAACGGCCGTTCGCCGGCGAGGTGAACGACTTACGGACGGTGTCCCGCATGTCGTCGACGAGGATCTGCGCTCCGACGGCGGCAATGGTCGAGACGTCGGCGTGGGTGCCGATCAAGGCCGTGTGGCAGCCGTCGCAGAAGCCGCAACCGGGGACGCCGCCGAGCGCCCGGTCCGGGCTGACGCACTGCAGGGCGGCGGCGAAGGCCCGCGCCGCCTGGTTCCGCCCCGCGCCGGGCGGTCCCGTGAACAGCCAGGCGTGCGTCATCTTCGACGCCTCGGGCGGCGGGACGTCGGCGGCGGCAGCGGTGACCAGGGCATCGGCATCCCGAGCAGCGGCACCGAGCTGCTCGCTCACCCTCTCCTGTCCGACCAGGTCGTCCCAGACGCTCATCCCTCACCCCGCCCCTCGTCACGTTTCGCGTTACGGATCCCATTGTGCGGGCCGGCACTGACAACGGGGGCGAAGCGGCCCGCGCACCACGGCCACGCACTCACCTCGCGAGCGCGGGCGGGCGGGCAGGCGGGCGGGCGGGGCGGGCAGTTCCACCCGCCGACACGCCCCCGACCGGCCGGCCGCCCGACCGGACAGAC
Source organism: Streptomyces sp. Q2 (assembly GCF_056820935.1). Taxonomy (NCBI): domain Bacteria; kingdom Bacillati; phylum Actinomycetota; class Actinomycetes; order Kitasatosporales; family Streptomycetaceae; genus Streptomyces; species Streptomyces sp. Q2. Next base: position 334,197 of record NZ_JBXEJE010000001.1, on the reverse strand, counting down.
AGCCAGCCAGCCAGCCAGCCAGCCAGCCAGCCAGCCAAGCGGACCACCAGCCACCGCCATCAGCCATCAGCCACCAGCCATCGGCCATCGGCCATCGGCCATCGGCCATCGAGCTCAGTCTCGCCGACCGCGCCCGCGCCTCCTCCGCCCGTCGTCGATCCCTTCGTCCCCGCGCGGCCCCAGCAGCTCGTCCGCCAACGTCGGCAGATCGTCCAGCGGCGTCTCCTCGGCCCAGTCCGACCGCGCCCGGCGCCGCGGCACGCCCGACTCGTCGACCTGCGGCATCTCACGCGTCCGGTCCTCGGTCCCGTCCGGCTGCGCCCCAGAGCCGGCCCCAGCCCCAGGCCCAGCCCCGGCCCGATCCTCCCGGAAGTATCCCGGCGGCACCCGATCCCCGGGCCCCTCGTCCCGCACGGGAGGCAGTACGGCCGTCTCATCCGCCGCACCGGCCGGCGGCACCGGCGGCAGTACGGCCGTCTCGTCCGCCGCCCCCGGCGGAACCGGCGGCTGCGGCAGCTCGGCGGTCACCTCGGCATCGGGCCCGTTGGAGGCCTCCCCGGAAGGCCGCCCCTCGGCCCGCTCGTCCCGTACGGGACGCAGCACCGTGGTCTCGTCGTCCGCGGCCCTCGGCGCCACCGCCGGCAGTACGGCCGTCTCGTCCACGGGCCCACCCGACGCGTTCGTCGGCGTCACCATGGGCGTCGCCACGGTCGCCGCGTCCGGCGCGGGTCCGGGGGCCGTCGGCCGAGTCCCCGTCGACTTGGGTCCCGCCTCCGCCGCGGCCGCCGCCTGCTCGGCCAGCCGACGGGCCTCCTCGGCCCGCAGCAACGCCTCCTCGGCCTTCCGCTGCTTCTCCAGGCGCCGTGCCTCGGCCTCGGCACGCAGTCGGGCCTCCTCCTCGGCCTGCCTGCGCCGCCGGTCCTCGTCGGCCTTCCGGCGGGCCTCTGCCTCGGCCCGCACCTTCTCCTCGGCGAGCAGGCGTGCCCGCTCCTCCTCGGCACGTCGGTGCGCTTCCTCGGCCCGTACCCGGGCCTCCTCCGCCTGCCGTTCGGCCTCGCGCCGCTGCGCCTCCTCCAGCTCGCGCCGCTTGCGTTCCTCCTCCTCGGCGCGCAGCCGTTCGAGCTGCTCCTGGCGCTCGCGCTCCAGACGCTCCTCCTCGGCCTTGCGGGCGGCCTCTTCCTCCGCCTTGCGCCGGGCCTCTTCCTCGGCCTTCCGGCGGGCCTCTTCCTGGGCCTGGATCTCGGCCTCGGACAGCGGCAGCATCTGGTCGAGCCGGTGTCGTACGACGGTCGTGACGGCCTCGGGCTCCTGGCCCGCGTCCACGACCAGGTAGCGCCCCGGGTCGGCCGCGGCCAGCGTCAGGAAACCGGACCGCACGCGCGCGTGGAACTCGGCCGGCTCCGACTCCAGCCGGTCCGGCGCCTCGGTGAACCGCTCGCGTGCGATCTCCGGCGAGACGTCCAGCAGCACCGTCAGGTGAGGCACGAGCCCGTCCGTCGCCCAGCGGTTGATACGGGCGATCTCGGTCGGGGACAGGTCACGACCGGCCCCCTGGTAGGCCACCGAGGAGTCGATGTACCGGTCGGAGACGACCACCGCGCCGCGCTCCAGCGCGGGTCGCACCACCGTGTCGACGTGCTCCGCGCGGTCCGCCGCGTACAGCAGCGCCTCCGCCCGGTGCGACAGTCCGGCGCTGGACACGTCCAGGAGGATCGACCGCAGCCGCTTGCCCACCGGAGTGGCCCCCGGCTCGCGCGTCACCACGACCTCGTGGCCCTTGGCCCTGATCCACTCCGCGAGCGCTTCGGCCTGCGTGGACTTCCCGGCCCCGTCGCCGCCCTCCAGCGCGATGAAGAAACCGGTGCCGGCGGGTGCCGTCACGGGGTCGTCGCCACCGAGCAGCGCGTCCCGCAGGTCGTGCCTCAGCGGTACACCGGAGCGGTCGTCGATCTTGGCCAGCACCAGCGCGGCCACCGGCAGCAGCAGCGCGCCGATCAGCATCAGCGTGAAGGCCGCGCCGCCGTGCGCGAACACGAACTTGCCGTTCTCCAGGCGGTGCGGGCCGATCGCCGCCGCCACCAGGGGCGCCACCAGCGCGCCCAGGGCCACGGACACCCGCACGACCGCGTGCAGGTGCTCGGTCATACGCGCCCGCCGGTACTCCTCCGCCTCCAGGTCGAGCAGCGTGTGCCCGGTGTTGGCGGCCACGCCCGCGCCCGCGCCGGCCAGCACCAGGATCAGCACCACGCTGGTGACGTCCGGGACGAGCCCGGCGGCCAGCAGGGCGACGCCGGTGAAGGCGAGCCCGAGCGCCAGCAGGCGGCGCCGCGACAGCGTCGGCAGCAGCGAAGGCGCCGTACGGATGCCGACGACCACGCCGCCGGTCAGCGCGCCGACCAGCAGTCCGTACATCACCGGGCCGCCGCCCAGGTCCTTGGCGTGCAGCACGGAGACGGCGACCGCGGAGGCCACCGCCCCGGCGATCGCCGCGCAGGCGAGCACCAGCAGAGGGATCGCCCCGGTGCGGCCCTTGTCGACGCCGGTGCCCGTCTTGGGCCGGCGCAGCCCTTCCAGCGGCGAACGCGCGCGTGGGGTGCGGGTGTCGGGCAGTTCCAGGAAGGTCAGCAGGGACAGGGACGCGGCGAACAGTCCGGCCGCGACGTACGAGGCGAGGGCCGCCTGGTGCTGGGCGAACCAGGCGATGCCCGAGCCGAGCAGGTTGTTGAGCAGACTCGCGACGACGAGTACGGCGGCCGCGAGCGGGATGGCCACGAAGGTCGTCCGCAGCGACAGACGACGCAGGGCGTCCATGTGGTCCGGCAGCGGTCGTACCGTCGCGCCCTCCGGGGGCGGGGCGGGCAGCAGCGCGGGCGCCGCGCTCTCCCGGCACACCGTCCAGAAGCGCTCGGCGACGCCGGTCACGAAGGCGGTGACGAGGAGGATGGCCAGCGCGTCGTCGGGCGTCCAGTCGATCCACAGGGGCGCCACGATGAGCACCGCGGCCCGCAGCCCGTCCGCGCCGACCATGGTCCAGCGGCGGTCGAGCGGGCCGTCCTGAGAGGTGAGCGAGGTCAGCGGGCCGAGGAGAACGGCTCCGAAGAGCAGGGTCGCGAGAACGCGCACCCCGAAAACGGTCGCCACTGCGAACGCCACGCCCCGGTAGCCGCCGCCGAAGGAGCCCTCGGCGATGGCCGCCTGGAGGGCGAGGACGACCAGCACCAAAAGCGCGAGGGTGTCACCGACACCGCCCACGAGTTGTGCGCTCCACAGCCGTTTCAGCTGCGGTCGGCGCAGCAGGGCGCGGACGGCGCGCTCGCGGGAGTCCGCGACCAGGGCGTCGTCGGGGGCCGGGTGAGGGGCCGTTGGCTGCTCCGCTGGGGTCATGCATTCAGCCTATCGGGACCCACCGACAGCCCGGGGCGCGCGTCCGAACGTACGCCCGCCCCGACACCAAAGTGATGCCGGGGCGTTCGTTTTGCGAAGCCGTCGTGGGGAAACGGCGGGGAAAGCGAGCCGATTGAGCCGGCCCGGCTCAGTCCTCGGACGCCGTCTTCGAAGCCGTCGCCTTCTTCGCGGTGGTCTTCTTGGCGGTCGTCTTCTTCGCGGCCGTGGTCGTCTTCTTGGCGGCGGTCTTCTTCGCGGCCGTCGCCTTCTTCGCCGGAGCCTTCTTGGCGGGCGCCTTCTTCGCCGTCTTCTTGGCGGGCGCCTTCGCCCGCTTCTCGGCGAGCAGTTCGAAGCCGCGCTCCGGGGTGATCTCCTCGACGCTGTCACCGGAGCGCAGGGTCGCGTTGGTCTCCCCGTCGGTGACGTACGGCCCGAAGCGACCGTCCTTGACGACCACCGGCTGCCCGCTGACCGGGTCGGCGCCCAGTTCCTTCAGCGGCGGCTTGGCGGCGGCCCGGCCACGCTGCTTGGGCTGGGAGTAGATCTCCAGCGCCTCTTCGAGGGTGATCGTGAAGAGCTGGTCCTCGGTCTGCAGCGAGCGCGAGTCCGTGCCCTTCTTCAGGTACGGGCCGTAGCGGCCGTTCTGCGCGGTGATCTCCACGCCTTCGGCGTCCTTGCCGACGACGCGCGGCAGCGACATCAGCTTGAGGGCGTCCTGAAGCGTCACCGTGTCGAGGGACATCGACTTGAACAGCGAGGCCGTACGCGGCTTGACGGCGTTCTTGCCGGTCTTCGGGGTGCCCTCGGGGAGCACCTCGGTGACGTACGGGCCGTAGCGGCCGTCCCTGGCGATGATCTGGTGGCCCGTCGCCGGGTCGGCACCGAGCTCGAAGTCGCCGCTCGGCTTGGCCAGCAGCTCCTCCGCGAGCTCGACGGACAGCTCGTCCGGGGCCAGATCCTCGGGCACGTCGGCCCGCTGGTGGTTCTCGGAGTCCTTCTCGCCGCGCTCGACGTACGGGCCGTAGCGCCCGACCCGCAGCACGATGTCGTTGCCCACCGGGAACGACGACACCTCGCGCGCGTCGATCGCGCCCAGGTCGGTCACCAGCTCCTTGAGGCCGCCGAGGTGGTCCCCGTCGCCGTTGCCGGCGTCCGCGGCACCGCCCCCGCCGCTGCCCTCGCCGAAGTAGAAGCGCCTGAGCCACGGCACGGCCTGCGCCTCACCGCGGGCGATGCGGTCGAGGTCGTCTTCCATCCTGGCGGTGAAGTCGTAGTCCACGAGCCGCCCGAAGTGCTTCTCCAGGAGGTTGACCACGGCGAAGGACAGGAAGGACGGCACCAGGGCCGTGCCCTTCTTGAACACATAGCCGCGGTCGAGGATCGTGCCGATGATCGACGCGTACGTCGAGGGGCGGCCGATCTCGCGCTCTTCGAGTTCCTTGACCAGGCTGGCCTCGGTGTAGCGGGCCGGGGGCTTGGTGGCGTGCCCGTCGACCGTGATCTCCTCGGCCCGGAGCGCGTCGCCCTCGCTGACCTGGGGCAGCCGGCGCTCGCGGTCGTCCAGCTCGGCGTTCGGGTCGTCGGCACCCTCGACGTACGCCTTCAGGAAGCCGTGGAAGGTGATCGTCTTGCCGGACGCGCTGAACTCGACGTCGCGGCCGTCGGCGGCGGCGCCACCGATCTTCACCGTGACGGAGTTGCCGGTCGCGTCCTTCATCTGGGAGGCGACGGTCCGCTTCCAGATCAGCTCGTAGAGCTTGAACTGGTCGCCGGTGAGTCCGGTCTCGGCAGGCGTGCGAAAACGATCACCCGAGGGGCGGATCGCCTCGTGCGCCTCCTGCGCGTTCTTGACCTTCCCGGCGTACGTCCGCGGCTGCGCCGGCAGGTAGTCGGCGCCGTACAGCTGCGTGACCTGGGCACGGGCGGCGGTGATCGCCGTTTCCGAGAGGGTCGTGGAGTCCGTACGCATGTAGGTGATGAAGCCGTTCTCGTACAGCTTCTGGGCCACCTGCATGGTCGCCTTCGCACCGAAGCCGAGCTTGCGCGAGGCCTCCTGCTGGAGCGTGGTCGTACGGAACGGGGCGTACGGCGAGCGGCGGTACGGCTTCGACTCGACGGACCGCACCGAGAACTGCGTGTTCTCCAGGGCGACGGCCAGCGCGCGGGCGTTGGCCTCGTCGAGGTGGAGGGTGTTCGCGCTCTTGATCTGTCCCAGCGAGTCGAAGTCGCGGCCCTGCGCGACCCGCCTGCCGTCGACGGACTGGAGGCGGGCGACCAGCGACGAGGGGTCCGACGAGTCCCCGGCGCGGCCGGTACCGAAGGTGCCCGTCAGGTCCCAGTACTCGGCAGAACGAAACGCGATGCGCTCGCGTTCCCGCTCCACCACGAGCCGGGTGGCGACGGACTGGACACGGCCGGCCGACAGCCGCGGCATGACCTTCTTCCACAGGACCGGCGAGACCTCGTAGCCGTAGAGGCGGTCGAGGATGCGGCGGGTCTCCTGGGCGTCGACCAGCTTCTGGTTCAGCTCGCGCGGGTTGGCGACGGCGGCCTGGATCGCGGCCTTGGTGATCTCGTGGAAGACCATCCGCTTGACCGGGACCTTGGGCTTCAGCACCTCCTGGAGGTGCCAGGCGATCGCCTCGCCCTCGCGGTCCTCATCGGTGGCGAGGAAAAGCTCGTCGGAGTCCTTCAGCAGGTCCTTGAGCTTCCTGACCTGGGCCTTCTTGTCGGCGTTGACCACATAGATCGGCTGGAAGTCGTTGTCGACATCCACTCCGAGCCGACGGACCTCGCCGGTGTACTGCTCCGGCACCTCCGCGGCGCCGTTGGGGAGGTCGCGGATGTGCCCGACGCTCGCCTCGACGACGTATCCGGGGCCGAGATAGCCCTTGATCGTCTTCGCCTTGGCAGGCGACTCGACGATGACGAGTCGGCGGCCGCCCTGTGCGGTCTCGCTGGTCGGGGACAACTTCGCTCTTCTCTCCGGTCGGCGCTGGGGTCTCTCCCCCGGCCTTGGTTCCCGGGGTCGGGTCATGCTGACGCTGCGGAGTGTGACGGTACATCCCGCCCCCGTGTCAAACGGGAAAAGCTCGCAACGGCCACTCGAACGGTAACCCGACTACCGCCATTCCTGCCGCCCGGAGTACCCACCGGCCTTTTCGAGCCCATCCGGAGCGCGATCTCCCAGTTACCTGAACCGCAGCTCTCGCGCGGTTCTCACGCCCGCGTAAGGCACCAGGTGCCGAGGGCCAGCGCGATCAGTGCGACGAGACTGGCGACGGTAGCCGATGCGACAGGGCTCACACCGTGGGCGACCGGTTCCCGGTGCCGGACCCGGGCCGCGGTCCACACCAGCAGTCCGCCTCCGAACACGGCGAACACCAATCCCACGAAGATCGCCGGTCCGCTTTCCATGGCTGCCTCGCCCCTTTTCTCCGGCCCCTGCGTGCTCAGGCCGTGGAGACTGGCACGCGGGGACGGCGGACAGGCGAACCCCGGGTGAACGGCGGACCGGCGCGGCTGCGGACTCCCGGGCCCGCGCCTCCCGGCCGGCCTCAGACGGCGCCGGGCGCGGGTATCTTTCCGGTCGTCTTCTTGTCGTCCGCCCGGCTCACCGTGCACACGACCTTGTTGAAGCCCTCGTCCCAGTCGTCCTGGTCGGCGACCCAGCCGTACACGGTCCGCTCCGGCCCCGGTGCCCAGGTCGACTCGAATTTGTTGCCGCACAGCTTGGACGCGTTGTCGGTGCCCTTCTTGTAGGCCATTCCGGCAGGGGCCTGGACCGTGCCTATGACCTGGTCGGTGTGCGGTTTGGCGCAGTCGGTGAGCGGGGCGTTGTAGCTGTCCTCCTGTTCCTCGTAGACCCAGCAGTCGCCGACGCTCATCTGCCCGACCCACAGGTCCGTCCCCGCGTCGCGGAAACGGCCGACCTCACCGCCTATCGCGGCATGGCGGCCGAGTACGAGACATGCCGTACCGCCACCCGCCGCGGTGAAGCCCTCCGCCGTCGGTACGACGGCGTAGCCGGCCGCGTCCGGTAGTGCGTCGACGAGCGTCCGGGTCTGGTTCTCGCAGCGTTTCGCGCCCTGCGCGCGGGCGTCGGCGTGGTCCGTGGCGGTGTCGATCGCCACGACCTGCCCGTCCGGCCAGTCCTCGGCGCAGTCCACCAGCCCCAGGTTCGGCTCCGATGTGAACGGCGCCCCCGACCACACCGCCTGCACACAGTCCCCCGGCTCCAGAGCCTCCCCGAGGCCGACCACATCGCCGTACGGCAGCACGGGCCCCGCCGGCGACGCCGACCCCTGCGGCCCGCTCTCGCGCACGCTCACGCTCGGCGAGGCCGACCCCTTCGTCGCCGCCTCCTTCTTGTCCCCGTCGTCCCCCGTCAACGAGACGATCCCCCAGGCACCCCCGGCGATGACGAGAACGGCGGCCACGACAAGGGCGACCAGGGCGAGCCGCTTCTTCCCGGGGGACGGCGCGGGCGGGGGCTGTCCACCGGGAGCGGTCGGCACACCCGGGCCGCCGTAGCCGCCGTATCCGGGCTGCGAGGGGGCGCCACCGGGGTAGGCCGATCGAGCGCCGCCTCCGTAGCCCGGCTGCGAACTGCCGCTGGTGTACGGCGGCTGAGCGCCACCGCTTCCGGGCGGCGACTGCTCACCGGCGTACGGCGACCGGGCACCACCGCTCGCGTAGGGGGACGGGCCGCTCCCGCTCTCGTACGGCGAACCGGAGGCCTGCGCATAGGGGTTGCCGGCGTCCGCTGCCTGGGCGGCGGGCTGCCGCCACGGGTCGTACGGCGAGGGGCCGGGCCTCCCGCCGGGTGTCGCGGCGCCACCTGCGCCCTGACCTCCACTTCCACCTGCCGCTCCGCTGGATCCCGGCGTGGCCGGCCCCTCCGCGCCCTGGCCGCCGGCCTGGGTGTGGGGGGTGTCCGGCGGCGTGCCCGGCGTCGGCCGAGCCCCCTCCCAGCCGCCGGGCGCGCCCGCGACGTACCCGGGTGGGGTGCTCGTGACGTAGCCGGGTGGCGGGCCGTCAGCAGCCGCACCTCCCGGCGAGGCTTCCTGGCCCGACGCGCCGCCATGCCCCCGCGGCGTCGCGTCGTGACTCCCCAGGGCTGCCCCGTAACCCTCGGGCGACCGCCCCGCCCCCGCGGGTTCCGCGCCGAATCCCTCGGGCGGCGGCCCGAAGCCTTCCGGTGGCGAGGCGAATCCCGCCTGTTCCGCCCCCGCGGCCGGTGCCGCACCCCAGCCAGGCGGCAACAGCGGTCCCGCGCCCCCTCGCACCACCCGCTCCAGCCCTCGTGCGGCCGCCTCCGGCGCGAACCTGCGCACAGGGTCCTTGGCCAGCAACCCCAGGAGCACCGGGGTCAGTTCGCCCGCCCGCACCGGTGGGGTCGGGTCCTCTCCGAGCAGGGCCGTGAGGGTCGCGTAGTCGCCGTGGCGGTCGAAGGGGCCGCGGCCCTCCACGGCGGCGTACAGCGTGGCACCCAGGGAGAACATGTCGGCGGCCGGGGTAGGCGGCTCACCACGGACCCGCTCGGGGGCCAGGTAGCCGGGCGTCCCGAGGATGCCGGCCGTGGCGGTGAGCCGTGGTTCGCGGGACTCGGGCTGGAGGGCGATGCCGTAGTCGGTGAGCAGCACGCGCGCGTACGGATCGCCCGAAGCGTCGGGGGCCAGCAGGATGTTGGCCGGCTTCACATCCCGGTGGAGGATGCCGATGCGATGCCCCGCGGTGAGCGCGTCGAGGACGGCCAGTCCGACGCGGGCCACCTGCGCGGGCGCGGGCGGCCCCGAACGCCGTACGAGCGCCTGGAGATCGACGGCGTCCGGTACGTACTCCATGACGATCCACGGCAGCCCCTCGTGCACCACCACGTCGTGCACCGTGGCCACGTGCGGATGGCCGCGCAGTCGTGCCGCGTGCCGGGCCTCGCTGCGGGCCCGCGCGATGCTCCCCCGCATCGCGGGCTCGGCCGCGTCCATCGCGTCCCCAAGCGCGATCTCCTTCATCGCGACGTCGCAGGCCAACTCCTCGTCATGGGCGAGCCACACGCGGCCCATGCCACCCGCACCGAGCGTCCGCAGCAGCCGGTACCGCCCGTTGATGATCCTGCCTTCGCCCTGATCCGGCGTCTCCCCCGCCATCACGCCTCCCCCGAGACAGCGCGCCTCCCCCGAGAACGCGCGAAGTTCGTCCCTAGAAGGTAGCTTCGCACGCACCACTGACAGGAGCCCTTTTCCGGAGCAATCCCGCCAGATCGGACACATGCGACTCAGGGCCGCGCGCCCGCCTCACGCGTGACACGAAAGGATGCCGCCGAGCCGTCACTCGGCCGGGTCGAGGAACCCCTGCTCCACCAGCAGCCGGATCTGCGCGGGCGTACGGTCGCGCAGCAACACCGGATCCTCGCCCACCAGTTGGGCGATCGCGTCCAGGATGCGGCCCGCGCTCAGCGAGCCGTCGCAGACGCCCGCGAAGCCCGCTCCGACCGTGTCCACCTTGGTGGCCCGCCGCATCCCGCGGTTCTGGCGCAGCACCACGTGCTCCGGGTCCTCGGCGCCGGGCAGCCCGACCTGCTCCTGCACGATCTCGGCGGCGAGCTTGAAATGGTGTTCGAGCAGTGCCGCGTCGTCGTGCGCCCGCAGGTAGTCGAGGCGCTCGAAGTGCGCCCGGACCGTGTCACCGAGCGGTTGTTCGACCGGGTGCGGCCACTCCTCCACGGTCACCGAGGGCTCCGCGGCGTCCGTCCTGCGCAGCGTGATCCAGCCGAAGCCCACGGCCCTGACCTTGCGCGCCTCGAACTCGTCCAGCCACGCGTCGTACCGGGCCTGGTACTCGGCCACGTCATCGCGATGGTCACCGGCGTCCCTGAGCCACAGCTCGGCGTACTGCGTGACGTCCTGCACCTCGCGCTGCACGATCCACGCGTCGCACCCGCGCGGCACCCACGACCTGATCCTGTCCTGCCAGTCCTCCCCTGCCACGTGCTGCCAGTTGGCGAGGAACTGCGCGAACCCGCCCTCGTTCAGCCGCTCCCCCGCCTGCTGAACGAGCGTGCGGCACAGATCGTCCCCGCCCATCCCGCCGTCGCGGTACGTCAGCCGCGCCCCCGGCGAGATCACGAAGGGCGGGTTCGACACGATCAGGTCGTACGTCTCGTCGGCCCGGACCGGCTCGAAGAGCGAGCCCTCGCGCAGGTCGGCGGCGGGCGCGCCGGAGAGCGCCAGCGTCAGCGCGGTGATGTGCAGCGCTCGCGGGTTGAGGTCGGTGGCCGTCACGCGCGTGGCGTGCTGGGCGGCGTGCAGCGCCTGGATCCCGGAGCCGGTGCCGAGGTCGAGGGCGGCGGAGACGGGCCTGCGGACGGTGATGCCGGCCAGGGTCGTGGAGGCGCCCCCGACACCCAGGACGACGGCCGTGTCCGGCTGACGGCCGCGGCCGCCGATGCCGCCCGCCCCGCCGACCGCGCATCCCAGGTCGGACACGATGAACCAGTCCTCGCCACCGGGCCCGCCGTACGGCCGTACGTCCACGGTCGCGGCCACCTCGTCCTCGTCGACGCGCACCAGCCACCCGCTCTCCAGGCAGGCGTCCACGGGGAGAACGCCCTCCACGCGCGCGTGCGGTACGGGCTGCTGCAACAGGAACAGCCGTACGAGCATTTCCAGCGGCGTGTCGGAGCGTGTCGCCCGGAGCGCGGGCACGATCTCACTCCGGGCGAGCGCCGCGTACGCGGGCGCACCGAGCAGCTCGAGCAGCCCGTCGGCCGTGAAGGAGGCCCCGAGCAGGGCGTCCCGGAGCCGGGCGGCGACATCGGGGCGGTCGGAAGCGGGCAGGGCGGGCAGGCTGGAGGTACTCACGTCCCCATTGTGACCCGCGAACCGTCGCGGAAACGCGACCCGTGAGCCGCCGCGAACCTCAGCTCTTCGTCGCCGGCGCCGTGGCGGCGGCGCTCTTGCAGCTCTCCTGCTCGGCCATCGCCTTGCCGACGTCACCCTCCTCGAGGGTCTTCAGGGCGTCGTTCCCGCTCGTGCTCAGCTTGTCCAGGGCGGTCGCGATGTCCTTGAGGCCGTCCGCGAACTTCCCCTGGTCCTTCGTGTCGAGCTCGTCGACCTGCTTCTTCAGGGAGGCGTACGACGTGGAGATGCCGTCGAGCTCCTTGACGGCGTCCTGCTGCTTCTTCTCGCCCTTGTCCACGTCGGGCGCCCCGGCCTTGGTCACCGCCGCCCCGATCGCCTTGTAGGCGTCCGACATGTCCTGGAAGGCCTGCGCGTCGGTCTTCTGGACCTCTTCCGGGGTGCTGTTGTCCGAGGTCTCCTTCTGGATCGCGGCATTGGCGGCCTCGATCTTCTTGGCCTGCGGCTTTACGGCGTCGCAGACCTCCTTGGCCCAGGAGTTCAGCTTTTCGCTGCTGTCGTCACTGCTGCATCCCGACAGCGCCAGTACCAGTACCGCACCGCCGGACAGTGCGGCCGCGAGCTTCTTGTTCACCGGATTGGTCCCTTCCATGGCTCTCGGCCCCGGAACTTACACGCCATAAGGGGACCACCTGTATAACGGATGACCATCTTGTGATACTTCGCCGCCTTTTACACCATGCGAGAGAAGGCTCACGATGACGGCGTGAACACAGCAGGGCGGGCGGTCGACACGCCTTCGCGCGCCTCCCGCCCGCCCCTGTGAGCTGGGCTCCCGGTGGAACCGGCTACGAAACGACCGCCGGATCAGCCGACTTGGGCGACTCCTCGGCGTTGTCTTCGTCACCCACGGCGATCCCGCGCCGTTTGGAGACGTAGACCGCACCCGCGATCACCACGAACGCGAGGACCGCGATCGCGATCCGCACGCCGAGGTTCTCGTCGTCGCCGTAACTGAACTTGATGACCGCGGGCGCGATGAGCAGCGCCACCAGGTTCATCACCTTCAGCAGAGGGTTGATCGCCGGACCGGCGGTGTCCTTGAAGGGGTCGCCGACCGTGTCGCCGATCACCGTCGCGGCGTGGGCCTCACTGCCCTTGCCGCCGTGGTGACCGTCCTCGACGAGCTTCTTGGCGTTGTCCCAGGCGCCTCCGGAGTTGGCGAGGAACACAGCCATCAGCGTGCCCGCCCCGATCGCGCCCGCCAGGAACGAGCCGAGGGCGCCGACACCGAGCGTGAACCCGATGAAAACGGGCGCCAGGACGGCGAGCAGTCCGGGCGTGGCGAGCTCGCGCAGGGCATCCCTGGTGCAGATGTCGACGACCTTGCCGTACTCCGGTTTCTCGCTGTAGTCCATGATCCCGGGATGCTCGCGGAACTGCCGCCGCACCTCGTACACCACGGAACCCGCCGATCGCGACACGGCGTTGATCGCGAGCCCCGAGAAGAGGAAGACCACCGCCGCGCCCGCGATGAGACCGACGAGGTTGTTGGGCTGCGAGATGTCCATCATCAGGGTCATCGGCGCACCCTCGCCGGACAGTTTCTCGCCGACGTCCTCCGCGCCCGTGATGATCGCGTCACGGTACGACCCGAAGAGCGCCGACGCCGCCAGGACCGCGGTGGCGATGGCGATGCCCTTGGTGATGGCCTTGGTGGTGTTGCCGACCGCGTCCAGGTTGGTCAGCACCTGCGCGCCCGCGCCCTCGACGTCGCCGGACATCTCCGCGATGCCCTGCGCGTTGTCGGAGACGGGTCCGAAAGTGTCCATCGCGACGATCACACCGACCGTGGTGAGCAGGCCGGTACCGGCCAGCGCCACCGCGAACAGCGCCAGCATGATGGACGTACCGCCCAGCAGGAACGCCCCGTAGACGCCGAGGCCGATCAACAGGGCGGTGTAGACGGCCGATTCCAGCCCGACCGAGATACCGGCGAGGACGACGGTGGCCGGCCCGGTCAGCGAACTCTTGCCGATGTCCCTGACCGGCCGGCGGTTGGTCTCGGTGAAATAGCCGGTCAGCTGCTGGATGACGGCGGCCAGCAGGATGCCGATCGCCACCGCGACCAGGGCGAGGACCCGCGGATCGCCGCCCTTGCCCAGGATCGCCGTGTCGCTGACGCCGTCGAGGTCGGCGTACTTTCCCGGGAGATAGACGAAGACGGCGATCGCCACCAGCACGAGCGAGATCACCGCGGAGATGAAGAAGCCGCGGTTGATCGCGGACATGCCGCTGCGGTCGGAGCGGCGCGGGGCCACGGCGAAGATGCCGATCATCGCGGTGATCACGCCGATCGCGGGGACGAGCAGCGGGAAGGCGAGTCCGGCGTCGCCGAAGGCCGCCTTGCCGAGGATGAGCGCCGCCACCAGGGTCACGGCGTACGACTCGAAGAGGTCGGCCGCCATGCCCGCGCAGTCGCCGACGTTGTCGCCCACGTTGTCGGCGATGGTCGCGGCATTGCGCGGATCGTCCTCCGGAATACCCTTCTCGACCTTGCCGACCAGGTCGGCGCCGACGTCGGCGGCCTTGGTGAAGATGCCGCCGCCGACTCGCATGAACATCGCGATGAGCGCGGCGCCGAGACCGAAACCCTCCAGAACCTTCGGCGCGTCGGCCGCGTACACCAGCACCACGCAGGAGGCGCCCAGCAGACCGAGCCCCACCGTGAACATGCCGACGACGCCGCCCGTGCGAAAAGCGATCTTCATGGCTTTGTGCGATACGGCGGTGAGATCCTTTTCCGGTTCACCCTCCGCCGGGGTCGCCTCGCGCGCGGCGGCGGCGACACGCACATTGCTCCGTACGGCGAGCCACATGCCGATATAGCCGGTGGCCGCCGAGAACGCCGCGCCGATCAAGAAGAACGCCGATCGGCCCGCGCGCTGATTCCAGTCGTCCGCGGGCAGCAGCATGAGCAGGAAGAACACGACGACGGCGAATACGCCGAGCGTGCGCAGCTGCCGGGCCAGATAGGCGTTCGCGCCCTCCTGGATCGCCTTCGCGATCTCCTTCATGCTCTCGGTGCCCTCGCCCGCCGCGAGTACCTGGCGCACCAGGACACCTGCCACCACGAGGGCGGCCAGGGCCACGACGCCGATGACCGACACCAGAACTCGGTTTCCGTCGGTCAGTACCGCTGCCGCGAGGGCTGTGGAGTGATCAATCTGGTCTGGGGAAGAAAGCCCCGCCATTCGTCCTCCTTGACGCTTGGGCTGAGCTCAAGATGTGGACGGATTCTAGAGATCTGTTCCTGATCAAAACAGTACGTGGGAAACGGAATCTGACAAACCCCGGTAACGCCTCGGAAGCATTTTCACCCGATTGGATGATCGGAAATTGATCGTGAATTACTTCACGAATTCGGAATGCTCTTGAAAAACCAACGAGGGCCCTGCTCGGCAGGGCCCTCGGAAGTGAAGCGTTACGGGTGCGTCAGTGACGCCTGTGACTTCTGTGGCGTCAGGGAAGCACCACGACCGATGGTGTGGTCGGCCAGGTCATACGGATCGATCCGCCGTGCTCCCCGGCGGTGACCTCCACGTCGTCGACGAGGCCGCTGATGACCGCGAGGCCCATCTCGTCCTCCTCGATCTCGGCGTCCAGTTCCTCGCCGCCGGCACCGGATGCCCGGTCGCCGGGAGCGTGGTGCGGCGCCTCGTCGCCGACCTCGATGGAGAACTGTTTCTCCTCCTCGATCAGCACCACCTTCACGGGCGCCGTGATGCCACCGTTCTGGTGCAGTCCGACGGCACGGGTGCAGGCCTCGCCGACAGCGAGTCTGACCTCGTCGAGAACGGCCTCGTCCACTCCGGCCCTGCGCGCCACCGCTGCCGCCACCAGCCGGGCGGTCCGGACGTGCTCGGGCAGCGCGCTGAAGCGGAGCTCAACGGTGGCCATGCATCCCCCTCGGAACTACGGGCGTGCTGTGGGGGGACCGGACTGCCGGACGTCCGGACCCCCTTGTCAACTTCTGCCGTCCCGGGTACGGACCTGGGCCCGCACCCGGATCGGTGGTCAGTCGGTTGCCGCCACCGCTTCCTCGACCGAGGTGTGAATCGGGAACACCTTGGTGAGGCCGGTGATACGGAAGATCTTCAAAATGCGCTCCTGGTTGCAGACCAGGCGCAGCGAGCCCTCATGGGCACGCACCCGCTTCAGTCCGCCGACCAGTACGCCGAGCCCGGTGGAGTCGAGGAAGTCCACGCCCTCCATGTCGACGACAAGGTGGAAACTGCCGTCATTCACCAGCTCGACCAGCTGCTCGCGCAGCTTGGGCGCGGTATATACGTCGATTTCGCCACCGACCCTGACGATCGTGCGATCGCCGATGGTCTCGGTCGACAGAGACAGGTCCACGGATCCTCCAGCACCTTGCTATCGAGCGGTCGCCCCTTGGGACACCTCGGCTTGAAGCCCCCAGGACGGTTCGCCAGCCGCGATGGCATTCAATCACTTACCGGCAGGCGTGCACGACGCCTTGGTCCCATTGTCCGTCACGCCAGTGACACACTCGGTGCCGATGGCCAAGAATCACCGATCCGATCGACCCACGGCGCAGCCCGTCTCCCGGCTCTCGCCGAGCACGGTCCTGGACCGGCTCGCCGCGGGGCCGAGCCGGGCTTCGCGCATCACTCATACGGAGCACTTGCCCCCACGTGAGGGCCGTCATGCCGTCTGGCCGGACCGGATCCGTTCGGAGGTCATCGCCGCGGTGCAGGCCTGCGGCATCGAACACCCCTGGGCCCACCAGGCTCGCGCGGCCGAGCACGCCCTGGACGGCGAATCCGTGGTCGTCGCCACCGGCACGGCCTCCGGGAAGTCCCTGGCATACCTCGTCCCGGTCCTGTCGGCCCTCCTGGGAGGCTCCGAGGCCGCGAACGGCCGGGGGGCCACCGCCCTCTACCTGGCCCCCACAAAGGCCCTCGCAGCGGATCAGTGCCGTTCCGTGAAGGAACTTTCACAACCGTTGGGCCATTCCGTGCGTCCCGCGGTCTACGACGGCGACACGCCGGTGGAAGAACGCGAATGGGTCCGCCAGTACGCCAACTACGTCCTGACCAACCCCGACATGCTGCACCGGGGCATACTCCCGTCACACCCTCGCTGGTCCTCCTTCCTGAAGTCGCTGAAGTACGTCGTCATCGACGAGTGCCACACCTACCGCGGCGTCTTCGGCTCCCACGTCGCCCAGGTGCTGCGCCGCCTGCGCCGCCTGTGCGCCCGCTACGGCGCCTCGCCCGTCTTCCTGCTGGCCTCAGCGACCGCCGCGCAGCCCTCTGTCGCCGCCGGCCGCCTCACCGGCCTTCCGGTGGTCGAGGTCGCCGACGACGCCTCCCCGCGCGGCGAACTGGTGTTCGCCCTCTGGGAGCCCCCGCTCACCGAGATGCAGGGCGAGAAGGGCGCGCCCGTCCGCCGTACCGCCACCGCCGAGACCGCCGAGCTGCTGACCGACCTCGCCGTCCAGGGCGTACGCACGGTGGCCTTCGTCCGCTCCCGGCGCGGCGCCGAACTCATCTCGGTGATCGCCCAGGAACGCCTCGCCGAGGTCGACCGCAGCTTGGCCCGGCGTGTCGCGGCCTACCGCGGCGGCTACCTCCCCGAGGAACGCCGCGCCCTCGAACAGGCCCTCCACTCCGGCGAGCTCCTCGGCCTCGCCGCGACGACCGCGCTCGAACTCGGCATCGACGTCTCCGGCCTCGACGCCGTCCTCATCGCCGGCTATCCGGGCACGCGCGCCTCCCTGTGGCAGCAGGCGGGCCGCGCCGGTCGCGCCGGGCAGGGGGCGCTGGCGGTTCTGGTCGCCCGGGACGACCCGCTGGACACCTACCTCGTCCACCACCCCGAGGCCCTGTTCGACCAGCCCGTCGAGTCCACCGTCCTCGACCCCGACAACCCGTACGTGCTCGCCCCGCACCTGTGCGCGGCGGCCGCGGAACTGCCGCTCACGGACGACGACCTGGAGCTGTTCGGCCCGGCGTGCAAGGAGCTGCTCCCGCAGCTGGAGGCCGCGAAGCTGCTGCGCCGCCGTACGAAGGCCTGGCACTGGACGCGCCGGGAGCGGGCCGCCGACCTGACCGACATCCGCGGAGAAGGCGGCCCGCCGATCCAGGTCGTGGAGGCCGGCACCGGCCGCCTCCTGGGCACGGTCGACGAAGGCGCTGCCCACTCGACCGTGCACGAGGGCGCGGTCCACCTGCACCAGGGCCGTACGTACCTGGTGCGCTCACTCGACCTGGAGGACTCCGTCGCCCTGGTCGAGCAGGCGAGCCCCTCGTACTCGACGGTCGCCCGCGACATCACCTCCATCTCCGTCCTGGAGACGGACGTAGAGATCCCGTGGGGCGAGGGACGCCTGTGCTACGGCTCCGTCGAGGTCACCAACCAAGTGGTCTCCTTCCTGCGTCGACGACTCATCACCGGTGAGGTCCTGGGCGAGACGAAGCTCGACCTCCCTCCTCGTACGCTGCGCACGCGTGCCGTGTGGTGGACGGTCACCGAGGACCAACTGGACGCCGCCCGCATCAACCCGGAGATCCTCGGCGGCGCCCTGCACGCCGCCGAGCACGCGTCGATCGGCATGCTGCCCCTCTTCGCCACCTGCGACCGCTGGGACATCGGCGGCGTGTCCGTCCCCCTGCATCCCGACACGCTCCTCCCGACTGTCTTCGTCTACGACGGCCATCCCGGCGGCGCGGGCTTCGCGGAGCGCGCCTTCCACACCGCCCGCGAGTGGCTCACCGCCACCCGCCAGGCCATCGCCTCCTGCGAGTGCGACTCCGGCTGCCCCTCCTGCATCCAGTCGCCCAAGTGCGGCAACGGCAACGACCCGCTGCACAAGAGGGGCGCTGTGCGGTTGCTCACGGTGCTGTTGCGGGGGGCACCTGGGGAGGCGGGGGAAGCCGCTGCGGTCGATGCTGCTCCGAACGGACCTGGGGAGGCTCGAGAGGCTGCTGCGGCGGGTGTTGCTCCAGAGGTGCCTGGGGAACTGGAACGGTCGCAGGGACCGGCGGCCCCGCAGGCCCCGCCCGCGCCCTGACCTCCGCCGCGAACGGCCCCCGTCCCGACGCCGCCGTCACGTCCGAGGTCTCCCCCACGATCACGCACCGCACCAGCCGCGTGCCCTGGGCCCGCGCCACCCGGTCGGCCCGGGCGCAGGCCCCCGAGCCGCCGTCCGACCAGCGGTCCGCCGCCGCGAGCGCCGCGAGATCCGCACCTCCTGCCGCGCGATGCCGGATCACGACGACCTGCCCCATGGCGAGGACGACCCCGAACACCACGCACAGCACCGCGATCATCCCGACGCTCCACACGGTGGCGGAGCCGCGATCGGACCGCCAGGCGCTGCAACCCGGCCCCTGTCCCTGTCCCTGTCTCTGCCCTTGAGAAAGGCCGCTCATCTCCCCTCCACCACCGTCTCCTCCGCCAACGCCACGGCCTCCTCCCGCACCTCGAAGGACAGTCCGTGCAGCGCCGGCGGCTTCGCCACGACCGCGACACGGACCTGGTCCCCCTCCCGGCTGACGGTGACCTTCGCGCCGCGCGGCGCCGTCTCCCGGGTGATCGCGACGACCGCTTCGGCCGGGTCCTGCCGGGCTGCCGCGCGGGCTCCGGTCCGTGCCGCGTCCACACACTGGATCTGCGCGGCCACCACGAGCAGCCCCCACACCAGCGCCATCGCGAAGATCACCAGTACCGGCAGCACCATGGCCGACTCCGCCGTGACGAACCCCCGGTCCGTCTCCCGCTCACATCTGCGCATCGAGGGCCCGCTTCACGATGCTCTGCAGCTCCGCACTGACCTGGCCGCTCGTCACCACCTTGTAGAGCACCACCGCGAACGCCACCGCCGCGACGATGCCCATCGCGTACTCGGAGGTGACCATCCCCGCGTCCCTCCGCGCCGCCCGTGCCCTGCACACCAGGGCACACAGCCGCGCCCGTACCGCCTTGTACATCTCGACCCCCGTGAGGTTCCGTTCCGTTGACCCAGCTGCCGTTCCGTTGACCAGCTGACTACTTGCCGTGCGTCGACCACTCGCGGCCCACGCCCTCTACCTGCCGTCGCCCCCGTCTCTCCTCATCCACCACCTCCTCCCAGCGCCCCGCCCGCCAGCCCGATCACCACGGGCAGCACGCCCACCGCGATGAAAGCGGGCAGGAAGCACAGCCCCACCGGAGCGGCGACCATGACGGCCGCCCGCCGTGCCCGTGCCGTCGCCTCGCGCGCCCAGTCGGCGCGGGCGTCCGCGGCGAGCCTGGCCACCGGTCCGGCCGCGGGAAGCCCGGAGACGCCGGCCCGTTCCAGCAGGCGCGCCAGGGTTCCGGCGCCCGGGGTCGAGGCGAGCCTTCGCCAGGCCTCGCCCGGTTCGCCGCCGAGCCGTACCTCCGCCGCGCCCCGCGCCAGTCCTTCTCCCACAGGACCGCCGAGGGCTTCACCGACGGCCTGCGCCGCGACCACGGGACCGGCGCCCGCCGCGATACAGGCCGCCAAGAGGTCAGCGGCGAGAGGGAGTTGTCGAGCCGCCTCTCGGGCGTCGCACTCCCCCTCGGTACCGGCCGCCGCCTGCCGAAGCCGCCACCGCCACAACCCGAGCGCGGCGACCAGCCCCACCACCCCTCCTGTGACCCCACCGACCAGAACCCATCCGGCACACGCCACACCCACCATCGGCAGCCACCGCCGAGCCATGTCCCGCGCGTCGATGCGCGGCCTCTCGGAGGACTCCCCGACCGTCGCCAACAGCACGGCCAACCGCCGCCGCACGCTCCGCTCCCGCCGCACCGACTCCAGCCACCGCACCAGCCACCCGAGGACGAGCACCGTCCCCACGGCAACCCCCAGCCTGTGGACAACTTCCGCACTCACGCCGCCGTCTCCCTCCTGAGACCTCTGCCGACTCCCGCTTCCACCACGCCCGCCCTCCTCCGACGCCCACCGGGCCAATCGGGCCAACCGGACCCACCGCCAGCGCTGTTCGCCCTCGACCGAAGCCCACCGGACCAACCACCAGCCCGCCCAGCCGGCAATCCTCTGGCCCGGCAATCCGCTGGCCCGGCACCTCGCTGGCCCGGCACCCCGCTAGCCCCTCGGCCCGTCGGCCCACCCAGCCGGCTCCGCCACCCCTCCCTCGGCCGCCTCCCGCCCCGACCTGCCCGGTCCGTTCCGCCGCCCGCTCTCTCGCCGTATCCCTCACACCGCCTCCGCGCCCCGCACGATCCGCGTCGCCCACCACATCCCGAGCCCTTCCAGCAGCGCACCGGCCAACAGGCACCCCAGCCCCGCCCCGGTGTGCAGCAGTACGTGCAGCGGGTCGGCACCAAGAGCCGTACCTAGAGCGAGACCCAGGACCGGTAGGCCCGCGAGCATCACCGCCGTCGACCGGGCGCCAGCCAACTGCGCACGCAGGTCTGCCCGTTGATCACGCTCGGCGCGCAATGCTCCTTCGAGCCGGTCGAGTCCGGCCGCGAGTCCCGCGCCCTGATCCACGGCGACCCGCCAGCACGCCGCAAGCCCCAGCAGCCCTTCGGCACCCGGCTGTCGCGCGGCGCCAGCGAGCGCGGCCGGGACATCACCGCCGAACCGCGCCGCCGCCAACACGGCCGCCTGAGCCTCACCGAGCCCGCCGAGGCCGTCGAGCCCCACAAGCCCACCGAGGTCCGGCGCCCCCGCCCGCACGTGACCGAGTCCTTTGGAACCCGGCATCCCCGACCCCACGTGACCAGGCCCCCCGACGCCTCGCACCCCTGCCGGCACGTCACCCGGCCGGCCGAGCCCTTGCACCAACCCCGCCCGCACGTCACCCAGCCCACCGGCCTCGCGAACGGCCCGCAGCAGTGCCTCCCCCGGCTGCCGCCCGGCCCGTACCTCTCCGGCGAGCGCCCCGCACATCGCGATCACCGCATCGCCTCGACGCTCTCGCGCGCGCCGCGCCTCTCCCGCCAGCCGCACCCGCCGCAGCAACGGCACCCCGGCCGCCCCCGCGACGACCGGCAGCACAGAAGAGCCCAGCACCGCCAGCGCCAGCCCGACGGCCACCGCCCACCACTCGGCGCGCAGCCGTCCCCGAATCCGCCGCGCCTCCCCGGCCAGCCGACGCCACGTGGGCGGCCCCGCCCCCACCACTCCGCCACCCGCGAGCAGCACCTGTGCCCGCCGCGCGCCGGGGTGCCGCCCACCGAGCAGGCAGACAGCAGCCCCGACACACGCCACAGCCGCCGCCATCGACATGGCGCTCATCTCACCCATCCCACCGCTCCCGTTCACCACCGCGTCCTCTCCTCGGCCCGCCCGCCGACTCGCCCCTCAGCCCGCCCGCCGATCCGTGTCTCGGGGCACCCTCCCTCCGCCCGCCAGACCGCCCAACGCACTCGTCGCACCCCTCCTCTCTCGCCCCGGACGAGTCACACCCCTCCCCCGCCTCGCGCAAGCAGCACTCATCCCGGATCAACCCCCGCAACCGCTCCCACCCCCGCTCGTACGCGAACCCCTCCGCGCCCCACCGCAGCGCCGGCACCGTCCGCACCAGCCCCGACGGGTCCCGTTCCAGCACGTGCACCTCGGCGATCCGGCGCCGCCCGGTCCGGTCGCGTACGAGGTGCAGTACGACCGACAGTGCGGCCGCCAACTGGCTGTGCAGTGCGGCCCGATCGAGCCCGGCGGCCGTACCCAGCGCCTCGAGCCGGGCCGGCACATCGGCCGCGGCGTTGGCGTGCACGGTCCCGCAGCCGCCCTCGTGTCCGGTGTTCAACGCGGCCAGCAGATGGACCACCTCGGGCCCGCGCACCTCCCCGACGACCAGCCGGTCCGGCCGCATCCGCAGCGCCTGCCGGACCAGGTCCTCCAGCGTGATGAGGCCCGCGCCCTCCTGGTTGGCAGGTCTGCTCTCCAGCCGTACGACGTGCGGATGGTCCGGCCTGAGCTCCGCCGAGTCCTCGGCCAGCACGATCCGCTCGTCCGGCCCGACGAGCCCCAACAGGGCGCTCAGCAACGTCGTCTTGCCACTGCCCGTGCCACCGCTGATGAGGAAGGACAGCCGTGCCCGGACCAGCGCCCGCAGTAGCCGGTCCCCGCCCGGCGGCACGGTGCCCGCCGCCATGAGCTCGTCGAGCGTGAACGCCCGCGGCCGTACGACCCGCAGGGACAGGCAGGTGCAGCCGACGGCGACCGGGGGCAGCACCGCGTGCAGCCGGGTCCCGTCGGGCAGCCGGGCGTCGGCCCAGGGCCGCGCGTCGTCGAGCCTGCGTCCGGCCACCGCGGCCAGGCGCTGCGCGAGCCGTCGTACGGCAGCCGCGTCCGGGAAGGAGACGGTGGTCAGCTCCAGGCCACCGCCACGGTCCACCCAGACCCGGTCGGGGGCCGACACCAGTACGTCGGTCACCGACGGGTCGGCGAGCAGCGGTTCCAGCGGGCCGCTGCCGACCAGCTCGGACCGCAGCTGTTCCGCGGCGCCGAGGACTTCCGCGTCTCCGAGCACCCGTCCCTGTTCCCGCAGCGCCTGCGTCACGCGCGCGGGTGTCGGTTCGGCCCCTCTCTCGACCAGCCACTGCCGCACCCCGTCGAGCAGCCCCGGCGACAGATCCGCCTCGCGGGCCCCGGCCGAAGCCGTGCCTCCAACCGGCCACCGCGCGGACGCAATCCCACCGGCCGCCCCCGGCCGGGCCACAGCCCCGCCGCCCGACAACCCCTCGGACGCAGCCCCACCAGACACCCACCGAACGGACACCGCCCCACCGGCCAGCCCCGGCCCGGACACACCCTCACCGGCCAACCCCGGCCCAGACGCAGCCCCACCAGGCATCCACCGCGCGGACGCCCCACTCGCCGAGCCGACGCCCGACCCGGCGGCGACCCCCTCAAGCCCGGAGAACGTACTCACGCGGCACCCGCCTCCACCAACGCCCGCTCCCAGAACTCCTTGCAGAAGCGCGCGAGCGGCCCCCGCGCGGCCGCTCCGGGTGGGGTCTGGGTCCCGTGCGGGCGCTGCAACGCGGACTCCACCGGCACCTCACCGGCCAAGGGCAGTCCGAGCAGCCGGGCCACTTCGCGGTCGTCGAGTCCTGGTGTGTAGGGCCCGCGGACGGCGATCCTCAGGTCGCGCAGCACCATCCCCACGGCGGAGGCCACCCGGCCCGCCGCGGCGACGGCGCGCAGCTCCGCGGGGACCACGAGGAGCCCCACGTCGAGCTGGGCGAGCACCTCGGCGACGCCGTCGTCGATCCGGCGAGGCAGGTCGACGACGACCGTGCCGCCCCGGCGCCGGGCCGCGGCCAGCACCGCCCGTACGGCCTGGGGCGGAACGGCGACGCAGTCGCCGCGATCCCAGCTCAGCACGCGCAAAGAGTGCAGTCGCGGTAGGGACTCCTCCAGGGCGCCGCCGCCGACCCGGCCGCGCGACGCGGCGAAGGCGGGCCAGCGCAGACCTTCCGCGCTCTCGCCGCCGAGGAGTACGTCGAGTCCGCCGCCCAGAGGATCGGCGTCCACGAGGAGCGTGCGCAGGCCCTCCCGCGCGGAGGTGACGGCGAGCGCGCAGGCGAGCGTGGACGCTCCGGCCCCGCCCCGGCCGCCGATGACGCCGACGGTGAGGGCGGGCCTGCCGATGCCCTCGGTGACGTCGGCGATGCGGTCGACCAGCCACTGCTCACCGTCGGGCAGCATCAGGACGTGGTCGGCGCCGATTTCGACGGCCCGCTGCCAGACTCCGGGGTCGTCCTGGTCGCGGCCGACCAGCACCACTGAGCGCCTGCGTGCGGCTCCGCGGACGCGCCGCGCGGCGTCGTCGCCGACCAGCACGAGGGGCGCGGCCTCCCAGCTGCCTCTGTGGTCCGGCACCCCGTGGTGCACCTCGGGTGTGGCGCCGGCTGCCGCGCACAGGCGCAGCAGGTCGTCGAGTAGTTCGGCGTCTTCCGTGACGATCAACGGCTTGCCCTGCCGCCCTCCGGCGGCGGGCGGCGGATCGTGTGTGACGGCTGCTGCCACGGTGTCCATCCCCCTTCCGCGGAGCCTCCACGGCCCCGCGATTCCCAAACGTGTGAAGAACCGGCAACCGGCCTCCATATGAACGGCCGATACCAACCGGCCAAACGCGCCCGACAAACCGGAACCAGCCATGAACTCGGTGCGAGCCGGGCGTGTGGGAATCACGGTGCAGGGATCCCGAAAATCTTGTGGATCTTGGTCGATAACTGTGGACAACTCAACGGCTGTGAATATCGCCGTCACTCAAACCAGTGACCGCTGTACCACCCGCTGTGCGACTTCCGGAGCGCAGCGCGTTGGCTACGGAGCGTGACGGATCACGAACATGCGAAAGAGGCGGCCGCAGCCGCCTCGACACGACCCTGTGGCCGCTCACTGAAGGGAAAAACCCACCCGGACATGCGACGACCCCCGCCGGGGGGGAGAGCGGGGGTCGTCTCCACGGCCGACTCGGGGGGGGAGGAGTCGGACCGGGTTAGCACGGTCGCGAACGATCCGTGACTTCCATGGTGTACCCGAGAGCCTTCTCAGGCAAACCCACGCGCCCACCTTACGCCGAATGGGCTGCGCCTATGCTCAGGGTTGTGGAAAACCACTCCTTGCCCCGCACAGCGGCCTTCTTTGACCTGGACAAGACGGTCATTGCGAAGTCGAGCACGCTCACCTTCAGCAAGTCCTTCTACCAAGGCGGGCTGATCAACCGCAGGGCCGCCTTGCGTACCGCATATGCCCAGTTCGTCTTCCTGGTGGGTGGCATGGACCACGACCAGATGGAGCGGACGCGCGAGTACCTGTCCGCACTCGTGCGCGGCTGGAACGTCCAGCAGGTCAAGGAGATCGTCGCCGAGACACTCCACGAGCTCATCGACCCGATCATCTACGACGAGGCCGCCTCCCTCATCGAGGAGCACCACACCGCCGGACGCGACGTCGTCATCGTGTCCACGTCGGGTGCCGAGGTGGTCGAGCCGATCGGCGAGATGCTCGGCGCGGACCGTGTGGTGGCCACCCGCATGGTGGTGGGCGACGACGGCTGCTTCACCGGGGAGGTGGAGTACTACGCGTACGGCCCGACGAAGGCCGAGGCGATCAAGGAGCTGGCCGAGTCCGAGGGGTACGACCTCGCGGGCTGCTACGCCTACAGCGACTCGGCGACCGACCTGCCGATGCTGAATTCGGTCGGTCACCCCCACGCGGTGAATCCCGACCGCGCACTGCGCCGCGAGGCGGTCGCGCGCGGGTGGCCGATTCTGGATTTCCACCGTCCGGTCCGGCTCAAGAAGCGGCTTCCCGCCTTCTCCGTACCGCCCCGTCCGGCGCTCGTCGCGGTCGCGGCGGTAGGCGCCGCGGCGGCCACCGCGGGCCTCGTCTGGTACGCCAGCCGGCGCCGCGCGGCTCCAGCCTGACCATGCCAAGACCCGCTTAATGTCTGTTTGACCCTAAAAGTAAAGAAGTGCTGCCTGGGCTTCCGCTTGCTCCGGTCCAGGAGTACAAAGGGGTTAACGGCCCGCGAGACCAAGGACATCCGAAAGGATCACCTTAAGAACGCAATTTGGCCCCACGGACCGAGCATGGACACCGGGCACCCACGCGACGTCGACCCGTCGATTACGGGCCAGCCGCACCAGGGACGGGCAAAGTTCCCGACCTGATGGGCACCATTCGAGGACGCTTGGTACCCCGGTGGACATGCCAGCGGCGGTACGAATCCTCGTACCGCCGCAACCCTTTCCCAGGGGCTTTCGGGACTTTCCGCAGACTCGCTACGCAGCCCCGCGCTGCAGCGCCTCGCACACCGCCGTCGACTCGCGGGCCCCCAGTTCGACCGCCCGGCCACAGTGGGCGATCCAGGCGGCCATGCCCTGCGGGGTGCCGGAGACGTAGCCGTCGAGCGCCGCCAGGTAGGCGGCTCGGCCCAGTTCGGCGTGACCCACCTCCGCCGGGCAGACGGACTTCGGGTCCAGGCCGCTGCCGACCAGGACGATACGTTCGGCCGCGCGCGCGACCAGACCGTTGTGGGAGACGAAGGGGCGCAGGGCGAGGAGTTCGCCGTGCACGACGGCGGCCGTGACCAGAGCGGGTGCCGAGCCTCCCGCGATGATCAGTTCGGAGAGCCCTTCGAGGCGGCCGGAGACCTCTCCCGCGCTCGGCAGCGGCAGCTCGATGAGCGGCTCGTCGACCGGCTCGCCGGCCTGACGCGGGCGCCCGACCTCGTCGCCCGAGGTCGCGGCGGCCACCAGGTGCAGCCGGGCCAGCACGCGCAGCGGCGACTGCCGCCAAATGGACAGCAGTTGCCCCGCCTCGGCGGTCAGCCGCAGGGCACCGCCCATGACGCGCGCCTCGTCGTCGCCGCTGAAGTCGGTGCGTCGGCGCACCTCCTCCAGGGCCCAGTCCGCGCCGGACAGTGCCCCCGACCCGCGCGCGCCGCGCAGGGCGGCCTCGGAGGTGATCTCGTTGCTGCGACGGCGCATGACCCTGTGGCCGTAGACCCGGTCCACGGCCTTGCGCATGGATTCCACGGACTCGGCCACACCGGGCAGCGAACCCAGGGCAGCGAGCGGATCGGCGGTCGCCCCTGTCGTACTCATAAGTACGACCCTACGCAGCCCGGGCGCCCACCCCACGAAGGAGTGGTCTTCTTCACGCACACCCGGCACCCACGGCTACGGCACCACTACGCTTGGTGAACATGAAAATTGCTTTCGTCGGGAAGGGCGGCAGCGGCAAGACCACTCTGTCCTCCCTCTTCATCCGCCACCTCGCGGCCACCGGGGCGCCGGTCGTCGCCGTCGACGCAGACATCAACCAGCACCTGGGGCCCGCGCTCGGCCTGGACGAGGCGGAGGCGGCCACGCTGCCCGCGATGGGTGAGCGGCTGCCGTTGATCAAGGACTACCTGCGCGGCGCCAACCCCCGTATCACCTCGACCGAGACGATGATCAAGACGACCCCGCCCGGCGAGGGCTCGCGGCTGCTGCGGGTGCGCGAGGACAACCCGGTGTACGACGCCTGCGCCCGACCGGTGGAACTGGACGGCGGGACCGTCCGTTTGATGGTCACCGGCACCTTCACGGACGCAGACCTGGGGGTCGCCTGCTACCACTCCAAGACCGGAGCGGTGGAGCTGTGCCTGAACCACCTCGTCGACGGGCCCGACGAATACGTGGTGGTGGACATGACGGCAGGCTCGGACTCCTTCGCCTCCGGCATGTTCACCCGCTTCGACATCACGTTC
The DNA here is from genome assembly GCF_056820935.1 of Streptomyces sp. Q2. Lineage (NCBI taxonomy): Bacteria > Bacillati > Actinomycetota > Actinomycetes > Kitasatosporales > Streptomycetaceae > Streptomyces > Streptomyces sp. Q2. Next base: position 306,680 of record NZ_JBXEJE010000001.1, on the reverse strand, counting down.
CTCGTCGCCGAACCGACCCGGAAGGGGGTCTCCGTCTATCGCCAGTACAAGGAGTACGCCCGCGACTTCGGCGTCACCCTGAAGGTCGTCGGCAACAAGGTGCAGAGCGACGACGATCTCGATTTCCTGCGCGCCGAGGTAGGAGACGACCTGCTCGTGACGGTGGGGCACTCCGACTGGGTGCGCGCACTGGAGAAGGGCCGGCCGCCCCGGTTCGAGCTCCTGGAGGAAGCCAACCGCCGCGCCCTGAGCCGGTTGCGGTCGGCCGCCGACGCGACGTACGACCTGCGTGACTGGGAGCGCTATACACGCCAGATGGTGCACTTCCATCTGAAGAACGCCCAGTCCTGGGGCAACGAGCGCACCGGGGCCGACCTGGCAGCGCAGGTCGACCCCTCCTTCGTGCTCGGCGAGAGTGTCGTGGCAACCGCCTGACCGCCACCGCCTGACCACTACGGCCGAACGGCCGGACAACTCCCGCCGAACGGCCTCAGGATTACTGCCGCTTGGCCGTCGGCGCCCCGGGCACGCCCTTCGGGGCCGGGGCCGGGCGGCCGCCCGACAGGAAGGAAGCCCAGCTCTGCTTCGGAGCCTCGCCGACCGTCAGGGAGCGCAGCTTCTGGAGGGTCTTCGGGTCCTGGGCGTCCAGCCAGTCGGCGAGCTGACGGAAGGACACACAGCGCACGTCGGGCTTGTTGCAGACCTGCCCGATGACCTCCTCGACGGCCCGCATGTAGGTGCCGCCGTTCCAGGACTCGAAGTGGTTGCCGATGATCAGGGGCGCGCGGTTGCCGTCGTAGGCCCGGCGGAAGCCCCCGAGGAGGCCGTCGCGCATCTGGTCGCCCCAGAAGTCGTGCTTGGCCGGGTCACCTTGGGTCCTGGTGCCCGACTGGTTGACCATGAAGTTGTAGTCCATCGTCAGCTGCTCGTAGGAGTGCCCGGGGAACGGCACGAGCTGCATCGACAGGTCCCACAGGCCTTCCTTCTTCTTCGGCCAGACCTGGTCGTTGACACCGCTGGTGTCGTAGCGGAAGCCCAGCTCGCGGGCGGCCTTCATGAAGTTCTTCTGGCCCTCCAGGCAGGGTGTCCGGGCGCCGATGAGCTCCTTGTCGTAGTCGAAGGGCAGCGGGGACGCGTCCTGCAGGCCGGCGTTGGTCTTCCAGGACTTCACGAAGTGCTTCGCCTGGGCGATCTCGTCCTTCCAGTCCTCCACCGACCACTCGCCGACCCCGCCGCCACTGCCGCAGAAGTGGCCGTTGAAGTGGGTGCCGATCTCGTTGCCCTCCAGCCACGCCATGCGCAGCTGCTTCGCGGTCTCGGCGATGCCTCGCTCGTCGTTGAAGCCGATGTCGGAGCGGCCCGGGGAGTGCTGCGGCGGCCGGTAGAGGTCACGCTTCTCCTCCGGCAGCATGTACACGCCGCTGAGGAAGTACGTCATCGTCGCGTTGTTCGCCTTGGCGACCTTGCGGAAGTGGGAGAACAGTTTCTGGCCGTCCTCGCCGGCGCCGTCCCAGGAGAACACCACGAACTGCGGGGGCTTCTGACCCGGCTTGAGGCGTTCGGGCCTGGGCAGGTGGGGCTGGGCTCCGGTGTACGAGGTGGAGCCGTCGCCGATCAGGCGGACCACTCTCTTGGGCGGCGCCTGGGCCGGCTTCGCCTTCTGCGGCCCTGGCGCTGCTGTGGAACCGTCGCTGCCGCTCGCGCAGCCGGCGAGGGACGCGGCACAGACCGCGGCGACCACGGCGCCCGCGGCGATCCTCTGGGTGGCGGCCATGTTCCGCCCACCTTCTTCCTTCTCTCGGCCCGACGCCGGTGAGGGCGTGTTGTGGCCGCCAAGCTCGCACGGGACCGAGAAGGAATTAGTACGACAAGCCGATCAAGGAGTCGCTTCACTCTCTGGAGTGACCTATTCACCCATTTGCCGGGAAAGTCTATGCCTGCCCTTTACTCTGCATTACGATCCATTTACTGAGCGTTGATTCATCCCGCCGCTGCACGCCGTGACCCACGGCCGCCGACCCGACCCCCCGCCATCGGGGGACCACCAGATCGCGACCGCGCTGCCCCGGAGGAGACGGGAAAACATGTCAGCCTGCGTCCCCACTCGCCCCGCCGACTCGACTCGGCCGGAGAGCACCTACCAACCCCACAGCACGCCACCGCCACCATCCCGGCGCTTCCGCGTCGCGGGAGCCGACGTGTCGGCCTCGATCGCGGTCTTCCTGATCGCCCTGCCCCTGTCCCTCGGCATCGCCCTCGCCACCGGCGCGCCCCTGCAGGCCGGCCTCGTCGCCGCCGCTGTCGGAGGCATCGTCGCCGGCCGGCTCGGCGGCGCGCCGCTCCAGGTCAGCGGCCCCGCCGCCGGGCTCACCGTGGTCACCGCCGACCTCATCCAGCGCTACGGCTGGCGGACGACCTGCGCCATCACCGTCCTGGCGGGCCTCGTCCAACTCGGCCTCGGCTGCCTGCGCGTGGCCCGCGGCGCCCTCGCCGTCAGCCCCGCGATCGTGCACGGCATGCTCGCCGGCATCGGCGTCACCATCGCCGTCGCCCAACTGCACATCGTTCTCGGCGGCACCCCGCAGAGCTCCGTCCTCGACAACCTGCGCGCTCTGCCCGCCCAGTTGGCGGGCCTGCATCCGGCCGCCGTGTCGGTGAGCGCGCTGACCCTGGCCCTGCTCCTGCTGTGGCCCCGGATTCCCGGCCGGGCAGGGCACCTGCTGCGCCGGATCCCGGCCGCGCTCGTCGCCGTCGCCGGGGCCACCGCCGCCGCCTCGTTCGCCGGACTGACCCTGCCCAAGGTCGACCTGCCGTCCTGGCGCAGCCACGCCCTGGCCGGACTTCCCGAGGGACCGGTGCTCGGCCTGGTCGCCGCCGTGCTCACCACCACGCTGGTGTGCAGTGTGCAGTCGCTGCTCGGCGCGGTCGCCGTGGACAAGCTGGTGGCCGGCCGCCCCGGCCTGCCCGCCGGCGTCGGACGCTCCGACCTGGATCGCGAACTGCTCGGCCAGGGCGCCGCCAACATCGTCTCCGGTGCGCTCGGCGGACTTCCCGTCGCGGGCGTCGCCGTGCGCAGTTCGGCTAATGTCCAAGCCGGTGCCGTGAGCCGGAACTCCACGATGTTGCACGGCGTTCTCGTAGTAGTCGCCGCGCTGCTGATGGTCCCGATCCTGGAGTTCATCCCGCTCGCCTCGCTCGCCGCCCTGGTGATGGCCGTCGGCATCCAGATGGTGTCCCTGCACCACATCCGCACGGTGACCCGCCACCGAGAGGTGCCGGTGTACGCCGTCACCACACTCGGCGTGGTCCTCCTCGGCGTCCTGGAGGGCGTCACGCTCGGCATCGCCGTGGCCGTCGCCGTCGCCCTGCACCGCCTCACGCGCACCCACATCACGCACGAAGAGAAGGAAGGAGTCCATCACGTACGCGTACGAGGACAGCTGACGTTCCTCGCGGTGCCCCGGCTCAGCCGGGCCCTGCATCTCGTGCCCCAAGGCGCCCAGGTCGTCGTGGAGTTGGGCGGGTCGTTCATGGACCACGCGGCGTACGAGTCACTGCAGGACTGGCAGAACACGCACACCGCGCGGGGCGGCTCCGTCGAACTCACCGGCCGCCGCGCAGGGGTCCGGACCGGCGAGCACGAAAGCGCGGTCGACCTGCACGCCGAGGCCGTCGGTATGCAGCCGGCCACCGGCACCGCCGACTGCCGCTGTCGCCCCTGGACACCCTGGCGCAACCACCAGTGCGACCGCCCGCAACCCCTGCCACCCCACGACGGACATACGGGCAGATCCGGCGCACCCGCCGCACCCGGCACGCCCGGTGCGGCGAGCGGGCACGAACTGGCGCGTGGCATCAGCGCGTTCCAGCGCCACACCGCACCGCATGTGCGGGGTGAGCTGGCCCGGCTGGCGCGCGAGGGCCAGCAGCCGTCCCAGCTCTTCCTCACCTGTGCCGACTCGCGCCTCGTCACCTCGATGATCACCTCCAGTGGTCCGGGCGACCTCTTCGTGGTGCGCAACGTGGGCAACCTCGTTCCGCTGCCGGGTCAGGAGAGCGGTGACGACTCGGTGTCGGCCGCGATCGAGTACGCGGTGGACGTGCTGAAGGTGCGCTCCATCACGGTGTGCGGACACTCCGGATGCGGGGCCATGCAGGCGCTGCTCAACTCCGAGCCCGGAGGCGCCCAGACGCCGCTCAAGCGGTGGCTGCGGCACGGGCTGCCGAGCCTGGAGCGCATGGCCGACAACGACCGGCCGTGGGCCCGGCTGGCCGCACGGGAGCCCGCCGACGCGGTCGAGCAGCTCTGTCTGACCAACGTGGTCCAGCAGTTGGAGCACCTGTCCGCCCACGAGTCGGTGGCCCGGGCCCTGCGGGAAGGGGCGCTGGAACTGCACGGGATGTACTTCCACGTGGGAGAGGCCCAGGCCTACCTGCTCACCGGAGCGGGCGCGGACGAGGTGTTCGACCAAGTGCGGGCGGCGGACGTGCCTGTGTGATGAAGCCGGGGCACGTCGCGGGCGGGGCGCAGATCCACCCGCCCGCGGCGCGCATCTGGGCCACACTCCGGTTCGCAAGGCGTGACCTCGCCCTTGGCGGCGTAGAAGAACGCGATAGGTAACCCCGTGCCGCCCTCCGGGTCAGGTCGGTCTCGCGGGCCGGGCGGCGGCGTCCGACGAGACGGCGTGGCGGGCGATGCCATACAGCCAGTCAGACCCGTACGCCGCGGCCAGACCGCTACGCCACAGCCCCGTTCGCGGCACCGGCTCGGCCGTTCGCCACACCGGCTGAGCCGGTAGGTGTCAACGGGTCCACGACAGCGAGGAAGATCCCGGCCGTCAGTTCCGCGACGGTGTGGGCGTCCGCGTCGGCATCGGCGACACGCCGGGCCGCAAAAAGATGTCACCGCGTCCACATGGCGCCTGTGGAACTCTTCGAGGAGCAGCGGGCCACCGGCAGCTTCCCCGACGCCCGCCCCTATCGCTTCTACGCGCTGTCCCCTCCCCTCCACGCTCCTCCATGCCTCTCCACCCCTCTCCATGGCGCTGCACCTGCACTTGGGCCGGAGTGTGAAAGGCGTTACAAGTGCTGAACTCCGCGTGGTCGTCGTCCGTGGGTACGGATGACCCCGGCCGCCGAAACCGACGTGCACCGACGCACACACAGGTCTAAACCAATTTTCCGTCGACCCTTGTCACCGGGCCCCCGGGTCTGATGAGCTGTGGCCTGGGACACAGCGGACAATCCTGAGAATGGGAGATGTCGTGAGCAACGAAAGCCTGGCCAACCTGCTGAGGGAGGAGATGGGACAGTGAGCGAGAATTCCTCCCTCTCCAACCTGCTTCGTGAGGAGCGCAGGTTCGCACCCCCCGCGGACCTGGCGGCCAACGCCAACGTCACCGCGGAGGCGTATGAGCAGGCCAAGGCTGACAGGCTCGGCTTCTGGGCCGAGCAGGCCCGTCGGCTGACCTGGGCCACCGAGCCGTCCGAGACGCTGGACTGGTCGAACCCGCCGTTCGCCAAGTGGTTCAAGGACGGCGAGCTCAATGTGGCGTACAACTGCGTGGACCGGCATGTGGAGGCCGGGAACGGCGACCGGGTCGCCATCCACTTCGAGGGCGAGCCCGGCGACAGCCGCGCCATCACCTACGCCGAGCTCAAGGACGAGGTCTCCAAGGCCGCGAACGCCCTCCTGGAGCTGGGAGTTCAGAAGGGCGACCGGGTCGCCGTCTACATGCCGATGATTCCGGAGACGGCGATCGCGATGCTCGCGTGCGCCCGGATCGGCGCCGCGCACTCCGTCGTCTTCGGCGGCTTCTCGGCGGACGCGCTCGCGACCCGCATCCAGGACGCCGACGCCAAGGTCGTCATCACCACCGACGGCGGATGGCGGCGCGGCAAGCCGTCGGCCCTCAAGCCGGCCGTCGACGACGCGGTCGCCCGCGTGGACAACGTCGAGCACGTCCTCGTCGTCCGCCGGACCGGCCAGGAGGTCGCCTGGAACGACGCGCACGACGTGTGGTGGCACGAGATCGTCGAGCGGCAGTCCGCCGAGCACACGCCGGAGGCGTTCAACGCCGAGCACCCGCTGTTCATCCTGTACACGTCCGGTACGACGGGTAAGCCGAAGGGCATCCTGCACACCTCCGGCGGCTACCTCACGCAGACCGCGTACACCCACCACGCCGTCTTCGACCTCAAGCCCGAGACCGACGTCTACTGGTGCACCGCCGACGTCGGCTGGGTCACCGGGCACTCGTACATCGTCTACGGCCCGCTGGCGAACGGCGCCACGCAGGTCATGTACGAGGGCACGCCGGACACCCCGCACCAGGGCCGCTTCTGGGAGATCGTGCAGAAGTACGGGGTGACCATCCTGTACACCGCGCCCACGGCGATCCGTACGTTCATGAAGTGGGGCGACGACATCCCCGCGAAGTTCGATCTGTCCTCGTTGCGGATCCTCGGCTCGGTGGGCGAGCCCATCAACCCCGAGGCCTGGATGTGGTACCGCAAGCACATCGGGGCCGACCGGACGCCCATCGTCGACACCTGGTGGCAGACCGAGACCGGCGCGATGATGATCTCGCCGCTGCCCGGTGTGACGGCGACCAAGCCGGGGTCGGCGCAGACGCCGCTGCCGGGCATCTCCGCGACCGTCGTCGACGACGAGGCCCGGGAAGTGCCGAACGGTGGTGGCGGTTACCTCGTCCTCACCGAGCCGTGGCCGTCGATGCTGCGCACCATCTGGGGCGACGACCAGCGCTTCCTCGACACGTACTGGTCGCGCTTCGAGAGCAAGTACTTCGCCGGCGACGGCGCGAAGAAGGACGACGACGGCGACATCTGGCTGCTGGGCCGGGTGGACGACGTGATGCTGGTGTCGGGCCACAACATCTCCACCACCGAGGTCGAGTCGGCCCTCGTCTCCCATCCGTCGGTCGCCGAGGCGGCCGTCGTCGGAGCGGCGGACGAGACGACCGGCCAGGCGATCGTCGCCTTCGTGATCCTGCGCGGCACGGCGAACGCCGATGACGAGAACCTCGTCGCCGACCTGCGCAACCACGTCGGCGCCACCCTCGGCCCGATCGCCAAGCCGAAGCGGATCCTGCCGGTGGCCGAGCTGCCGAAGACCCGCTCCGGCAAGATCATGCGCCGCCTGCTCCGGGACGTCGCCGAGAACCGCCAGCTGGGTGATGTGACCACCCTGACGGACTCCACCGTCATGGACCTCATCCAGAAGAAGCTCCCGGCCGCCCCCAGCGAGGACTGAGTACGGCGGTCAAGGGCACCCGGCGACAAGCGCGCCGGGTGCCCTTTTCACACCTAACGTAGGGATCGCCGGATTCCTCCCCGCGCACCGTGGATAGACTGAACAATCAGGTGCGCCGGGAAGTCTGGTCGGCAAGTGCTCCACGCTGCCCACCGACCGGAGGCCTCCCCCGTGACCGCGCCCCGCCCCACCACCCCCCGCAAGGCCCTCGGCCGGCTCTCCCTCCCCGAGCGGACCTTCGTCGCGGACGCGCTGCGCACCGAGACCGTCGGCGGTGTCCTGCTGCTCGTCTCCGCGGTCGCCGCGCTGGTCTGGGCGAACGTCCCGGTGATACACGACAGCTACGAGAGCGTCAGCCACTTCCACCTCGGCCCCGCGGCCCTCGGCCTGAACCTGTCCATCGAGCACTGGGCGGCCGACGGACTCCTCGCGGTCTTCTTCTTCGTCGCCGGCATCGAGCTCAAGCGCGAACTGGTCGCCGGTGACCTCAAGGACCCCAAGGCGGCCGCGCTGCCCGTCGTGGCGGCCCTGTGCGGGATGGCCGTACCGGCACTCGTCTACACGCTCACCAACGTCACCGGCGGCGGCTCGCTCCAGGGCTGGGCCGTGCCCACCGCCACCGACATCGCCTTCGCACTCGCCGTGCTCGCCGTCATCGGCACGTCCCTGCCGAGCGCCCTGCGCGCGTTCCTGCTCACCCTCGCCGTGGTCGACGACCTCTTCGCGATCCTGATCATCGCGGTCTTCTTCACCGACGGCATCGACTTCGCCGCGCTCGGCGGCGCGGTGGCCGGCCTCGCCGTCTTCTGGCTGTTGCTGCGCAAGGGCGTACGCGGCTGGTACGTGTACGTCCCGATCGCGCTCGTCATCTGGGCGCTGATGTACAACAGCGGCGTCCACGCCACCATCGCGGGCGTCGCGATGGGCCTGATGCTGCGCTGCACGACCCGCGAGGGCGAGAAGCACTCCCCGGGCGAGCACATCGAACATCTCGTACGTCCGCTCTCGGCCGGGTTGGCCGTGCCGCTGTTCGCCCTGTTCAGCGCGGGTGTCTCGCTCTCCGGGGGCGCGCTGGGCGACGTGTTCACCAAGCCGGAGACGCTCGGCGTGGTCCTCGGCCTGGTCGTCGGCAAGGCGCTCGGCATCTTCGGCGGGACCTGGCTGACGGCCCGGTTCACCCGGGCCTCGCTCAGCGACGACCTCGAGTGGGCCGACGTGTTCGCGGTGGCGACCCTGGCCGGCATCGGGTTCACCGTGTCGCTGCTCATCGGCGAGCTCGCCTTCGACGGCGACGCCACCCTGACGGACGAGGTCAAGGCCGCCGTACTCACGGGATCCGTCATCGCGGCGCTGCTGGCGACGGTGCTGCTGAAGATGAGGAACACCAAGTACCGCCGCCTGTGCGAGGCCGAGGAGCGCGACGACGACCTCGACGGGATCCCGGACATCTACGAGGAAGACGATCCGGAGTACCACCTGCGGATGGCCGCGATCTACGACCGCAAGGCCGCCGAGCACCGCCGGATCGCCGAAGTGAAGGTCGCCGAACGCCACACGCTTGCCGAAGTGACGGGCGGGGCAGGCGATGAGGACGGTCGTCCGGCATGATCTGACGGGACGGCACAAAAGGACCGCTCCCCGTCAGGCACATCAGTCCGGCACATCAGTCAGGTACACAGCAGAAAAGGGAGAACGCGATGAGCGCACCCGACGGCAGCCCGGTCGGCGCCGAACGCAGCATCGGCCAGCTGTTCGCCTCGGCGACGACCGAGATGTCCGCGCTGGTGCACGACGAGATCGCGCTGGCCAAGTCGCAGCTCAAGCGGGACGTCAAACGCGGAGCGACGAGCGGCGGCGCCTTCACGGTGGCCGGGGCGATCCTGCTCTTCTCGCTGCCGATGCTGAACTTCGCGCTGGCGTACGGCATCCGCACCTGGAGCGACTGGAACCTCGCGGTCTGCTTCCTGCTCTCCTTCGCGGCTAACGTGCTGATCGCGCTCGTCCTCGCCCTGATCGGCGTCGTGTTCGCGAAGAAGGCCAAGAAGAGCAAGGGCCCGCAGAAGGTCGCCGCCTCGATGAAGGAGTCGGCGGGCGTCCTGCAGAACGCCAAGCCGCACCCCCGCCCGGCGGCCCTGGAGGACGGGCTCCCGGACGCCAAGGCCATCGAGGCTGTGGCACGCTCATCCTCATGACGGATCCTGCGACACCTTCGGCCCAGCCCGCCTCGGTCGTACGACCGGACGGACCCTGGACCCACCGGGAGGTCGCCGCCAACGGCGCGCGCTTCCACATCGCGGAGATGGGCGACGGGCCGCTGGTCCTGCTGCTGCACGGCTTCCCCCAGTTCTGGTGGACCTGGCGGCACCAGCTGCCCGCGCTCGCCGACGCGGGCTTCCGGGCCGTGGCCATGGACCTGCGCGGTGTCGGCGGCAGCGACCGCACCCCACGCGGCTACGACCCGGCCAACCTCGCCCTCGACATCACCGGCGTGATCCGTTCCCTCGGCGAGGCGGACGCCGCGCTGGTCGGCCACGACCTGGGCGGCTACCTGGCGTGGACGGCGGCCGCGATGCGCCCCAAGCTCGTGCGGCGGCTCGCGATCGCCTCGATGCCACACCCCCGGCGCTGGCGCTCGGCGATGCTGTCGGACGTCAAGCAGACCACTGCGGGTTCCTACATCTGGGGGTTCCAGCGGCCCTGGATCCCCGAGCGGCAGCTCACCGCCGACGACGGCGCGCTCGTCGCCCGTCTCATCCGGGACTGGTCGGGCCCGCGCCTGCCGGACGACGACGCGGTCGAGGTGTACCGCCGCGCGATCTGCATCCCCTCCACCGCGCACTGCTCGATCGAGCCGTACCGCTGGATGGTGCGGTCGATGGCGCGTCCCGACGGCATCCAGTTCAACCGGCGGATGAAGCGGCCGGTGCGGGTGCCGACCCTGCACCTGCACGGCTCGCTCGACCCGGTGATGCGGACGCGGAGCGCGGCCGGCTCCGGCGAGTACGTCGAAGCGCCGTACCGTTGGCGGCTGTTCGACGGACTGGGGCACTTCCCGCACGAGGAGGACCCGGTGGCCTTCTCCACCGAGCTCATCAACTGGCTGAAGGATCCCGAACCCGATCGGTGACCGTGCCGATGCGCCCGGTATCCGGACCCGGCGCCCCGACCTGAACACGTGTCCTACGAACGGCCACTTGCCTGGCGCATAGGCCAATTGGGGGGCCTGGGGGCGGTTATCGACCTTGGGGCAGGGGCAGACGTCCGGGTATGGGCTGGACGCACGACTACAGTGACGCAGCACGCAATCGACGCTCGGGCAGCGCCCTGGGCTCCCACCAACGAGGCGGTCCCCCGCACATGGCGGGCACGGACCTGAGGGTGGGCATTCCGCGCATTCTGCGCCGCCGAGCCCGTTGGGTCTCGGTACGCCTGCGTCATCCGCGAGGCTGACGCTCCCCTTTTTTTCCGCACCTCTCTGCACCCGGGGCTCGGGTTTTCCCGAAACCCCGGGCTCAGAGCGCGCAGCTGTCGCTGTCCACCTGCTGGTTCGCGGTGCGCCCCTTGGTGATGTCCTCCTGGATCTCGTCCGCGGTGAGCGCGTACCCGGTGTCGGCGTCGTCGAGGGACTTCGCGAAGACCACGCCGTACACCTTCCCTTCGGGGGTGAGCAGCGGGCCTCCGGAGTTGCCTTGGCGGACGGTCGCGAACAGCGAGTACACGTCGCGGCGCACGGTGCTGCGGTGGTAGATGTCCGGGCCGCTGGCCGTGAGGCGCCCGCGCACGCGCGCGGCACGGACGTCGTACGACCCGTTCTCCGGGAACCCGGCGACGATCGCGCCGTCCCCGCTGCTCGCGTCATCGGTGGTGAACTTCAGCGCGGGTGCGCTCAGGTCCGGTACGTCGAGTACGGCGATGTCGCGCTCCCAGTCGTAGAGGACGACCGTCGCGTCGTGCTTCTTGCCCTCGCCGCCTATCTGGACGGTGGGCTCGTCGACGCCGCCGACGACATGCGCGTTGGTCATGACGCGGCGCTCGCCGAAGACGAAACCGGTGCCCTCCAGGACCTTGCCGCAACTCTGGGCGGTGCCCATGACCTTGACGATGGAGCTCTGCGCGCGGGTGGCGACCTCGCTGTTGGCGAGGGCCGGGTCCGGAGGACTGACCTCCTTGATCGGCTCGTTGGAGAACGGGCTGAAGACCTGCGGGAAGCCGTTCTGCGCGAGGACCGAGGTGAAGTCCTTGAACCAGGTGTCCGCCTGACTGGGCAGCGCCTCCGACACGCCCAGCAGCACCTTGGAGCTGCGGACCTCCTTGCCCAGGGTCGGCAGCGTGGTCTGCGCGAGGGCGGAGCCGATCAGCCAGGCGACCAGAAGCATCGCTACGACGTTGACGAGGGCCCCGCCGGTCGCGTCCAGGGCGCGGGCCGGGGACCAGGTGATGTACCGGCGCAGCTTGTTGCCGAGGTGGGTGGTCAGGGCCTGGCCGACGGAGGCGCAGACGATGACGACGACCACCGCGACGACGGCCGCGGTCGTACTGACCTCCGCGTCGTCGGTGAGCGCGTCCCAGACGACGGGCAGCAGGTAGACGGCCACGAGACCGCCGCCGAGGAAGCCGATCACCGACAGGATGCCGACGACGAAGCCTTGGCGGTAGCCGACGATCGCGAACCAGACGGCGGCGAGCAGCAACAGAATGTCCAGCACGTTCACCGGTTCGAGCCTCGCCTCATCACTTTGCACAGCACGGCAGACACCCTGTCATGCGCGCCAGTCGAGAGGGACCTGCTTCTCGCGGTCCCAAGGGCGTTCCCAGCCCGAGTAGTGGAGCAGCCGGTCGATGATTCCCGCCGTGAAGCCCCACACGAGGGCTGATTCGACCAGAAATGCCGGACCCCGGTGGCCGCTGGGGTGCACGGCGGTCGCGCGGTTGCCGGGATCCGTGAGATCCGCCACGGGGACGGTGAAGACCCGCGCGGTCTCGTTCGGATCCACCACCCCCACCGGGCTCGGCTCGCGCCACCAGCCCAGCACCGGGGTCACGACGAAGCCGCTGACCGGGATGTACAGCTTGGGCAGCACGCCGAAGAGCTGGACGCCGGCCGGGTCGAGCCCGGTCTCCTCCTCGGCCTCGCGCAGGGCGGCCCGCAGGGGCCCGTCACCCTTCGGGTCGCCGTCCTCCGGGTCGAGCGCGCCGCCGGGGAAGGAGGGCTGGCCGGCGTGGGAGCGCAGCGAGCTCGCCCGCTCCATGAGGAGCAGCTCGGGGCCGCGCTCGCCGTCGCCGTCACCGAAGAGGACCAGGACGGCGGACTGCCGCCCCGCGCCGTTCTTGGGCGGCAGGAAGCGGCTGAGCTGCAGCGGCTCGACCGTCTCCACCGCGTGCACCACCGGGTCGAGCCAGGCCGGCAGGCCCTTCTTGCTGAGCGTCACCGAACCGCCCTGCGTGTTGCTCGCGCGCGTCATCGCCACCCCCCTCGTCCTGCTGGATCCAACGCCCGACGACCTCGAGATCGTTCCTGGGAACGTGCCCACAGGCACGTCCGAGAACGTGTCATCCCGCCTCCAGCGGCGGCGCGGGTTTCCCACCCGCGTCCAGATATGCCTGCGGGGGCTTCAGGCGCTGGCCGGGGAAGCCGCCCTTCTCGTACTTGAGGAGCTTCTTCGCCTTCTCCGGATCCGTCTCTCCCTCGCCGTACGCCGGGCAGAGCGGGGCGATGGGGCAGGCACCGCAGGCCGGCTTGCGGGCGTGGCAGATACGGCGGCCGTGGAAGATCACGTGGTGCGAGAGCATCGTCCAGTCGCTCTTGGGAAAGAGCGCGCCGACGGCGGCCTCGATCTTCTCGGGCTCGGTCTGCTCGGTCCACCGCCAGCGCCGCACCAGCCGCTGGAAGTGCGTGTCCACGGTGATGCCGGGCCGCCCGAACGCGTTGCCCAGGACGACGAAGGCGGTCTTGCGGCCAACGCCGGGCAGCTTGACGAGGTCTTCGAGCCGCCCGGGGACCTCTCCGTCGAACTGCTCCACCAACGCCTTCGACAGCCCTATCACCGACTTGGTCTTGGCCCGGAAGAAGCCGGTCGGGCGCAGGATCTCCTCGACCTCCTCCGGGTTGGCCGCAGCCAGGTCCTGGGGAGTGGGGTACTTGGCGAAGAGGGCGGGGGTCGTCTGGTTGACCCTGAGGTCGGTGGTCTGGGCGGACAGGACCGTGGCGAGGACCAGCTGGAAGGGGTTCTCGAAGTCCAGCTCGGGATGGGCGTACGGATAGACCTCCGCGAGCTCGCGGTTGATACGGCGGGCCCGGCGGACCAGGGCGGTACGCGACTCGCCCTTCTTCACCGGATTCACCTTCACCGGGCCGGTCGGAGCCACCGCTTTCACCGCAACCTTCTTTGTCGCTTTTGCCGTTTTCTTTCCGCCGGCGGGGTCCTGTTCGCCCTCGGCGGAATCTCGACGTACAACCACCCGCCCAGCCCCCTTGGCCTGTGCTCTCACCGGCGATTTGGACACCCGGCCAGCCTAGAGCCCGGCACTGACATCCCGCCCCGGACCCTGAGGATCAGCCCCCAATTGGACCCCTGCCGCTTACCCCGGGACACCTGTGCGGCATCCTTGTGACAGATCACACTGTTTGCAACGTCCGGCAAAATGGGGAACACGGACCCCTGGTACGCAGGGGAGCAAGATCCCCTGAGCAGGTCGACAAGGAGAGAACTCGTGGACGACGTTCTGCGGCGCAACCCGCTCTTCGCGGCGCTCGATGACGAGCAGTCCGCGGAACTGCGCGCCTCCATGAGTGAGGTGACCCTCGCCCGTGGCGACTCCCTGTTCCACGAGGGCGACCCGGGCGACCGGCTCTACGTCGTCACCGAGGGCAAGGTGAAGCTCCACCGCACCTCCCCCGACGGCCGCGAGAACATGCTGGCCGTCGTCGGCCCCGGTGAGCTCATCGGCGAACTGTCCCTCTTCGACCCGGGCCCGCGCACGGCGACCGCCACCGCGCTGACCGAGGTCAAGCTGCTCGGCCTCGGCCACGGCGACCTCCAGCCCTGGCTGAACGTGCGGCCCGAGGTGGCCACCGCGCTCCTGCGCGCCGTCGCCCGCCGCCTGCGGCGCACCAACGACGCGATGTCCGACCTGGTCTTCTCGGACGTCCCCGGCCGCGTCGCCCGCGCGCTCCTGGACCTGTCCCGCCGCTTCGGCGTGCAGTCCGAGGAGGGCATCCACGTCGTCCACGACCTCACGCAGGAGGAGCTGGCCCAGCTGGTCGGCGCCTCCCGCGAGACCGTGAACAAGGCCCTGGCCGACTTCGCGGGCCGCGGCTGGCTCCGCCTGGAGGCGCGGGCCGTGATCCTCCTGGACGTGGAGCGGCTCGCCAAGCGCTCGCGCTAGGCACACCACGGCATACGACGACGGGCCCCCGTCTCCTCTGAGGTGAGGCGGTGGCCGTTGTCATGACCGCCGGAAGCCGCGCCTCGTAAATGAGCGGCTCCGGCCGCCCCCTTCACGGCACAGTGGGCCCATGGCCGAAACCGCCCCACTCCCCGCCGAAGGGCGGGTCTCCCGAGGGCTCGACGCACAGGGCTTCATCGCCCGCGAGGGCTCCCTCGGAAACGTCCCGCACGCCTTCCGCCCCGTGGTCGCCGCCGCCCGCGACCGTCTGCTCGACGCGTTCGGGTCCCGGCTCCACAGCGCGTACCTCTACGGGTCGATTCCGCGCGGAACCGCGCGCGTGGGGCGCAGTGACCTCGATCTGCTGATCGCGCTGCGCACCGAGCCCACCGACGCCGACCGGGCCGACGCCCGCAGTGTCGACGAGACGCTCGACAAGGACTTCCCGCAGATCGACGGGGGCGGCACCCTGCTGGTCAGCCGCGCTCAAGCGCTGAGCGACCTGGAGAGGTACGACCTGGGGTGGTTCATCGCCTGCCTGTGCACCCCCCTGCTCGGCGACGACCTCGCCGAGTACCTGCCGCGCTACCGGCCCGACTCCCTGCTGGCCCGGGAGACCAACGGAGACCTGGCGCTGTTCCTCGCTCGCTGGCGCGCGCGGATCGCCGCCACCACTGACACCGACGGGGCCCGCCGCCCCCTCGTACGCTTCATGTCCCGGCACCTCGTCCGCACCGGCTTCACGCTCGTCATGCCCCGCTGGAACGGCTGGACGAGCGACCTGAGGGAGATGGCGGAGGTGTTCGGCACGTACTACCCCGAACGGGCCGCACAGATGCGGTCGGCGGCCGTCCTCGGGTACGAGCCGAACGGCGACCCGGCCGTCCTGCGCTCGTACGTGGACGACCTGGGGCCGTGGCTCGCCGAGGAGTACGCGCGCGTGCACGGCGTCAAAGCTCCCAGGCCCTAGATGAGCCCGTGCTCCTCCAGGTACTCCATCTGCGCCCGTACCGACAGCTCCGCCGCCGGCCACAGGGAGCGCTCCACGTCGGCGTACACGTGGGCGACGACCTCGGACGGGGTGCCGTAGCCGTTCTCCACGGCCGTCTCGACCTGGGCGAGGCGGTGGGCGCGGTGGGCGAGGTAGAACTCGACGGCGCCCTGGGCGTCCTCCAGGACGGGCCCGTGGCCGGGAAGCACCGTATGGACCCCGTCGTCGACCGTGAGCGACCTGAGGCGCCGCAGGGAGTCCAGGTAGTCCCCGAGGCGGCCGTCCGGGTGCGCCACGACAGTCGTACCGCGGCCCAGGATGGTGTCACCGGTCAGGACCGCCTGATCGGCCGGGAGATGGAAGCACAGGGAGTCCGCGGTGTGCCCGGGAGTCGGTACGACCCTCAGCTCCAGGCCACCGACCCGGACCACGTCCCCGGCGCCCAGTCCTTCCTCCCCCAGCCGCAGCGCCGGGTCCAGGGCCCGCACGTTCGTGCCGGTCAGCTCGGCGAAGCGGGCGGCACCGGCCGCGTGGTCGGGATGGCCGTGGGTGAGGAGGGTGAGGGCGACGCGCTTGCCGGCCTTGTCCGCCAGGTCGACGACATTGCGCAGGTGTCCGTCGTCCAGCGGCCCCGGATCGATCACGACGGCCAGCTCGGAGTCGGGCTCCGCCACGATCCAGGTATTGGTCCCGTCCAGGGTCATCGCGGAGGGGTTCGGCGCGAGGACGTTGATGGCACGCGCAGTGGCGGGCCCGGACAGGACCGCGCCCCTTGGCTGTCCGGGAAGGGCTGCGGCATCCGTCATGCGGGGGCTCCACCGGTCGAGACGTCGGTCGGGAGATCGGTCGGAATGTGCTTGGTGAACTCATCGTGCCCCGGCCAGGACAGAACGATCTCGCCGTCCTCGAGACGCGCCCGCGCCAGGACGGGCGTGAGATCACGCTCCGGTGCCGCGGCGAGTGCCTCGGAAGCGCTGCCGAACGCCGCCAGCTGGCGCAGCGTCGCGATCGTGGGCGGCATCATCAGCAGCTCGCCCTTGTCGTACGAGCCTGCCGCGTCCTCGGGCCGGATCCACACCGTGCGATCGGCCTCCGTGGAGGCGTTGCGCGTGCGCTGGCCTTCCGGGAGGGCGGCGACGAAGAACCACGTGTCATAACGCCGGTTTTCGAACTCAGGGGTGATCCACCGCGTCCAGGCACCCAGCAGATCCGAGCGCAGCACCAGTCCCCGCCGGTCCAGGAACTCGGCGAAGGACAGCTCACGGTCGACCAGAGCGGCCCGGTCCGCCTCCCAGTCCGCGCCCGTGGTGTCGCCGACCACGGACTCCGGGGCCGGCCCGGCGAGAAGGACGCCCGCCTCCTCGTACGTCTCCCTCACGGCCGCACAGACGATCGCCTGGGCCGCCGTCTCGTCCACGCCGAGCCGTTCCGCCCACCACGCGCGCGTGGGACCCGCCCACCGCACGTGATGATCGTCGTCCCGACGATCCACACCGCCGCCCGGATACGCGTACGCACCCCCGGCGAACGCCATGGAGGCCCGTCTGCGCAGCATGTGCACGACGATGCCGGCATCGGTGTCCTTCAGCAGCATGACGGTGGCCGCGCGCTTGGGACCAACCGGCGTAAGCGTGCCATCCGCCAGGGCACGGATACGCTCGGGCCACTCCGGTGGATACCACTGCCCGTTTGCCATGGCCGGAGGCTATCTCCTGACGCGCGGATGTTCGAGACCGACCAGCACCCAGCCCCGGCACCAGCACGAACGCCGACTGAGGGCCCCACCCCCAGACCCCCGCCCCACGCCCACCCACCACCCGACTCGCTCGGCCGAGAGGTGCCCCTCGCCGTGGGGGTGGGTCTCGCCGTGAAGGGCTGAGCCCGCAGCGGCTGGGGGCTGCAGATGGCCTCTACCCACCCACCCGCCCGACTCGAGGAGCTGCAGCGACCACCGCGCTGTACCCCAGAGGATGGGCCGAGCCCGCCCGACTCGGTCGGTCAAGGGGTCGGTCTCGCCGTGAGGGGATGCATTCCCGGTGGGTGGGAACTCGGGACGGCCTCTACCTCCCGCCCGACTCAGCCTGTTGCTGCTGCGACCACCGGGCTGCACCCCCAGGGAATGACCGGGGGCCTGCCCGACACGGCCGGCCGGTAGGCAGGTCGGTCAGGCGATCGACCGAGTGGCGATCCTCGCCCGGCCGCACCGGCGTCGCAAGGCGCACGCAGCCGCCGCAGCAGCAGCGTTCCCGCAGCCGCGTACGGCGGCAAGGGGCCGTGTCGGGGGGTGTCCGCCCGCAGCGGTTGGCGCGTCAACGCCGGCACCTCTCCAAGGAACCGATTCCGCGCCGTTCCGAGGACGGACACCCCCCGACACGGCCCCGACCCACAACGCACCCGAAGGCGCTACCCGCACCCCGCCCTACGCCCCGGTCAGCTCCACCTGGACCTCAACCTCCACCGGCGCGTCCAACGGCAGCACCGCCACGCCCACCGCGCTCCGCGCGTGCACGCCCTTGTCGCCCAGCACCTCACCCAGCAGCTCACTCGCGCCGTTGACGACACCCGGCTGCCCCGTGAAGTCGGAGGCGGACGCCACGAAGCCGACCACCTTCACCACACGCGCCACCCGGTCCAGGTCGCCCGCGACGGACTTCACGGCGGCCAGGGCGTTCAGCGCGCAGATGCGCGCCAGTTCCTTGGCCTCCTCGGCCGTGACCTCCGCACCCACCTTGCCGGTGACCGGAAGCTTGCCCTCCACCATGGGAAGCTGGCCGGAGGTGTAGACGTACACACCGGACTGCACAGCCGGCTGATACGCGGCGAGCGGCGGCACGACCTCCGGAAGCGTCAGCCCCAGCTCGGCCAGCCGCGCCTCGACCGAGCTCACGCCTTCGCCCGCTTCAGGTAGGCGACGAGCTGCTCGGGGTTGTTCGGCCCGGGCACGACCTGGACAAGCTCCCAGCCGTCCTCGCCCCAGGTGTCCAGAATCTGCTTCGTGGCGTGGACGAGCAGAGGCACGGTTGCGTATTCCCACTTGGTCATACGGCCGACTTTAGCCGCTGCGACACACTGCTCAGACGGCCGACCTCACCCAGGTTGTCCACAGCCTCCCGCTTAGCCCGCGCACGGACTGGTTACGCTCGAATACGTGAGCAGGCTCCAGGTCGTCAGCGGCAAGGGCGGGACCGGAAAGACGACGGTCGCCGCCGCCCTCGCGTTGGCCCTCGCGACCGAGGGGAAGCGGACGCTTCTCGTCGAGGTCGAGGGCCGACAGGGCATCGCGCAGCTCTTCGAAACGGAAGCGTTGCCTTATGAGGAGCGGAAGATCGCCGTCGCTCCAGGGGGCGGGGAGGTGTTCGCCCTCGCCATCGACCCCGAACTGGCCCTTCTGGACTACCTCCAGATGTTCTACAAACTGGGCAGCGCCGGCCGCGCCCTGAAGAAGCTCGGCGCTATCGACTTCGCGACCACCGTCGCGCCCGGCCTCAGGGACGTACTCCTGACCGGCAAGGCATGCGAGGCGGTGCGCCGAAAGGAGAAGAGCGGCCGGTTCACGTACGACTACGTCGTCATGGACGCCCCGCCCACCGGCCGCATCACCCGCTTCCTGAACGTGAACGACGAGGTCGCCGGCCTCGCCAAGATCGGTCCGATACACAACCAGGCGCAGGCCGTGATGCGGGTGCTGAAGTCGCCGGAGACGTCCGTGCACCTGGTGACGCTGCTCGAGGAGATGCCCGTCCAGGAGACCGCGGACGGCATCACCGAGCTGCGGTCGGCGCGGCTGCCGGTGGGGCGGATCGTCGTGAACATGGTGCGGCCCGAGGTGTTGGACGCGGCCGAACTGGAACTCGTACGGACCGTGCCGCGTACGGCCGTGGCCCGGTCGCTGTCGGCGGCCGGACTCGGCGGGGCGCGCCGCGGCGGGCACGCCGAGCGGCTGGTGGACCCGTTGTTGCAGCAGGCGTCGGAGTACGGCGAGCGGTACGCGCTGGAGCACGAACAACGGGCCGCGCTGGGCGAACTTGGCCTGCCGCTGCACGAACTGCCGTTGCTCGCCGAGGGAATGGACCTGGCGGGCCTGTACGAACTCGCGGCCGAGCTACGCGAACAGGGGATGTCATGAGCAATGATCCGGCCCTCGCCCAGGAGGGCACCCGTCACCAGCTCTCCCCCGCGCGCGTACTCGACCTCGACACCCTGCTCGACGACCGGAAGACCCGCATCGTCGTGTGCTGCGGCTCGGGTGGCGTCGGCAAGACGACCACCGCGGCGGCCCTCGGCCTGCGCGCCGCCGAACGCGGCCGCAAGGTGGTTGTTCTCACCATCGACCCGGCCCGCCGGCTCGCCCAGTCGATGGGCATCGACTCGCTCGACAACACCCCGCGCCGGGTGAAGGGCGTGGAGGGCGACGGCGAACTGCACGCGATGATGCTGGACATGAAGCGCACCTTCGACGAGATCGTCGAGGCGCACGCGGACGCCGACCGGGCGTCGGCGATCCTCAGCAACCCCTTCTACCAGTCGCTTTCGGCGGGCTTCGCGGGCACGCAGGAGTACATGGCGATGGAGAAGCTGGGTCAACTCCGCGCCAGGGACGAGTGGGACCTGATCGTCGTCGACACGCCTCCGTCCCGCTCCGCGCTCGACTTCCTGGACGCGCCGAAGCGGCTCGGTTCGTTCCTCGACGGCAAGCTGATCCGGGTTCTGCTGGCGCCGGCGAAGGTCGGCGGCCGCGCGGGGATGAAGTTCCTGAACGTCGGAATGTCGATGATGACCGGCGCGTTGGGCAAGCTGCTCGGCGGTCAACTGCTGAAGGACGTGCAGACGTTCGTGGCGGCGATGGACTCGATGTTCGGCGGGTTCCGCACGCGCGCGGACGCGACGTACAAGCTGCTCCAGGCGCCCGGGACGGCGTTCCTGGTGGTCGCGGCCCCGGAGCGGGACGCACTGCGCGAGGCCGCGTACTTCGTGGAGCGGCTGGCGGCCGAGGACATGCCGCTCGCCGGTCTGGTGCTCAACCGGGTCCATGGCAGCGGCGCCGACCGGCTGTCGGCCGAGCGTGCGCTCGCCGCCGCGGAAAATCTTGAAGAGCCTCGCATTGTGGATCAGGGGGACGGGAAAGCTGGTCTTCGTAACTCTCCCGACACATACGGCAGTTCAGAGTCTCCCGCCGCGGAGTCTCCTCCTACGGAAACTCCCGCCACGGAATCTCCCGCGTCAGAAACTCCGACTCCTGACGAAGGCTCCCCCGCCGCCACGCAGGACACGGACGTCACGCGAGACATACGCCAAACGGAAGTCACGCAGAACCCGGAGCCCACGCAGGACAGCGAGCAGGACATGTCCGTCCAGCAACTCACCGCAGGCCTGCTGAGGCTGCACGCCGAACGCATGCGGCTGCTCTTCCGCGAGCAGCGCACGCGTGACCGCTTCACCGCGCTCCACCCCGAGGTGGCGGTGACCGAAGTGGCCGCGCTGCCGGGCGACGTGCACGACCTCACGGGGTTGCGGGACATCGGAAACCGACTCGCGGCTGCTCACCAGGAGCTGCCCGAGCCCGCTGCCGGCGTCTGAGATACCGGCGCGGAGATACCGATGCCCGAGGATGCCCGAGGGCGGTGCCCTCAGCTCACCGCCGCGTAGCTCTCGTACACCTCGTCGTCGTCGAGGGGCAGGATGCCGACCCCCCGCTCGTATTCCGTACGCGCGGTCTCAAGGAGCCGGCGCCATGAAGTGACTGTGGGACGCCTGCGCAGCAGTGCGCGGCGCTCCCGCTCCGTCATTCCTCCCCACACGCCGAACTCGACGCGGTTGTCGAGCGCGTCGGCGAGGCACTCCGTACGCACCGGACATCCGGTGCATACCGCCTTGGCCCTGTTCTGCGCTGCTCCTTGAACGAACAGTTCATCCGGATCGGTAGTGCGGCAGGCCGCCTGCGCACTCCAGTCGACTACCCAGCCCATACCGGCGCCGTCCTCTCCCGAATCGAGGCTCCCCCACGGCGGCAGCGGCATATTCACCGCCGCCAGTTGAGGACGTTACGGAAGGTGGGCACAGCGCAACACCCCCTTCGGGCCCAATCTTGAATGGCCCGAACGGACTATGCGTAAGCGGCAGATCACCCGGGGGAGTGAGCCCGCGACATACGTGACTGTTCCGGCAAACCGGGACGGTTGTATTGCGTCACAACGGGCACCAGGTGACACACGAGGTGGATTCGGACACGTCCCCGTCAAAAAAGTTGGGGAACCGCCGGAACGATTCGCGGTCGCCGGACGTATTGATACGTAGCCCTACGGCTGTGACAGTTGAGAGCAGCTTAGGCCAAGGCATATACGCGTGTCCGGCGAATGAGAACGTAGGCTGCCCCCATGCCAAACAAGCGCTCGGGCGGTGGTCTGTCCTCCACGCAGCAGGCCGCCAAGTTCCTCGGTGTCAGTGTGCTCGCGGGAGCCGTCATGGCCGGCATCGCGCTGCCCGCGGCCGGTGCGCTGGGTCTCGCGGCCAAGGGGTCGGTGGAGAGCTTCGACGAGCTCCCGGCCAACTTGAAGACGCCGCCGCTGAGCCAGCGCACGACCATCCTCGACGCCGACGGCGGCCAGCTCGCCACCGTCTACTCGCGCGACCGCACGGTGGTCGGCCTGAAGAACGTCTCGCCGTACATGCAGAAGGCGATCGTCGCGATCGAGGACTCCCGCTTCTACCAGCACGGCGCGATCGACCTGAAGGGCGTGCTGCGGGCCCTCAACAAGAACGCGCAGACCGGCGGGGTCTCGGAGGGCGCCTCGACGCTCACCCAGCAGTACGTGAAGAACGTCTTCGTGGAGGAGGCCGGCGACGACCCGACGAAGGTCGCGCAGGCCACCCAGCAGACCCTCGGCCGCAAGATCAAGGAACTGAAGTACGCGATCCAGGTCGAAGAGGAACTCGGCAAGAAGAAGATCCTCGAGAACTACCTGAACATCACGTTCTTCGGCCAGCAGGCCTACGGCGTCGAGGCCGCCGCTCAGCGCTACTTCTCGAAGTCCGCGAAGAACCTCAACCTCCAGGAGTCGGCCCTCCTCGCCGGCATCGTCCAGTCGCCCAGCCGGTACGACCCGATCAACGACGAGACCGAGGCCACCAAGCGCCGCAACACCGTGCTGCGGCGCATGGCCGAGGTCGGCGACGTCTCCCAGGCCGAGGCGTCCAAGGCCATGGAGCAGCCGCTCGGCCTCAAGATCAGCCAGCCCAAGAACGGCTGCATCACGGCCGTCCAGGGCGCGAGCTTCTTCTGCAAGTACGTGGAGCGGGTCTTCCTCAGCGACCCGGTCTTCGGCAAGTCCCGCGAGGAGCGGGCGAAGACCTGGAACCAGGGCGGCCTGACGATCCGTACGACCCTCGACCCGCAGGCACAGAACTCGGTCGAGGAGTCGCTCAAGGACCACATCAACCAGAGCGACAAGGTCGCCGCGGCGTCCACCCTCGTCGAGCCCGGCACCGGCAAGATCGTCGCGATGGGCCAGTCGAAGCCGTACGGCTACGGCAAGAACGAGACCGAGTACAACTACTCGGTCGACGCGGCCTACGGCGGCTCCAACTTCGGTTTCCCGACCGGTTCGACGTTCAAGCCGTTCGTGGCGGCGGCCGCCCTGGAGGAGGGCCGGCCGGCGACGCAGGAGTACTCGTCGCCGTACGAGATGGAGTACCCGAGCCCCGTCCAGACCTGTGACAGCTCGCCGTGGACCAACCGGGACGGCGACAAGGTCTCGAACGAGGCCACCTCCGAGGTCGGGCCGTACCGGCTGAAGGAGGCGATGGCGAAGTCGGTCAACACCTACTTCGTGCAGATGATCTCCGACATCGGTCTGTGCCCGGTCGTCAACATGACCGACAAGCTGCACGTCAGGCAGGGCAACGGCACCAAGCTGCCGGAGCGGCCCGCCATCGCGCTGGGCTCGGTGGGCCTGTCCCCGCTGACGATGGCGAGCGCCTACGCCACGTTCGCCTCCCGGGGCATGTACTGCTCGCCGGTCGCCATCGAGTCGATCACGCAGAAGGTCGGCGACGAGCGGAAGTCGATGGAGGTGCCGAAGTCCACGTGCTCGCGGGCGATGAGCGAGAAGACCGCGGACACGGTCAACACGCTCCTGCGGGGCGTGGTCGACTCCGGTACGGGTCGCCAGGCCGGCCTCACCGACCGCCAGAGCGCCGGTAAGACGGGTACGACCGACGAGCGGAAGAACGCCTGGTTCGTCGGCTACACGCCGAACATGTCGGGCGCCGTCTGGGTCGGCAGTGCCACCCAGAAGGTCAAGATGAAGAACATCACGATCGGCGGCGTCTACCGCCCGCTCGTCTACGGCGGCGAGGTCCCGGGCCCGATCTGGAAGGACGCCATGACCGGCGCCCTGGAGGGCAAGACCACCGAGTCCTTCAACCTCGTCAACATCCCGGACCTCGACAAGGACCGCGGAGACGGCGACGGAAACGGCAACGGCAACGGGAATGGCAACGGAAACGGGAACGGCGACAACGACGGGGACAACGGCGACGGCGGCGGCACCTTCCCGACGCCCTCCTTCTCCATCCCGGAGGGCTTCTTCCAGGGGAACGGCAACGGCAACGGCGGCCGCGACTGACACGATGACCTGAGAACGGGCGCGGCCCCTTTCTCCCGTACGGATGCATGTCGTACGAGGGGAAAGGGGCCGTTCGTGTTGTGGGGACCGTGTCTCAGCGGCCCGAGGGCCCGTGACCGCTTCCGATGATTCCGATGATGCCGAGCGGGCCCGGATCGGGAAGCCCGGGCCCGTGTCTCAGCGGGCGGGTCGTGAAGTCCGGGCCCGTGCCTCACCGGGCCGTGGGGCCGTACCACCCGGGCTGTGGGCCATGGGCCGTGCCTCACTCACCGGGCCGTGGGGCCGTACCTCACCGGCCCGGATCGTCAGCCCGCCAGGAGCTTCTTGACCGCGGCGGCGACGCGCCCGCCCTCGGCCTGGCCCGCGACCTTCGGGTTCACGATCTTCATGACGGCCCCCATGGCCCGCGGCCCCTCGGCGCCGGCCGCCTTCGCCTCCTCGACGGCCTGGGCGACGATGGCGTTCAGCTCCTCGTCGCCGAGCTGCTGGGGCAGATACGCGGCGAGGACCTCGCCCTCCGCCTTCTCCCGCTCGGCCGACTCGGCACGACCACCCTGCGCGAACGCGTCCGCGGCCTCGCGACGCTTCTTCGCCTCGCGGGTGATCACCTTCTGCACTTCGTCGTCGGAGAGCTCGCGCTTGGTCTTGCCCGCGACCTCCTCCTTGGTGATCGCGGCGAGCGTCAGCCGGAGCGTCGAGGAGCGGAGCTCGTCGCGCCCCTTGATCGCGGCGTTGAGGTCTTCCTGCAACTTCGACTTGAGCGTGGTCATGGATCTGATTGTCGCAGGTGTCGCATCCCGTACGCCCGTTCATTTAACGGGCGGTGGGGCACGTGGCACTCGCCGGGTCTGACACGATGGACGCATGCGCTCGCGATATGGAGTACCCCTGGGAATCGTGGCGGCAGGCACCGCCGGTCTGGTGTACGCGGCGGGCTTCGAAGCCCGCTCCTTCCGCCTCCGACGGGTGACCGTTCCCGTCCTCCCCGCCGGTATGCGCCCCCTGCGCGTGCTCCAGGTCTCCGACATCCACATGGTCGGCGGCCAGCGCAAGAAACAGCGCTGGCTGCGCTCGCTGGCCGGCCTGCGCCCGGACTTCGTGATCAACACGGGCGACAACCTCTCCGACCCGGAGGGCGTGCCGGAGGTACTGGACGCGCTCGGCCCGCTGCTGGACTTCCCGGGCGCGTACGTCTTCGGCTCCAACGACTACTACGGCCCCAAACTCCGCAACCCCGCCCGGTACTTGTTCGAGAAGGCCCAGGGCCGTCACGGCCTGAACGGCAACGCGCCCGCCGTGAACGCGATCCACAATCCGTGGGAGGACCTGCGGGACGCCTTCGACGGTGCGGGCTGGCTGAACCTCACCAACACCCGGGGCATGCTGAAGATCGAGGGCGCCTCGATCGAGCTGACCGGCCTGGACGACCCGCACATCAAGCGGGACCGCTACCCGCAGGTGGCGGGCGGCCCGTCCGGCGGCGCCGACTTCTCGATGGGCGTGGTGCACGCGCCGTACCTCCGCGTGCTCGACTCCTTCACAGCCGACGACTACCCCCTGATCCTGGCCGGCCACACCCACGGCGGCCAGCTCTGCCTCCCCTTCTACGGCGCCTTCGTCACCAACTGCGACCTGGACACGGACCGCGTGAAGGGCCTGTCCACGCACACGGCGGAGGGTCGTACGTCGTACCTCCACGTCTCAGCGGGCTGCGGTACGAACCGCTATACGCCGGTGCGGTTCGCGTGCCCGCCGGAGGCGACACTGTTGACGCTGGTGGGGCGGGAGTAACACCTGACCGGTCGACCCGGGTCGCCCCGGGCGGATTAACCCACACGGACCGCCCGTATCGCCCCTTTTGTCGGCCCTGCCTAGGGTGAGGGCATGACCGCCCCGATACCCAGGGACATCCCGGACCTGCCCGCACTCCCGGGTATGCCCGCGCTGCTGCCCTCGTCCGTTCCCGCCAGGGCGGTGGTGCCCCGCGTACGCCGCCCCCTGGCTGCCGTCTACCGCCTGCTCGTCGCCCTGGTGGCGGCCACGGCGGTGACGATCGACCTGCTCCTCGGCAGTCCGGTCCGGATCCTGAGCCACTTCACGATCCAGAGCAGCATCCTGCTGGCGCTGGTCATGGTGGCCTCGGCCCGCCGGGCGTGGTCGGCCCGCCACCCCCTGCCGTCCGCCCTGACCGGCGCGGCCCTCCTCTACGTCACGATCACGGGCCTGGTGTACCACCTGCTCCCGGCGAACCAGTCGAACCCGTTCCCCTTGACGGGCGAGGCGGCCAGCTCCTCCGGCTGGCACGCGATCACCAACCAGATCCTCCACACGGTGGTCCCCCTCGCGGCCCTCCTGGACTGGCTTCTCCTGACCCCACCCGGCCGCCTGCACCTCCGCCAGGCCACCACATGGCTCCTCTACCCCCTCACCTACCTGGCCTTCTCCCTGACCCGCGGCGAACTGATCCCACCGGGCACCCCGGGCCGCTACCTCTACCCGTTCCTGGACGTGGACCTCCACGGCTACAAGAGCGTCCTGGCCAACGCCCTCCTCCTCGGCCTCACCTTCTACGCCCTCGCCGTCCTCCTCGTGGCCCTCGACCACACCCGCCCGAACCCCGTCCACAACCGCACGAAAACCGGATTTCGTCTCCAGCCACCGGTGGGCTAAAGTAAACGACGTCGCCGCGACGAGCAGCGACAATCGGGGTGTAGCGCAGCTTGGCAGCGCGCTTCGTTCGGGACGAAGAGGTCGTGGGTTCAAATCCCGCCACCCCGACAGAAAAACACCAGTTCAGGCCCGGTGCTGAGAGATCAGCACCGGGCCTGAACTGTTCTCCAGAGACTCTCTGGAGAAATCCTGGAGAAGATCTTGGAAATCGCCTCCAGACCAGTGCCCTACCCGCGAGCCATCAGCAGCGCATCCAGAGCAGCGACGGGCGAGCCGGGGCTCATCGCCCGGCGCGCGTCCAACGCCTCCTCCCACATTCCGGTGAGCGCGGTCATCAGCGCCTGCCGCATGCCAGCCGTGATGTGGTCATAGCGGGACTGCACCGAGCCGTCTTCGTGACCCATGCGTTCGTCCATCAACTTCGGCGGGGTTCCCACCTCTCTCATCAGGGTCTTGTGCGTATGGCGCAGTCCGTGCGGCGTCAGTCCAGGAGCGATCGGCACCCAGCACGCCTCAGCCCGCTTGGAGGCCCCTCGCCCACGTGCGGGAATCCCGGGCCACGGCTCAGCAACGACCGGTACAGGGTGCTCTTCTTGGTTGCCGCGTCCGGGGTACCGTCCCGTGGCGGCAGGTCGAAAGAGCCAGGTGGCGAAGCCCGAGCGCCGCCAGTGTGCGGCCAGTTCCCCCGCTCCCGCGTTACGGACGTACCCGAGATCGGTGATGGCCTCCAGCACCTTCAGGCGAGTCGGCTCCGCCACAGCGCCAGGACGGTTGAGGACGTTGGACACCGTGCCCGTCGAGACGCCAGCGCGGCGAGCGACGTCGACCAGCTTCGCTCCCGGGCGGCTCACAGAGCCATTAGCGGCGCCGTGACCTCGGAAGACGTAGGCCAGTCCGTGGCACTCACAAGGCTTCGGTTTCGTCCGGGCGATGTGGCCAGCAACCAGTGCAGCGAGGAAATCCGGGGTGTCAATGTCCCGGTAGGAGTCGTCCTTCGGCGGGCAACGGTGCAGTTCGCCGGTATCCAGCTCGTAGAGCTGCCACTCCACGCGAATGCTCTTCGGCCGGACGAACTCGGTCTCAAGGCCAACGATCTCGCCCCAACGCATGCCCGTGTAGCCCTTAAGGATGCCGCCAACGAACTCATCGTCTCGGCCGGACAGCAGCGCCATCCTTTCGGCGAGCAACAGAATGCCGAGCGCCGTGGTGACAGCCTTCTCCGGGCCACGGTTGCGAGAGCGGCCGGCGCGCTTCCCTCGTCCGCGCCGCTTGGTTGCCGGGTTGGAATCGCGCAATCCCTCGTCAACGGCGTCGGCAAGGATCAGGTGCAGTGTCGCCCGCCATGTCTTGACGCTGGTGGCCGCGTAGGGAACGGCGCGTTCGCGCTTCTCCCAAGCGGCAATGTCGGTGCTCAAGATGTCGGCAATGGCGAAATCCTCGAACGCAGGGAACAAGTGCTCTTCGATGTGCCGCCGGTAGTTCTGCATGGTGGACGCCGCCAAGTCCTGCGCGGCGTACCAGCGGTTCACATAGGCGCCGAAAGTGATCCGCTCGGGAGGCGCCTTCTTCGTTCCGGCCAGCAGCTTCGCTTCCTCGGCGTCCGCAGCCTTCTTTGCTGACGCCTTGGTCCGGAACCGGATGGCGTCACCATCGGCATCGCGCACAGTGGCGTACTTGCCGGGCGCGAACTTGTACCGGCCGCGCCAGTAGCTGCCGAGGTTCTCGGCGTAACCCAACTTGATCTCCTAGCAAACGCGTGTGCCGCCCGGCTGAGGGACCGGGCGGCACAAAGAATCAGGCGGCGTCGGACTGAGATTGACTCTGCCGCGCCCTACGCGGGGTCCTTGACTTCAAGGGGGTGACGGACACCGCCGTTATGGGTGCCCGGCGCCGCGGTGCAGGTACGGCTGGGGCAACCGCGTTACTGCTTTCGGCGGGACGGCTCTCGAAGATGCGCATGATCTCTGCAAAGTGCTCAGCTGTGAACCGGTAGCTGCCCCCGGGCTTGGTGAAGGGGATGCGTCCCCTGCGGGCCTGCTCCTTCACCCACCACTCCGAGCAGTGGAGCGCCTCAGCGATATCGCTCGGCAGGTAGAGGGAGGGAAGTACAGGGGGTTCCAGTCGCGGAGCAGTGCTCATGTAGCTACGCCTCCTCGGCGGGGAAGGAAGGAATCGCTTGTTCAGGGGAGAGGGCGGGCGGGCCCGCGTCTGTCCGAGGTTCGGGTTTCTGCGTCACAGCGTCATCTGCGTCATCCAGGCTCCTGACCTGGGGTAATCCGTGACACAGCCCGGCAGGGGTGCGTCACTGCCGCGTCACCTGCGTCACGGTGGCGTGACGCAGGTGACGCACGATGACGCAGACGGATCGGCTCTGCGTCACGCTCTTTCCGGCTGGTCAGGGGCCGTTTTCCGTCGCCTGTGACGCAGGTGACGCAGCGTTCCCCTACTTAGGAAAAGAGAGGGGGTGGTGTCTGTTGTTGTGCGCGGCTCAGAGCGCGAAGAAGGAGCCGCTGCGCGGCACGTCCTTCGGGCGGTGCTGCGCACCGAACAGCAAGAGGAGCACCCATCACCGCGTCGGGACGGGTGCTCCTCTTGCTGTTGTGCGGTGACCTCGCGTTCAGAACGCGGGCTCCTGTTGCGGCCCGGGTGTCGGGGCGGGTTCGGTGAGCTCGATGTAGCGGGCCTCGCGGGTGCGTCCCCAGTCCACGACCAGGCCGCGCGCAGCGAGGGTGGGCTGAAGGCGCTTGAGCCGGTCGGAGAGGACCTTGCCGGTGGTCGGCCACCCCTTGGGCAGCGGGCGGCAGTCCTCGCCGCTGTAGAGCCGGGTGAGGAGGTGCAGCCACTCCGCGGACGTCATCCGCTCCTGCGCCCCGGGCTCCATGCCGGCCGCGTACTGGAGCACGGTCTGCGCGAGCAAGTCGCCCTCGATGACGTCATCGTTGAGGTCGTCCAGCCCGGCCCGGTAGGCCGCCAAAGCTCCGAGGCCCATCGCTTCGTCGAGCTGCGCGCACAGGCGGGCGAAGTCCGCCATCCGCAGGTCCGTCGGCGTTACGGCGGTGGCGGCGCGGACCTTGACGGTCAGGTCCAGCAGGGAGCCGAGCATGACGGGCAGGGCTTCCGCGTACTCCGCCCACAGCTCCGCTTCGGTGCGCCGCACCTTCGGGCGTTCCAGGCGGAGCGGCAGGAGGCGTTCGGCGAGGTCGGGGCGGATGACACCGACGTCGATGCCAGTCAGGAGCAGGGGGCGGCGGTAGCGGGCGCGGAAGACGTCTCCGTCGGTGAACAGGGCGCGCTTGACGCTCTCGGCTCCGGTGACGATGCAGCACATGGCGTCGGACAGGTCCGGGGTCATGTGGGAGAGGTTGTCCAGCGCGGTGACCCATCCCGCGGCCACGGCCGCGATCAGGTTGTCCTCGTCCTTCGGGGCGCGACGCAGGTCCCCCGTCATGCCCTCGATGAGCCGGATCAGCATCCGCCCGCCGGTGGACTTCCCCGCGCCCTGGGGGCCGGTGAGGAAGGGGGCGGGGACAGGCACGGAGGGTTCCAGGCAGCCGATCAGCCAGGCCATGGCCAGGCACTCGGTTTCGGCGCCTGCGAAGTTGCACAGCCGAAAGAGCAGGTCGATGCCCTTGCCGTTGGTGTCTTTGGCGGGCAGGGGCAGTTCGCCGGTGAGCTGGGTGCGCCGCCAGCACACCTCGCTCGGGTCGGGGGTGAGGATGTCCCAGCCGGTGGGGTGGATGCGCACGGACTGGCCGTCGTTGCGGCCCAGGTCCAGCCAGGTGGCCCCGTCCAAGCCGGGGGCGACGCGGATGTGGACGGGCTGGACCTGCTCGGTGAGGGCGAGTGCTTCGATCAAGTCGAGTGCCTCCTTCATCGCGGTGCCGTTGAACGTGCCGAGCCCGTCCTTGAACAGGCCGACCATGAGTTCTTGGCGGTGGCTTCCGGTGGTGCCCTGGGAGCGGATCGGGCGGGCCACGGGGTGGCCCTTGCGCTGTGCGTAGACGGTGCCGTCCGCGGTGCGGAAGTAGCGGAAGCGCTCTTGCGCGTAGTCCGCGATGACCTTCCGGGCCGGGTTCTTGTCGTCGTCGTCCATGCTCAAAGCCCCAACGTGGTGCGTGCGTTGGTCCACGCGTCCGTGCAGTGCCGGGCGGTTTCGCCCTTGGCCTGCGCGGCGGTGAACAGGCGGGCGATGTGATCCTCGGTGAGGCAGCCGCACCGGCCGTGCGTCGAGAGCACGGCCAGGAACGTCCGGTACACGGCCGTGTGCACGCCGCTGGACGTCTCGGTGATGCGCTGCTCCGCCATGGCGATCCCGCGTTCGAGGTAGGCGGGGGTGCGGTGGCGGCATTCCCCGCCCCCGACCGGCGCGGGAACCCTGACGGGTACGGGGGCCGCGGGCTTGGCTGCGGTGAGCGCGCGCACGACGTCGGGCAGCGCCGCCATGGTGCCGGTGCCAGGTCCGAGCCAGCGGGCGTAGGACATGGTGGATTTGATGTCCACGCCGGGCCGCACGCCGTTGGCCGACGGCATCGTCCCGAGGTAGAGCCAGTGCTCGCCGCGGGTCGTGGGCACGGTCCGGGTGTCGGGCAGGGTCTGGCGGGCCCACGCGATGGCATCGGCGTTGTCGCAGTCCACGACTGCCAGGCCGGCGCCGCCGGGGTGGTAGGCGACCGCCGCGGCGCCCTGCCATGCGGTCGCCCATGCCGGCGAGTTGATGACGCTGGTGTCGGTGGTGGCGGCGGCCCAGCCGTGGCAGGGGGCGGGGCAGGTGCAGGGGCCGGGGGTCTTCATGTGCGGGCGCCCGCCGCACGCGTTCTTGGCGCAGGCACGGCAGTTCCCGAACGGCACCTTTCCCGGCCGCAGGGGAAGGGACGGGATGCCAGACGCCGCGAGCTGCAGCGCGGTGTGCAAATGGGTGGTGGTCATGCGGCGGTCCTCCCTTCCAGGGCAAGGAACTGGGTGTACGCAGGGGGTACGGCCATGCGGGCTTCGAGGTTGGTCATCCAGATGCAGCCCATGGCGTCCGCGTAGGCGCGCTCGTTCTTGTGCTCGAACGCCAACAGGCCCTTGCGGTGCCAGCACGGCGGGAGAAGGTCTCCACCGCCTCCCCAGGAGGTCTCGAAGGCGCGGTGGCGGCGGATGTTGAGGGCGAACTGGGTGCCGCACAGCAGGTAGTCGGGCCTGAGCGGTGCTTCGGGGACGTTCTCCATGACCCACGGCAGCCCGGAGGCTTTCAACCGGGCACGGCCGGGGGTGAGGAGGTCCGGGTGGTTGTCGTGCCGACCGCGCCAGGCGGTGACTTTGGCGAAGTGCTCGCAGGGCCAGGAGGCGTGGATCAGGTCGAAGCCGTCCAGGGGGAAGGTGAGGGCGTCGGCCTGGTGGAAGGTGAAGGGGTAGTTGGGCTGCGGGCGGTTGTCGACGCCGACGACGTCGAACCCGGCGAGGTAGTAGCCCATGGACAGGCCCCCCGCTCCGCAGCACAGGTCCAGCACCCGCAACCCGTTCGGCCGCCGCCGCGGCAGCACGCGCGCGCTCATGCCGCCGCCCCCAGCACCCGTGCGGGCACGGTCAGGTGGGCGAGGGCGGCTTGGCCGATGAACTGGGTGTAGGCGGGCGGGATGCACTCGCGGATGCCGTCGCGGTTCATCCACGGCACCCCCAGCACGCGGCGGGCGAGGTCGACGCCGGAGAAGTTGCCGACGAACTGGCCGTAGTGGCCGGGCAGGACGGGCCGTCCCATCTTGGCCTGCGGCACCAGGTGCGCGGGATGCCCGGGCTGGTCGAGGGTGAAGCCGCCGCCGGTCTCGAAGTAGCGGTGGCGGTAGTTGGCCAGGCGGAACATCTGCCCGCACAGCATCACCGGAGCGTGCAGTTTAGGCACCGCGCCGCGCACGTTCTCCATCACCCACGGTCGCCCGGTGCTCTCCAGCGCGGTACGTGTGGGCGCGATCAGGTCGGGATGCCGGTTGCCCTGGATGCGCTGGCACTCGCTGTCGTGCTGGCACGGCGGCGAGGCGTGGACGAAGTCGAACTCTGAGCCGTGCTCCAGGACGAACGTGACCGCGTCGGCCTGGATGAAGGTGAAGGGATAGCGCGGCTGTGAGGCGATGTCGACGCCCACGACGTCGAAGCCGGCCAGGTGGTAGCCCATGCCGGCGCCGCCCTGGCAGCAGAACAGGTCTAACAGGCGCGGGAGTTGGCCCGTCCGGTGCCGGATGTCAGTGGGTTGGGTCATGCTTGACCTCTCCAGTTCTGTGGTTGAGCTGGGGTGAGGGGCAGCCGCGGTCTTTTGCCGAGAGGGCGGCTGCCCCGGTTTGTGGGTTGAGGAGGGGGCGCAATGACGAACGCGTGGCTGCTGCTGAGCGTGGGCGATGCCCGCCAGCACGGCGGGAACGACGGCTACGAGGACAACCCGCGCGAGTACTACCGCTGGGACAGCACGGTTCCCAACCACGCCCGTCTGGCCGAGGGGGACGTCGTTGCGCTGTGGGACAAGCGGGAACTGATCGGCGTCTCGGCCATCGACAGCATCGAGACCGACACCGAGGACAAGACCCGGTACTTCTGCCCCCAGTGCAAGAAGGCCGACTTCAAGCGGCGGTCGCGGCTGACGCCGGCCTGCCGCTGCAACCAGTGCGGGGCCACCTTCGACACACCGGGGCAGAAGGTGGAACCGGTCACCACCTACCTGTCCCGCTACGGCCGACGCTGGGTTGACGCGCGCGGCCTGCTGAGCGGGGCGCAACTGCGC
Source organism: Streptomyces sp. Q2 (assembly GCF_056820935.1). Lineage (NCBI taxonomy): Bacteria > Bacillati > Actinomycetota > Actinomycetes > Kitasatosporales > Streptomycetaceae > Streptomyces > Streptomyces sp. Q2. Next base: position 272,985 of record NZ_JBXEJE010000001.1, on the reverse strand, counting down.
AGCCTGTGTGACTCGCCGAACTCACAGCTGAGCATGCGCCCCGCCCGCTGGGAGAAGCTGCAAAATGCGCTGCTGGCAACCGGACGGCTGAACGCGGACGCCGTGTCCGGGCTGTCCGGCCAGCAGCACAGGCGGGTACCCATCGCGGGCGGCCACCGGTTCGCGAAGGTCCGCACCCGGGTGGGTCAGGCGGCATTCAGGGCCGCCCTGCTGGCAGAGCAGGGCCAGCAGTGCGCCATCAGCGGACCGGCCCCCGCCGAAGTACTGGAAGCGGCCCACCTGTACAGCTTCGCCGAAAGCGGTGAGCACCACGACTTCGGTGGGCTGCTGCTGCGCCGTGACCTGCACACCCTGTTCGACAAAGGCCGCATCGCCGTCGACCCGGAAACGGGCCTGCTCGACACCGCCCCGGAGCTGGACGCCTATCCGGTCTACGCCGAACTCCACGGCAAGCCGCTCGTCTTCGACCTGCGGCCCGAACACCGGGTGTGGCTAGCGGCGCACTGGAACGCGCACCGGGCCGACGCCTAGCCGACACGACGCTGGGGGGATGCTGTGGGAAGCACTGCCATCGCGCTGGTCGCCGCTGTCGTGGGTGTCACCGGAACCCTGCTGGCCCCGGTGCTTGCGCAGCGATCCGGGGCGAAGACGCAGGAAGCGGAGTTCGGGCGGCAGCAGCAGGCCACCCAGGCCCAGTGGGACCGCGAACAGCAGCAGGCCGAACTCGCGCTCCGCCGCGCCTGCTACATCACGACGAATGCGGCCTACCGCCGTTACCGCACCGAGCAGATGAACTACCTGTGGCACGTGCGCCGTGACCGCGTGACTGAGGCACTCAGGGAGCAACTGGAAGCCGCCCGCCACGCAGGCCACGCCGCGCTCGCCGAAGCCCAGATGGTGGCCTCTCCTGCGGTGCTTGCCCAGCTCGATGACGTCGGCAAGTTACTGTCCCAGGGATACCGCCGGATCATGTGCCTGGAAGAGGGCATTCCCGATGAGGGCGACACCTTCGAAGTCATCGGGGAGTACCTAGTGTGGATCTGGGAGCGGTGGGAAGAGATGCGCGCCGTTATGCGCGCGGACCTGGGACTGGCCAACTCCCTGGCAGTGCCGCCAGGCGACGGCGCCCTCTAACGGTCAGGGCGGCGCCCGATCAGTAGTCAGTACACGTCTGATCAGCCGTGGAAGTGACTGCGCTTGATCACCGCCTTGCCGATGTTGACGGTGGTACCGCCGCTGTGGCGGCCCGTGCCGAAGATCTGTACGGCGATCCAGCCTCCGAAGATGACCGCGGCGAGGGTGATGAGCTGGGTGATGAACGCGGTGAGGGCGGCGATGAACGCGGTGAGCAGGACCAGGCCGCCGCACACCGCGCCGAACCCGATGCCTCCGAGTGCGATGTTCACCGCAGTGCGGGAGACGGTCGGGCGCGCGTCGGCGGGTGCCGGGGCGGGCGCGGGGGTGAGGGCGTAGCCGGTGACGACGTGGCCGTTGGGCAGCACGATCGTCTGCACCGCGGACGCCGGGTCCGGCTGGACCGACACGAGGGGCCGGCGGGCGGGTAGGCGGTGATCGGAACGGGATGGTGGACGTCGACGGCCGCGGGCCGTTCGGAGGGGGACATGGGTAATCCTTCCGGGTACCCCGCGGGCCCGCGCCACAGAGGTGGTGCGGGCCCGTGCGGGTGGGTGTCAGGCGAGTGGTGTCAGGGGGTGTCACGAAGGGGCGTCACGCGTTTCTGACACCTGGTTTGCCTAGGGGTTTGGGTGTCAGGGGGCCGTGACGGTGTCAGGCGTCAGGCTGGTGTCAGGCAGCCTTCGGGGTGGGGACGATGCGCCACCGGCCGGTGGCACTCGTCGGCTCCAACCGGCCCTCGATCGCCGCCTCCTTGAGGCGTGCCGAGACCCACGGTCGGGAGAGGTGGTTGCGGTCGCACCAGTCCATGAAGTCCTTCGGGCCCACGATCATCTGGCCCGCTTCCTCGAACTCGGCCAGCGCGGCAGCGAACAGCCGGCGGGCTTCCTCCGGATTCGGCTTGCGGCCCTCCTCTTCGCCAAAAATCGGAGCGTCGTCGCCCTCCTCCGACTCGGGAAGCTCGGCCTCGGGGTCGATCAGGGGTCCGGTGTCGTCCATGTCGTCCTCCTCTTCGCGAACGACCCGCAGCCCGGTCGGCTGCTGGCCGTCTTCGTCGGCAGCGGGTCGGCCGGTGTAAGCGCGTCCGGCCACGGAAGAGGCCGCGCCGGCGGTGATCGGGTCGGCGACCGCGCCGTTGGCTTGCGCCCATGCGGCGAGGCGTTCCATGACCGGCACGGCGCGGATGGTGAAGCGCTGAGTGCGGCCCGGTGAGGAGTAGCGGTCCTCTTCGATACCGGGCGAGACCATGTAGCAGTAGCCGGGTCGCCGGTTGCCCCACGCACCCGGATGCGCGCCCGCGTCGATGACCGTCTCCGGCAGCGAGAATCCCTCGTCGCGCGGGTCGCAGCCGAGCGCGATCACGGACGGGAGGGAGGCGCGGGTGGAGGTGGACATCTGGTCGTAGGAGGGGCGCTGCAACGACACGATCAGGGAGACACCCGCGGAGCGGGCCTCCTGGGCGATGCCGGTGAACGCGTCGTCGCCCAGGTTGCGCAGGGTGTTGGCGGCCTCCTCGAACCAGGCGACCAGGAACGGCATCCCTGCGCAGCCACAGGCGCTTCCGTCGGTGCGGCAGGAGTGGGCCGGGTCGTTCTGCACCTCGGCCGCGGCGGGAACCCACTGGCGGTAGCCGTGGGCACCGAGCCAGCGGGTACGGGCGGGGATGACCGCCTCGACGGCCGCGACCAGTACCTCGGTCTGTGAGCCGCCCTCCGCAGCCCAGTCCAGGCCGGCCCGCAGGGGTGCGAAGTCCTGGAAGGCTTTGGGGTCGGAGAACCAGACGATGACGTCCCGGCGGGAGAGGACCTCGGTGAGGAGGTTGAGGGCGGCATCGCCCTTGCCCGATCCGGACTGGCCTGCGATCAAGCCGTGGGTGGAGTTACGGCCCACGTCCGGGTCGCCGGGCAGCCACATGACGAGCGCGGAGCCGTCGTCGTAGCGGCCGATGACCAGCGGCTCAGCGATCGAGCCCCCCAGGTTGGAGGGGCCCTCCCACTCCACCACTTCGGAGAGCATGTCTTCGGGCACGATGACCAGCTCGCCGCGCCGCGCGGACCCTGCGTCCGGGGTGTAGCGGATGGCGGACGTCGGCAGATCCAGCGCGGACGCGATCCGGGCCAGCGCCTTGGTGACGTCCTCGTTCGTCTGCTCACCCGGCTGGAGCGCGAGCGGCGCGGTGACCCGGTTCGGCTCCACCTTCGCCGCCCCGATCTGCGCCCGCGCCAACCCCACCTTCTCCAGCAGGCCGCCGTCCGAACTGCCCGAGGTGCCGTCGGTGTTGTGGCGCAGGCCCATCCGGATGTTCCAGGACAGGGCGACTGCGGGCCCGCCCATCAGGTAGAGGTCGTCTACCGGCCCGGCGGTCGGGCCGGCGAGGCAGGCGGCGGTCACCCATGCCGAGCCGCACGCGACCGTGACGGCCGAGTGCAGGCGGCGTTGCTGGCTGGTGTTCTTGCCCGCCCACCAGGTGACGCCGGTCAGTGCCACGGAGGCCAGGGTGAGGCCGACGCCGGCGGCGGCGTTGTCCGGCCACCGCCAGTGCCCCACCGCCCCGACCAGACCTGTACCGGCCCAGCCGAGCCACGGCGGCAGATGCGGCTTGGCCTTGTGCAGCAGGTACGCGCGGACGGTGCCGTTCTCAGGTCCGCCGTGCGGGTCCATGACGTAGCCGGGCATGCCGTCGGGGTAGGCGGTGGTGCTGCTTCGGTTCCTGCTCATCGGCGAACCTCCTTACTGCTGAGCCCAGTTCATGACCGGCTGCTGGGGCTTGCGGGCGCGGTGCCGCACCCGGTTGATCTCTTCCTCGAACTCCTGCTGGAACGCGGAGTAGCAGGCGGCGGCGTTCATTGCGGCGTCGCGCAGGCTGTCGGCGGACTTGCGCAGCTTGCGGGTCACCTTCCGGGCCCGGATGCGAGAACCGAACGCGCGGCCCTCCGGGTCCGGTACGGCAGCCAGGACGCTGTCGAGGATCTCGGCGGCCATGGCCACCTCGATGGACAGCGTCACGCCGGCCGCCCGCAGGGTGTTGCAGTAGTTCCGCACATGCGCAGGAGAGGTGAACTCCGGCGCAGGCAACAGGGACTGGTTGCCCGACCGGCCGCCGGCCTGGCTCCGGTTGCGGTTGTTGTTGACGGTGACGTTGATCGGCGGGACGAACGAGCCGCCCATCGCACCGACGAAACCGCCCGCGGCGGCGCCCGCGTTGGCGAACTTGTTGCCCTTGCCATTGTTGTTGTTCGCACCGTTCGTGGCGGCGCCGTTGCGGCCGTTGCCGTTGCGCGTCGGGGGTGCCATCAGACGATGTCTCCTCGGGTCAGTGGGTACGGCGGACGATGAGCCACGCGGTCTGGACGACGATCAGGGTGAGCAGCCAGAGCAGCGGCAGCGGACCGGCCCACGGTCCGAACCCCGCGGCGAACGCGGCCCACGTGAACGCGAGGGTGGCGAACCAGGCCAGCGCGATACGCCAAGCGAGCGTTGAGCCCTGCGCGGGGCGAGAGCGCTGGACGACGGCGAACCACACCAGCGGCGCGATGGCCGTGGGGGCGAGCACGAGCGCGGACCACCAGGCGATGACGTGGAGCAGGCCGGTGACGGCCAGGGACAGGAGGGCGATGCCGGTGGGGGCGAGTGCGTGGCGGGCCATCCACAGGCCGCGGCCCACGAACCCGAGCGCCTCGCGGGTCAGCGAGGGGTGTTCGGGGACGACGACCACGAACGGCTGCGAGCGGCGCCCGCGCTGGCGCGGGAGCTGGACGGTGTGGACGCCGGCGGCGGTCCTGACCTTGCGGGTACGGGTACGACTGGACACAGCGAAACTCCCAGGTGGGTGAGGTGGATTCGTGTGAGGCGCTGTTCCTCAAGAGCGCGGGAGCTGGTCAGGTCATGCACCAGCCGGAGTCACAGCCGGAGTCCCACTCGTCGAACGGCAGCGTGTCCACGCCGTCCGGGATCGCTTCGGCCAGCGGCCTGAGCAGGCGCGTGAGGTACACGTGGTCTTTGCCGAGCGCGTCACGGCGCCGGTTAAGGAGCGCTTCGAGGTCGCAGGCCTTGGCGAACAGCTCGGGCTCTTCGCGGCGCATGTCGTGCCAGTTCTCCGGCCGGTGGAACGGGCAGAACCAGCACGCCGACTTCGGCGGCACCGGCAGCCCGGCGCGGTGCAGGATGCGGGGGCAGTCGGCCCGGCGGATACCGCGTTCGAGCAGCGGGTATTCGATCTGCTCGTACGGCTCGCAGCGCCGCTTATTCGCCCGGCCGATTTCATCGAGGCTGATGCCGATGCCGACCGTGGCCGGGTTGGTACGGCTCGCACCCCGCCGCTTGAGCTCCTTGCCGATGACCTTGATTTTGAAGTCGCCGGTGCAGGCCCGGGTGCCCGGCGCCCCGCTGGGGGACAGCCGCACCGGGATCGGAAGCGAGCGCGAGCCTTCCCGAGTGATACGCCCATAGAGGGTCTCGCCGGTGCCATCGCGGCGCACCCGGCCGACGGTGACCAGCTCTAGCCCATGGGCTTCGGCGAAGGGACGTGCGTACTGCTCGACATAGCGCAGGGTGGCAGGCTTCTCGGAGTCGTCACCGACGTTGGCGAAGATGAACGTGCGGTAGTCCAACTCCCCCAGCGCGGCCAGCGCCAGGGCGGTCGTCGACTGCACCCCGCCCCCGAAGCTGAATGCCTTGACCGGCTCCGCAGTGGTTCGGGAAGACGTCATGCGCTTGCTCCTTCCAGTGCAGGCACGGACGCCGGGTGACCGGCGTCGCGGAGTTCCTGGTAGCGGGTGGAGACCCACCCGACCGACCAACCGCACAGCTCGGCAGCCGCCCGCACTGCCAGACCGGCTTCAAACGCGGCCTGGACGGTCGCGCGGGCCCGGTCCTCGGGGTGCTTCTCGATGGCGGGTCCGGCGGCCAGCAGGGCGGCGCGTTCACGCTCGGCCCGCTCCTCGCGCTCGGCCCGTTCACTGCGTTCACGCTCGATGCGCGCCAGCCGCTCCCGCTCGCGCCGCTCGGCCTCCTCGCGCTCGTGGCGTTCACGGGCCAACCGAAGCTGTTCACGCTCATGTTCACGGCGTTCACGCTCTTCGCGCTCGGCCCTCTCCCGGGCCTCGTCGCGCTCGCGCTCCTCGCGGCGGGCCCGCTCCTCCCGCTCGGCTTGCTCACGCAGCAGGTGGGCCTCGTGCTCGCGCTGTTCACGCGCCAGCAGCGCGGCATGCTCGCGGTCCTCACGGGCCCGGCGTGCGGCAGCCTCACGGCGCTCGGCCGCGGCCTGCTCCCGCGCCTCCCGCTCCGTGCGCTGCCGCTCCTCCAGGGCGGTGACGGCGGCGGTGATGGCGCGCCGGTAGGCCAGACCGGTTTCCGCGGTGACGATCAGCAGCAGCGGCGCGACCGCATGGACGGCCACGCCCACCAGGTCGTTTTGCAGCGCGGAGTCCGCGACGTTCAGGGCCAGCGTCATGCAGCCGGTCATCCAGCGCAGCACGATCGGCCACTTCCCGCCGTGCCCTCCCAGGCGGGCCAGCACGGAATCGAGACGGACCACGATGACGACCGCGGCATCGACCACCAGCGGCAGGATTGGTGCCGTCCAGTCCCACTCATCGGGCGTGTGTGCGGCCGCGAGCGGGGTGACGGTGAGGATCGAATAGAGCATGGCGCCCGCCACGATCAGCCACGTCCCGACGGACAATGCCCGCTCGGCTGAACGGATCTGAACAGCGTTCACGCGCCCGCCCCCGTCCATGAACGCACCCGCACAGCGGCAATCAGCACCACCGGCGAGGCAGGGTCATCGGGGTTGTCGCTGTCCTCAGTCCACTCCCACTCAGCACCCGGTACCGGTTCGAACCCGAGCACGCTGAGCGCTTCTGAGCGCTCCGTGAACGTCGGCACCGGCGCGGCCCGGTCGAAGTCGTGCTCGGGCCACGGGTCGGTGGTGTCGAGCAGCACCACGTACAGCCGCCACCGGCCCTTGAACACGGACATCTGTGCCATGAACTCTGGCGCCCTCACGCCCCGACCCCCGTGGCCGTGGCCGTGGCGGACAGGTTGGTCAGCCCCACCCGCGCGGCCAGCGCCCGGCGGCGGGCCCGGCGCAGTCGGCGCTCGTCCAGCTCGGTCGGGGTGCGGCCCAGGGTCGCGATGTGCGCGTCGAGCAGGTCGATGTCCGCGAGGATGACCGGCATCTCCCGGTCGATCGCGTCCAGCTCGGCATCCGTCGGCTCGATGAAGTCGGCGAACGCGGTAACGGCTTCCTGAACAGTGACGATGGGGTTCATGGGTCGTGGTCCTCTCACAGGTGAACGGCCCGAACAGAGCCCCCGGAGTTGCACCTCCGGGGGCTCACGCCGTTGAAGTCGGAAGATCCGGCTCCCCGCGCTCCCGCCCGTCCCCCGGCCGCAAGCGCGGAACGAGGTACGGGCGGGAGAGGCAGCCGGCCGCAACGTCAGAGGTTGCGAAGCCAGGACGGACCGGAAGAAGGAGGGCGCCGCCGGCCGGTCCATCGCGGCGGCGTCCTGGTATGTCGTCGGCCCATGCCGACCTCCCGCGAATCGCAGGGACACGGCTTCACCGGTACGCCGTTGCGCGGCGGACCGGTCCCGAGCCGGGGATGTCGGGTGCGTCATCGTCACTGCTCTGACGCCAGCAGGGCGGCCCACACCGGGCGGCGCCCCCAGGGTGCAGGGCGTTCTCCGGAGCCGGTGGTTGAACATGCCGCCAACGACATCACCCGGTCGCCGCGGGGGCGGTCTCACTCTTGCCGCCACGTGCGTTGGGGCCCCGCTGTACTTCCCCACACCCGAGATCGGGTGGCGCCTGCCAGGCGCGTAGGGGGAGAGCTTCGTCCATCGCGGCGGTTTGCCCCCGGACCCTCGCCCTAGGCGCCTGCCGTGACCGCCGCTCTCGCGTCAGCCCCGCACGATCACTGTTCAGTTTTCAAGCACGTGCGGCATGAGCCTCTTCCGCCGAGTTGTTCCGTTCAGCGAGTGCAGTACCTGTTTTACAGGTACTGCATGGGGGGCCGTCAAGTACAGCGACGGAACCTCTTGGTTTTGCGCCGGGACTTCTTGGCGCACAATCAGGATCGCCCCAGGTCAGGGGACTTGGTCACCCCCTGCATGGACAGCTCTCGATCGGCTAACTACCGTCAAGAGGTCCCTAGATGTCCCACGAGGGGGTACAGATGCCCAACGAGCGGTTGCGATCAGCCCTGTTAGCCCGTGGCATGACCGTTCAGAGCCTCGCGGAAGAGATCCAGGTCAACTCAAAGACCGTTGAGCGCTGGATCACGCAGGGCAAGGTGCCCTACAGGCGCCACCAGTACGCAACGGCGGCGGCGCTCAAGGTGGACGTGACGACGCTTTGGGAGGACTCCCGGACTCAGGACTCCGCAACTGACCTGAGCAAGGCCGAGATCGTGACCGCCTACCCTCATCGGCACGTCGTGCCGTCAGAACTCTGGCGGGAGATGTGCGAGCGCGCCACCGAGTGCATCGACATCCTCGTGTACGCCGGCATCTACCTCGCGGAAGACCCTCTCTTCTTCTCGTCATTGAAGGAGAAGGCCGAGAGCGGTGTTCGCATCCGAGTCCTCATGGGCGATCCAGAGTGTGAGGCCGTCATCCGGCGCGGGATCGACGAAGGGCATCGCATCATGGGCGGCAAGATCCGCAACGCGCTCATCAACTACCGCCCGCTGTTCACCAGCCACCCCGAGATCACCTTTCGCCTGCACGACACGGTGCTCTACAACTCGATCTACCGCGCTGATGACGAGATGTTGGCCAACACGCACGTGTACGGCATCGGCGCCTACATGGCGCCTGTGTTCCACCTGCGGCAGGTCCCCGGTGGCGGCTTGTTCCACACCTTTGCCAATAGCGTTGAGCAGACCTGGGAAGGCGCCAGGCCAGTAACCGAGCATGACATCACGGGAGCTTGAGCATGGGACGCATCGACTACTTGCACGACCCGGACGCCCCGCCGGCCAACTCGGTAGTGCCCTCCGTCGTCGCGTTCGTCCAAAACGATGCGGGGCAGGTGCTCATAATTCAGCGATCCGACAACGGACGTTGGGCACTACCCGGCGGTGGCCACGACGTGGGCGAGTCCATCAGTGACACGGTGGTCCGAGAGGTCTGGGAAGAGACCGGCATCAGGGCCGAAGTTGTCGACATGTCCGGGATCTACACCGACCCGGGTCACGTGATGCAGTACGACGACGGGGAGATACGGCAGCAGTTCAGCATCTGCTTCCGCGCGCGGCCGGTGGGCGGTGAGGTGCGTACGAGCAACGAGACGACGCAGGTCCGCTGGGTCGACCCAGCGGACCTAGAGAAGCTGGACATCCACCCCACGATGCGGCTCCGGATCGAGCACGCCATGGACCGGACGCGGACGGCGCCCTACATCGGCTGACGCTTCGCGGCGGCGACTCGTTCAAGGACGCGGCATGTGCAGTCGAGGATCTCCGGTTCGGCCCGGCGGATGAACTTACCGATCAGGCTGTCCGGCCCGTAGCGCCCGGTGATCTCGTCGATCCGGTCAACGGGGTTCGTCGGCGTGCCGTCTGGAGTGGTGTTCATGTCGCAGTAGCAGAGCGCGTCATTCAGGTGCTCGCTCTCGCGGGGGAACTCTCCGACCAGTTCCGCGTGCAGCCCGCGTGACTCTGCCTCAAGCCATGAGCAGGAGTGGTGAGCCACCAGGTTGGTCACCCGTTCGTCGGCATCGGCGACGTCCCGGAGGTACCGCGCACCGTCCAGCGGGTGAAATCCCGTCTTGGCAAGGTCCGGCGCGTAGCCGATGTCATGCAACACGGCGGCGGCCTCCAACAGGTCCGCGTCCTGGTCGAGGATGAGCGCGATCGTGCGTGCCCTCTCGGCAACGCCCAAGCAGTGCTGCCAGCGCCGTGGCAACGGCTCAGCAAGCAGGGACTCAGCCAGGGGATAGGCCCACTCCGTCAACGTCGACAAGTTACGAACGCCCCTCTCGCGCCGGCGCGGCGCGGACAGTCCGCACCTTGCCTTGTCCTCCACCCGCCAGCACACCGGCGGCCTCCAACTTTTCCAGCGCCTTGGTCACGGTCGGGCGTGACACTCCGAACCGTTCGGCCAGCACGGAGGTGCTCGGGAACGCTTCCCCTGCTTTGAGTCCGTCAGTCACGATGACCTCTGCCACCCGCTGATCAAGCGGACGCCGGTCGACTCGCGCCCCCGCGCGTACGACGCGCCACCGCTCGCCCGGTACCGGCTCGGCCACGCCCTCCTGACGCAGCACGCCGAACGCACGGAGGGCAACCCCCCGCGAGACCTTGTGGTCGCGCATGACCTCAGCCAGAGACGGCAGCTCCGCCATGTCCGGGTCGTCCTCGATCTGCCTCTTCACGGAGTCGGCAACTTTCAGGAAGGTTCCCCGAGGGTTGGCCTGCTGCGACACTCGCTCTCCCTCTCCGTTCGCCAGTCGTCACTGCCAGACTCCCATGAGCATCGACCCAAGTGGACACTGTGCCGTCGTCTACCCGTCCCGCTCCCCACGGGTAGGCGTTGTGGGAGTCTCACTCGTGGGCCTGTCCGCCTTTCGTAGTCACTTCCAGCCGGTCTCGGATAAGCCCCACGGAAGCGTGTCCAGCCACTTTGTCCACGTTGGAGTCAGGGAATCCGCAAAATTTCGCCAAGCAGAGCAGGGTAATAATCTTCAAGGATTCGGACAGCCAATACAGTTCTTCATTCGAAGCTCCGCTTCCAGCGCCTTTATCGTGATGCACCATTCGGTTTCGCGCATCCGTGACCGCCTTGGCCCAAATCTCTGCCTCGCACTCAAATACCCGCGAGATCTGTGCGTACTCTGCCAACTCGGCGAGGCGCGCTCTCAAGCGCGGCTCATTCGAGAAAGTGAGTTGCTGGCTCAGCCAAGAGCGATACTTCTTGGGTACATGCCGCACCAGCATCCGCTTAAATTGCTTGTACTCGTCGATCGGAGAGACGTAGTTGGCGAACTCCATCCTGTGCAACGTCTCGGCAGCTGACACTGCATTGAAGAATTTATTCTCAACGTACATTTTTCGGTACGTTGACGCCAGCATTTGCCCGAGTACGATTCTTCGAGTTTTTGTGAAATCAAGCCATCTGCACATGGCTGCTGCGCCACCGATATCGCTAAGTCGCAGCAACGGCTCCTTGCGTCTTTTTACTGCGGCAGGCGGCTCGACTGCCTGTTGCGCATAGACGCTGACTACATGTGATGACTTGGCTCCTGCTTGGTTGACCTCAGCAAAGCGCAGGGAGAATCGAGTGGGGAGGGCGGCTGTGTTTGAGGTCGCAGAGATGAGGTCCTGTAGAACGGCAATATTGCCGCGCACTGTGTCGAAATCCACAGGGGACTCATAGGAAAGATCCACCGAATAGTCTTGTTGGAAACCAGGATTCTGCCGGCTTCCGGGGATGCTCCAAGCGGAGGAGATTGATACTTTGCAGTCGTTGGCTTGGTGCTCCTCTGGCGGCGGAGGCGTGAGAGTGAGAACTGCTTTGGTTACGTGTCCCGTTGCATTATCAAATGCGAGTTCCCGTGAGACCGCCGTTTGGCCTACCCAGTCAAAGAGATTATTGAACCGCACGTATGCATTTGAGAAACGTTGCCCATCGGTCTTGAGGAGGGCGTGTCCCGCGAATAGGAAGGTGCATGTGTAGTCTTCTCGGGGAATGCCTGGTGATTCTACTCGATGCCCGGTCCGACTACAGTCCATCATCGTGATGAACCGCTTACCGGCCACTCCGTGAATGACGTTCGCGGAAGCGTTGCTGTTTAGTTCTGGGAAAAAAGTCTCATCCTCTTCGAGGGTGCCTATGAGGGAGAGCTTCACTCCTGTTGCCGGATCGAAGCGTACTCGCCCTGCCACTTGCACATCGTCACTTTCCGGGAGCCAGAAAATTCCATCGCTCTCGAACGCCTCCATACCCACCCCGCAAGTCGTAACAGTGCGTGTGCTCATGCTATGAGGGACTATCTACTGTTTCCAGCGCTTTACATTGAGAGGCCGATTCAGTGGAGGGGCGGTTGTGGCCGTGGCCGTGGTCGGCTGGTCAGTGCTGCTACCCGCCCGTCAGGCCGCGCGACGACGCATTGCCGGCTCGCTGCAGCTACCACAAGTCATTGACGGGCGGTCACTCAATGAGGCGGTGCAGGGCGGGCGCCCTCCCCCAGACGTCCCCCAGTCCGAGTAAGGGAGAGGAAAGCCGCAGGTGAGAGACAGTTGACGGAGCTCGCTGTAAAACTGCTCTTCTCTGGCTGCGCGCTGTCAGTGGCAACTGATACAGCTAGCGCATGGCCTCTGTCTCGCAATCTGTGGTGTCTGATGTGCCCTTTGAACGGCTCAGTACGGCTGACCTGATAGTTGATGCCGTCTACGCCGGTGGCCTAGCAGGGAACTCCGGGGATGACCCACTCGGCAAGCTCCTGCCGGGTACAGGTAATCAGGGGGGCTTTCGGTACGCCGGGTCGCCGATGAAGGGAACCGTTCGGCTGGCGGTGCTCTACACCAGCGGAGGCGAGGTGGACTGGCCCGACCATCTGGACACGGAGACCGGCACGTTCACCTACTACGGCGACAACAGAACACCGGGCAGGGGGCTGCACGAGACCCCGCGCAAGGGCAACGTCCTGCTGCGCGACGCCTTCATGCACTCCCATGGAGGCGCGGGCGACCGGGGAAGCAGGCTCCCTCCGTTCCTGCTGTTCGAGAAGGCAGAGGCAACTGGCCGTGCTGTCCGCTTCCGCGGCCTGCTCGCCCCTGGCGGGCCCAGCCTGACCGCGGATGAGGAACTGGTGGCCATCTGGCGCTCCACCAGCCGACAGCGGTTCCAGAACTACCGGGCCCGCTTCACGGTGCTGGACCAGGCGTGCATCCCCCGTAGTTGGCTGAACCACGTGCTGGGGGGCGGTGATTCACTGGGAGGCGGCTGCCCGGAAGCCTGGCGCAACTGGGTAGAAGGACGCGTCTACCACCCGCTGCTGGCGCCCGCTACCACTGTCATCCGCACTCCGGAAGAGCAGCTGCCGCATGATCGAGCCGGGACGGCCATGCTGTCCGAGATCCGGCAATACTTCCATGGACGGGAAGTTGCTTTCGAAGCCTGTGCGGTCGCCATCTGGCGCATGATCGCTCCTGCGACCGGCACCGTGGACATTACCCGTCCAAGCCGGGATGGCGGCCGCGATGCGGTGGGCGTCTACGTGCTCGGCCCATCGGCGAGCACGATCAGCATCGACTTCGCCCTGGAGGCCAAGTGCTACGGCAGCGGCAACAGCGTGGGGGTGCGGGAGGTGTCGCGGCTGATCTCGCGTATCAGGCACCGCAACTTCGGGGTCCTGGTCACCACGTCGTACTTCAACCGGCAGGTGCAGAGTGAGGTGCGGGAGGACGGGCATCCTATTGCGCTCGTCTGCGGCCGCGACATCATCGAGGCTCTTCGGCATCACGGCATCACCACTGGCGAGGCGGTCCGCACGTGGCTGAAGCAAGGCTTCCCTAAATAGTGAAGACTGGAGTGGCGGGAGAGGTTCATACGGCCGAGGTGCCACTGCACCAGGACAGGCAAATCTCGGATCAAATACAATTAAAATTGTGGGGGATGAATGCAGGAGAGCCTGTTCGGGGAGTCTCAGGAACCCTTCGTTCGGGGCATATCGGGTGAGACACCTCTGGCCGCTTACGATCCGGCGCTTGATGATGTGATTCGTGAATTGGAGTACAGGGGGAATGGAGCGCTTGAACAGCGCTTTGCGGCGACCTTCCGTGCATCCGTAGACGAAATCCTGGACGGGCGCAGGACCATGCGTTTTGACTTTAGTGCAGTTTCGCCTGTGGAGAAGTCTTATTTGGGAGCCAAGGTAGAGATACTGGCCCGCCAGGAGTTCGATTTCGGCTACGGGGCGTCACTGGATTACTCGATCGGCGGCCACGAGGTCGATGCGAAGTTCAGCGCTACAGGCGATTGGATGATCGCACCCAAGAATGTTGGAGAAATACTTCTCGTCATGGAGGCGTCCGAAGAAACCTCCCTGTTCAGCGTGGGAGTTGTTCGCGCAGACGAGAAGCTGCTCCGCCTGAAGGAAACGCGCGACAGGAAGCGCTCTTTCTCTGCGGCTGGAAAGGGTGCAATCCATTGGCTGCTCAGGAACGCCCCCTATCCACGCAATCAGCTGATGGAGCTGTACTGGGAAGCCCCCGGGGCAATCGAATCCATTTTCTCTAGCTCCGGAAGCGGCCAGAAACGAGTCAACGAGCTGTTTTGGGTACTGCAAGGAGTCCACGTGAATCGGACCACTGTGCAGACTGTCGCGGCGCAAGAGGACAGTTCGAAACGAGTTCGAGATGCCCGCATTGCACTCCAAGGTTCAGGGATCCTTATCCTCGGATACCACAGGAGGCATCGCGCCATCGCTTCTGCGCTCGGGATTGAGTCTATTGCGCAAGGCGAATGGGTGGCCATCAGGGTTTACCCGGCCGAACCTGACAGCGTTGCTCAGCAGGCTCTGATTGAGGGAGTCGCCTACCGTCTTGCGGAAGAGGGCGACGAACTTGTTCTGGCACCCGATATTCCGAATGAATAGATCTGCTGAGCAACAAAGCTAGGAGGCGATCAGCCACCCGGCTGTCAACTCCTAGGGTGCCCGCGAATGTGGGCACTTCGCTTCAGTTTGCCGTGTGCCGAAGCTGCCACCTCACCAGGTGTGGTAGCTGAACAAGCGCCGCTCTGGCCTGCCTGATGGGCTGTCAGTGCCAGGTGATACACCTGATGATCCGTGTCGCCCACAGTCACTGGCGACACTCGGTTCGTCGAGGGGGAGCATCATGACGGTCTTCGCTCAGCCGGCCAGCCTCAAACGCGCGGCCGTACGCGAACACTACGAGGACACGATCCTGCACCCAGTTGTCTTCGAGGACCACGTGGATGTGCTCGATCCCCAGGTGCTGCAGGCGCTGAAGTCTCAGTTCCCGGCCGGGCGTGCGCAGTTCTGGGGCGTCACGCCTGGTCTGAACAACGCCAACTTGCCGCAGATCCGCAAGATGCAGCCAGGGGACACCGTCTTCTTCGCCGGCAACAAGCGGCTCTACCTTGTCGGCACCGTGGCTCTGACGTGGCACAACGCAGCTCTGGCTCAGCGGCTGTGGGGCGTAGATGAGCGCACCCAGCAGACATGGGAGCACATGTACGCCTTGAACGGCGTCCGCGGCATCGCCTTCCCGATGACAGAGATCCGCTCACTGCTGGGCTGGAAGGTAAACCGCAACATCCAGGGATTCGTCGCCCTCCGCGAAGACGACGGCGCCGTCCTGACCGATCTCGTGGGTTTCGAGCCCAGCGCGACAGTTGCCCCACAGGCTGACCCGGACGAGGAGCAGCCCGCAGGACAGCCTCTCGGGCCCACGGATGCGGTAGCGGAGGTCCAGCGGCGAGCCGAGCAGGGACGCATAAAGAAGGCGCTCCTGCCCGGTACCGAAGGAGACTGCGCATTGTGCGGGCGCACACTCCCTCGCGCCTTCCTCGTCGCCGCGCACATCAAGAAGCGGACGGCCTGCTCTGAGGAAGAGCGCTGGGATATTCACAACGTTGCCATGCTGGCGTGTCTGCTGGGCTGTGACAGCCTCTTTGAGCACGGCTTCATCACGGTCGAAGAGGGCGGAGCCATCAGAGTCAGTCCCGCTACAGAGGAGGCGCCGGCAGTAGCCAAGTACGTCGAAGAGCACTTGGCGGGCCGGTCTGTCGATTGGTGGTCGCCGGAGCGCGACATGTACTACGCCTGGCATCGCTCACACAGCTTCCAGACCGGGGCCCTGACCCCTGATCAGGTAGAGAGATAGCGGTATGCCCGGCCATCCGGGGCAAGGACCAGGACGGTCAACAGGGGAGCGAGCGGTTTGCTGACCGGCTGCAGACTGCAACCGGTAAGCACAGTCTCAATTTGGCCTTGCGCAGGAGAAATCGGTCACCGTTCGCAGAAACGGAACCCCCTGCCTGCGCCGCCAGGGACTGAGGCCCTACTTTAATTGACGAGGGCTTCAAACTGTTCTCGGATGAGCGAAAACTCGGACACGCCTAGCTCGATGCGTTCCTCAACCAAGGCCCGCAAATCGTTATCATCAAGCACAACCATCCAGCCGTGGTCGTCGCGGGCAGAATTCCGGCAGGACCGGAGAACTTTGTCTTTATCTCCGAACCCTCGGTGCGTAATGATGCCGAACTTTCCACGAGAGGGAGAGAATCTGCCTACAAGCTGGTCGAACTCCGGGTTCTTCAACTCCTTCCCGTAATTCTTGCACTCGACGAATACAAACGGTGCAGGATAATGCTGAGAAAGCCAGTAGAAGAATCCGCGGCGGGACTCGTTGACGTAAGCGATGTCAATTCTCTTCATGCCGCCATGAATCTTGAACTCTCGCCGCGGAGAAGTGAGGTTAGGGTAGAAAAGAGCCGACAGGAGTGCCTCGACGTTCCGGTGATAGATGTCCGCGTGCGCTTTCCCTACAGGTGTATTCAGAACCTTATCCAGCAGTGCGTCCCAGTCGAACTCTTCCTCAGCTTCAGCCCCCGGAAGCCAGTCGTGATCCATCGCTGGCTGCGGATGCTGATCCTTGAGGCGCCTGTAGTTCTCAAGGATCTCTGGATTCTCTACCGTGATTCGGGTATTCGTTTCCTTGCCGACGCCATACTTCAGCTTCAGATCCCTCCTATATACCCTGGGCCCGCTCCTGAGGAGGTGCACTAGGCTGCCGCCAGAAACAAGCTCCTCCTGCTCAAGGAAGGGCAGAATATGGTGGGTGTAGTAATCCTGGGGGTCGAACTGAAGCTTTCGCCGAACGATAGACTTAGGGACCAGGATAAGCGGTGTGTCGTACACGAGAGGCAGTTGGGTGTAGTAGCTCTCCCACCTTTTCCTCCTGGAATCCCACACCGGCCCTGAAGGCACACTGTCAACTATCGGGATCTCGTAGTACTCGCAGGCCTCTTGGGTGAAATCGATCAGCTGGCCGCGGATGATATTGACAGCGAGGTCTGAAACCCGGTCCGGCCCGATCCCCGGGACAAAGAGTGCAGCTTCCTCCAGGTCCTGCAGCATCCCGGTTCTGACGGCTGAACTTGCGGACAGGGCTTCATAGATTTCCTCGGCAATTTTCTCGCCTACCCCGCTGCCTCTCGGCCTGCCTTTTGAGTAACCGAGATGCGTTTCATTGGGTTCGCGCAACGTGGAAAGAAGGTACTTGGCCCTGGACGTTTCACCGTCCATCAGTGCATCCAGGATTACCTGAAAGTACGCCTGGATCCGTGAAACACAATTGTGGGCCCATGGTGTCGGCATTGCGGCAAGCGCGCGAGGGTCGATGAAAGAAAGTGTGTCGCTGTCGACATCAACATCGACGAAATCGACTTCGCGCTGGGATCGGCCGATGTTGAAATATTCAGTAACTCGCACTTCTCCCCCTCGGGCCCAAGCCGGGCGGTGATCGCCCAGCTCATGAACGTTGTCCCCGGAACGATCAGGTTCGACACCCGCCGCAGGTAACCGCGGGAAGCAGGCTCGCCCCGCGTTCCTCTTTCTTCACAAGCGGAGTTCTGTCATGAGGCGGCTTCACGGGTGGGGCCGCCCCGCTCATCTGCGGACGGCCCCACCCTGGCTGGCGCGGGTGTGTCAGCTTGCTGTCGGCCAGCGTTCCCGGTCGTACGGGAGCATCCAGGCGGTGATGTCGCCTGCGATGCGCCGCACCTGCGATTCCGGTGTCGTGGAGCGCAGCGGTAGGACGTAGAGGCCGTCCCACTTCTGGGCCTTGGGGAGGTCGTGGAGGTACTCGCTGATGTGGCTGGCAAGACCGTCATCATCGTGCGGTCGGCAGACCGATCCGATGTAGCAGACGGTCCCGCTGGGGTCCTCGGCAACGTAGACCGCACAGGACACCTCGGGCAGGAAGTCTGGGGCGACGGGCTGCCTTTCAGGCATCACCTTGCGCAGGCTGGCCCCGCAGAGATCGGCGAGCGCCATGTACGTGCCCTTCTTCATCAGGCCGTCTCGCTCTCGTCCTGGGTGCCGTCGTCCTCGATCATCCCGTCGTCAGCAGCCGAGGGGCCGGCGTCTACGGCCGCCTCCCACCAGTCCTCAGCCGTTCCCAGCATGTTCTTGAGCTGGTCCCTGAGCAGGCGGGCCTGGGCGCGGCCTCGCTGTTCGATCAGGGCCACGCCGTTCTCGTCCTTAAGGCCTCCGAGGTTCCGCATCGCGTCAGCCAGAAGCCTGAGCGCACGCTGCGTCTCCGTGAGCCAGTACTGGTACTTCGCTTCGAGAGCTGCCGCCTCGTCCAGGGGCTCCTTTTTCTCCTTGTCCTTCGGGGCGAGTTCCTCGCGAAGGAACTTGTTGCTGATGTAGATGTCCGCACCCGCTGCACTCAGCTCGGGACGTCCCTGCGCATCGACTTGCCGCGGCGGAAGACCGGCACGGTCATCTTCAATTGCCTGGCGCAGATGGTGCAGCCCGTGCTTGGTGTCCAGCAGCTCCTGCATGACGTCGGCCGGAGGGCGGCGGTCACTGCCCGCTCCGATGTCGTGCCTCGGGCCGCTGATTGCCTTGTGCTTTACGAGGACGTACGCCGCACGGACCCATAGCTCGGTGCCCGCAGGTCCGCCAGCCTCCCCGCTCTCCAGCTCCTTGAGCGCAGCCTGGAACAGGGCTTCCGGCGTGCGCCGCGTCGGCTTCCACGCGTCGGCCTGGCTCAGGTTCGACGGAAGGGCGCTCTCCAGCGTCTTGCGGAAGGCCGCCAGGTCCGGCTCTGATGCCGTGCCCCGCTGCTCCCGGGCGATCATCTCGACCCCGAGCGGAAGCTTGGCACTCAGAGTCACGTTCTTGCGGCGCTGCCCGTTCAGCGGCTCCCCGTCGGCGAGAACCAGGGCGATCGGCTTGCGTACCGCGTCATGGATCTTGCGCTCGCGTGTGGTGAAGAGGTGCACGATGCGCGCCGCCCGGTCGTCCAGGAAGGCCGGGATCTTGTTCTGCTCGGCCTCTTCCTGAGTCAGCCGGCCAGCCAGCCAGTCGGCTTCAGCATCGCTCGGGACGACAGCTGCCGCGCGTGCCGCGAGGAGGCACTCCTCTGAGAGCGTTGTGTACTTCGCAGGGTCGCTCCACGGCGTCTTCGTGTTGAGGTGGTCCTGGGCAACGCGAGCCTTAATCGCCTGCCCGAGATCCACCGTGCCCGGGGTATCTGGCACCACGCCGATGATGAGCTCGAAGTCGGTGACGGCGCACCGCACCGCTGACTTCTCCGTCTCCTCGATCTTCTTGCTTGGCTTGTCCGCGTAGCTGTTGATCTTGTCGATGTGAGTCTGCATCGCAGTCGCGCCACGAGGCAGCTGGAACAGGACTTCATCGGCATTGACGCGCAGGTGGTAGAGGCCGTGGCTCGTACGCGTCGATCCCTCGCGGACGAAGATGTGAGCGGTCGGGTTCTCACCCTCTGCGTCGTACGACACCGTAGTGGCGACGCCGATCGGCGGGTCCATGATGCCCTGGTCTTCAATGTCCGGATTCGGGACATTCCGGCTGCGCGTCGTCTCCATGGCCCACATCAGTTGGTCCGCAAGGGCTGCACGGCTGGCAACGCGTACGGACATCTCACCTACGCCTGCCTCGGCCGCAGGTGTCAGAGCGACCGGGGGCGCTCCCATATTTCCGGCGAGACGGAAGTTGATCCGGTCGGCGTTACGTGGGTTCAGCGGGTCCGGCGCGAGGCGGGCGGTGTACACCTGACCCGAGATGACGAGCAGGTCCGCACCCGGGATGCGGCGGCGCTGAGGGTTCTGGACCTGCGGAAGGACTGCGGCCGGATTGGTCCAGATCGTCGAGATCGCTCCTGCAGCGCGGTCGCTCATGCCGTGCTTCTTCAGAGCAGCACGCAGCTCCTTGTGCAGGCCGGAGTCCGGGATGTCAGGGACCCGGCGGACGGGCTTGGGCAGTTCGGTCTTCTCGCCACGGATCGTTGCACCGGAATTAAGGCTGAGGGGCATCTGAGGCCCTCCTCGTGGATTCCGTCCACGGGAACCACTCCCGCGGAGGCATACACGCGGGAGCCGGAATCGCCGATCCAGCCCTCGCACCCACGCTCTGCGGATCCTGGCCCGCATTACGGGGAGCGGCAGGAGCACATCCAGCCTGCGTAGTTCGGCCTCGGCGCTCAGTCAGTGCTGGCGCTGTACGGGCCTTGTTTCCCTCTCGGTGAAGTCGGCGCTTCGGAGAGAGACGCAAGCACGCGTGTCCTACATCACTGATACCAGTCTCAGCCGACCAGCGCCGTGCAGGCAAGCGATTAGTGCGTACAGACAGAAAATGATCATTTCATCGCGAGTTCGAGACCGGACGAACCCATGTCCTAGCCCTATTCAGACCGGTCGCCAGCTGACGCGTCTGCGCCAGGGTGGCCCTCCGTGAGGACGCAGGACGCACCGTTGAACGCCCTTGCAGGGCTGTCGGCGGCACCTACCGGTCCATGGAGAAATCCTGGAGATGATCTTGGGGAGGAGACCCCCGAGCCCCCACAGAGACCAACGCATCCCGACACCCTGACCTGCATATTTGGCATGGCCTCCCGGTCAGTGATCTTTCAGGGCCTAATTCGGGACGAAGAGGTCGTGGGTTCAAATCCCGCCACCCCGACGCAGGTCAGAGGCCCATTCGCGTGATCGCGAATGGGCCTCTTTCATGCCTGGGGGCCAAACGGAGGTGCCAAACGTATTTAGTCAGGCCACCGCGTCGCCCTCTTCGTCGGCCTCCGTGTCCTCCCCTTCCTGATCTTCGGCGAAGACGTCATCCAGCGCTTCGGCACCCTGCGTGATCATGGGCCGGAGCTGCTTGCGGTAGACCGCCTCTGTAGTCGCCTGGCTGCTGTGACCGACCAAGAGCGCGATCCGCTCCAAGGGGATGCCGTGGTCGGGGAGCAGGGACACGAAGC
The DNA here is from genome assembly GCF_056820935.1 of Streptomyces sp. Q2. NCBI lineage: Bacteria > Bacillati > Actinomycetota > Actinomycetes > Kitasatosporales > Streptomycetaceae > Streptomyces > Streptomyces sp. Q2. The sequence continues at coordinate 251,873 of NZ_JBXEJE010000001.1, read as the reverse complement.
TGTGCCGGAGCTCCCGCGCCGTGACGGAGCATCTGCTTGGCGTGGTGGTCAACAGGCCCTCGGTGTGGCCTGACCGATGAGTTCTGTGCGCCGTGCTGGTCTGTACGCCGAAAACCGACTCACGGGAGGCTGACGCCATGCGGAAACTGACCTTCGGCATGAACATGAGTCTGGACGGCTACATCGCCGCGCCCGGCGACGACCTCGGCTGGAGCGTGCCGAGCGACGAGCTGTTCCAGTGGTGGTCCGACCGGGTGGACGCGACGGGCCTGGCGCTGTACGGGCGCAAGTTGTGGGAGACGATGAGCTCCCACTGGCCGACCGCCGACAAGCAGCCGGGTGCCACACCGGCGGCGATCGAGTTCGCCGGCCGCTGGCGGGACATGCCGAAGGTGGTGTTCTCCTCTACGACCAGCACGGTCGACTGGAACACCCGTCTGGTCACCGGCGACGCGGTCACCGAGATCACCAGGCTCAAGGCCGTCGACGGCGGCCCCATGGACATCGGCGGTGCCACACTCGCTGCGGCGGCCATGCGGGCCGGGCTGATCGACGAGTACGCGATCGTCACCCATCCGGTCCTGGTGGGCGGCGGCACGCCGTTCTTCACAGCCCTGGACAACTGGGTGAACCTGAGCCTGGTGGAGACCCGGACGTTTCCCGACGGCGTGTTGCTGACCAGGTACGAGACCAGGCGCTGACCGCGCGACTGGCGTCCGGGGTCATGCCACGTCGGAAGGTCGGTCGCCTTGCCTGATCACAGCTCTGACCAGCATCAAATGCAGCGTCACCGCAACTTCCCGGGGGCCGAACAGGAGGCCAGACGTCACAGCCGCGATTGGACGGTCCTGGACCGTAGTGGACAGTGTCGGAGCCGAATAGGCAGGCCAGCGACCCTTGAGGCAAGGCCTAGGCCAGCCAATTGGGAGCCAGGTTCGGGATCCGGCTCCCGGGCGGCCAGCCTGCACAGTCAGGCGGTGGTCGGCACGCGCGGCTGCGAACGGGCCTTCCGCGCCGCCCCCGGACACTGCCGCGACTGCCGATCGAGGGACTGTCTCCTTGCTGCCGGCTGAGCTACGGGGTCGGTGCGCGGTCGGACCTTCGGCATGGTCGACAGGTTCACGGAACGAATTCGTGCGCCATCGCACTCGGAGCTCGGCACCCTCGTCACCATCGCCGTCGTGGTGGTGGTAGTCCTGAAGCCGCGCTACTGAAACGAACGAACAGCGGGGAGAGCATGGACGTGGCCGATCTCGGTGCGCTGGCCATCACGCGCCGCGGTGGAAGCGAGCCGATAAAGGCCGAGGGCGAATCCGTGGGCACGCTGGGGGAGTTCTGGAGCTGGGCATGTTCCGACATGACCAACAACACCATGCGCGGCGTCCTGGCCGAGTACCTCGTGGCTACGGCGTTGGGCGCGGCCGCGAGCACCCGTACCGAATGGGACGCCGTCGACATCCGCACACCGGAAGGGTGGCGCGTCGAGGTGAAGTCGGCGGCTTACCTCCAGTCGTGGGCCCGGTCCCGGCTTTCGGGGATCTCGTTCTCCATCGCACCGGCATCCGGCTGGGACGCCCAGACCGGTAGGACCTCGGCCGACGTGCTGCGTTCCTCGGACGTGTATGTCTTCTGCCTCCTGCACCACCAGGACAAGCAGACCCTCAACCCGCTGGACCTCGACCAGTGGACTTTCCACGTTCTGCCCACCCGGGTGCTCGACGAGCGGTGCCCCGGCCAGAAACGCATCCGGCTCTCCAGCCTGGGGCGTCTCCGACCGCTGAACACCGCGTTCAGCGGCCTGCACGAGGCGGTGGCTGCCTGCGCCGACGGCTTTCACGCCCATGAATGACCGTGCGGGGCCTTCGCGCACGCGACTGGGTTTCCTCGCTGCCGCGCGGGCGTCGGCCGTCCCGTGGGAAGGAAAAGGTGCCGTCGTAGGGGTGGGGCGGCGGGGTAGGGTCCGACGGAGAGGGAATCGGCGCCGCCGTGGGCTGGGGAACCGGGCGAGATGTGAGATTCCTCGGCCTGGTCGTGGATGGCGGGGCCGGGGCAGCCCGCCACGATGAGGGTGGGTGAGGAGCGGTCGGGTGGACTCGCTCGGAAACGGGAAGACGGTCCGTGACCGGCTTGAGCACCGGAAAACGGAGAGTCCTCGTCTTGTGCACCGTCCTCCGGGTGCGTTGACACGGGTAGATGTCGGACGTTGACTGGCGGCACGGCTCAGAGCCACGCCGCTCCGGAACATCCGGCACGACGAACAGGAAGCGGCACCGATGATGTACGACCAGACACGCGCCCAGCAGCCCGCGGACCGCACCTCGGGCCGCTCCGAACGCCGTACCCAGGGCCCGGAACCGCTGGTCCCGTCGGACGAGCGGGACAAGATCGGCGTGCGCCTCGGACACGCCGTCAACGCTTTCGCCGACGCCCCGCGGGATGCGTTGGAGGAGGCAGAAGGTGCCTTCGACGAGGCCACCGCCCAGATCGTCAACGCTCTGGCCGAACAGCGTCGTCTTCTTCGCGAGGGCTGGGAAGGCCGGGACCCCGAGACGGACTCCACCGAACTTCGCCTCGCGCTGAGGCAGTACCGGGAGATCACCCAGCGGGTGCTGCGCCTCTAGCGGATCCGACCCGGTCTGCAGCCGCCTGCCTCTGAGTCTTCAGCCGCCTCCCACTGATTCATCTCTGCCTGCTCCGCGCCTGCGGCAATACCCAGGCGCTCTACGACCTGTCGAGCAGGCGCGTTCAGTCCACCGTGTCGCGTCCGGTGCGGCGGGCGTAGGCGCGGGCCGCGCGGGCTCGGTCGCCGCAGCGGGTCGAGCACCAGTGGCGGCGGCCGTGTTTGAGCAGGTAGCGGCTGCAGGGTGGGGAGCCGCAGGCGGTGAGGCGTTCGGCGTCGGGGCCGGTGAGCAGGTCGGCCGTGTTGGCGGCGAGGGTCGCCAGGGCGTGGTCGACGATCTGCGTGGTGGGGTGCGGGGTGGCGCGGTAGGGGCCGTTCTTCTCGTCCCAGTGCAGCAGGGCGGCCGTGGGGACCCGGGTCAGCGCGTCGTTGACGGCGGCGAGGGCCGCGGGCAGGGCGGGGAGCCCGGCGACTCGGGACGCGAGCAGCGCCCGGATGTTTTCGCGCAGTGAGCGCAGTTGTGCCGCGCACATCTCCCGCAGTCCGGCGTCCGTCGGGGCGAGGCCGCGTTCCACCAGCCACCGTTGAGCGGCGGCGGGGGTGCCGAGGAGGTCGAGGAACTGGCCGCCGGGCAGCGCGATGGCGGTGTTGGCGAAGTCGAGGGCTAGGTACTGCTCCGCGCCCGGCGCGGGGGGCGGTACGGGCTCGGCGGTCACGGTCTCCTTCATGGATCTCATGGTACGGCTTGCGGCTATCCGTGAGACAGGACTACCTTCTCTCACGGATAGACCCATTCCATCCGTGAGGTGTGTTTCCTTCATGACTGCTGCCCGCACGAACGACAAGCAGATCGACCAACAGACCCACCACCAGACCGACCAGACCCACCAACAGACCGACCAGCAGGCAGGCGAGCGAACCGACCAGTACATACCCGTCCGTGTCCTCGGCGGTCCCACCGCCCTCTTCGAGTACGGCGGCCTGCGCTTCCTCACCGACCCCACCTTCGACGCGCCCGGGGACTACCCGACGCCCGGCCGTCCCCTCCTGACCAAGACCGCACCCCCGTCCGTCGCCCCCGGCGATCTCGGCCGTGTCGACGTGGTCCTGCTCTCGCATGACGAGCACGCCGACAACCTCGACCGCTCCGGACGGGCCCTGCTCGCCGACGTCCCGCTCACCCTCACCACGCCCGCCGGCGGACAGCGCCTGGGCGGCAACGCCAAGGGACTCGCGGACTGGGAGTCCGTCGAGCTGGACCGGCCGGGCGGCGGCACGGTCACCGTGACCGGCGTGCCCGCGATCCACGGGCCGGGGACGCACGACGAGGTCGTGCCGATCACCGGACAGGTGGTCGGCTTCGTCCTGACCGGTGCGGACCTGCCCACCGTCTACGTCAGCGGCGACAACGCCTCGCTCGACGCGGTCCGGCGGATCGCCGAGCGCTTCGGCCCGGTCGACACCGCCGTCCTGTTCGCCGGAGCCCCTCGCTTCCCGGTGCTCTTCGACGGCGAACCGCTCGTCCTCGACAGCGCCCAGGCCGCCGAGGCGGCGCGGATTCTCGACGCGCGCCGGGTCGTTCCCGTGCACTGCGACAGCTGGGCCCACTTCACCGAGAGCCGCGAGGACGTCGTGAAGGCGTTCACGACCGCCGGGCTGGCCGACCGCCTCCAACTGGACTGAGTCGACGAACCTCGACTAACTCGAGGAACATCGATAAACGTCGATAAACGTCGATAAATGTCGACGAACAAGGTCGAAAGACAGGCGCCACGCATGGTTCGGCACCGGTCCCTCCCCTCGTGGGGACCGGTGCCGAACCATGCGGGCGGCGTCGATTCACGCCGTGTCGGCGTGGATCGTGGAAGGCCGGGCCCGTGGTCGGTGTGCGCGCGGTCCGGGTGGGACCGCGCGCCACGGGGCTTTGGAGCTCAAGGGAGCTGACCGACGCGCCGTGTCGTGTTTTCGGCGCAAGGTGACCGAGAACGTACGGCGCCAGGGTGGGTCTCTCCGAGCGCTGAGCCGGTGGCCTGTCTGGACGACGTCCGCTTGCTGCGCTGTTGCGTCGTGATCCTGCCAGCAGGGCGCCCCGATGGGGAGGTTCCGGTACCGGTCCGGATCCTTAACCGCAGGTCAGCCATATAAAGTGGGTTTTCCGGTCCGGACGGTCCAGCGGTCCGAACGGCCCGGTGGTCCGGCTGGCCGAACGGCCCGGCTGGTCCGGTGGCCCGCACGGCCCGGTGGTTCGGCTGGCTCGACGGCCCGCCTGGCCCGATGGCCTGATGGCCTGATGGCCTGATGGCCTGATGGCCTGATGGCCCGAAAAGCCAGGGTCCGACCGACCCGCCGGTCCGAACCGCCCGGTGGTCCGAACGGCCGGCCGTCCAAGCGGCCCGGTGGCCGGAACCAGTGGTCCGAACGGCTCGGTGGTCCGAACGGCCGGTGGTCCGAACGGCCCACCGGTCCGGACGTCCCACCGGTCCGGATGTCCCGACGCGAAGGAAGTAAGGGGTGGACGCCTTGGGTTCCGACTCAAAGGCACGCACGGCCTTCGCACGAACGGCCTTCGCGGAACGCCTCGCGCTGCTGTACCGAGAGGCCGGCAATCCTCCCCTCAAGAGTGTGTCCGAAGCGGTCGTACGACTCCAGCGGGTCGACGAGCGAGGGCGGGCCGTACGGGTGTCCGCTCAGCGGATCAGCGACTGGCGGCGGGCCAAGAACGTGCCCGCCCAGTTCGCCGCCCTGTCCGCCGTACTGCAGGTCCTGATTCCCCAGGCGCGCCGAGAGCGGCCCGCGCCGGTGGCGCCCGGGCTGTACGACCTGGCCCAGTGGCAGCGGCTGTGGGAGCGGGCGGTGGCCGATCCGGCGGGGGAGCGTCCCGCCGCCTCTCCGGAGGGGGAGGAAGAGCAGCAGGTCGGCGTCTGCCCCTACCGAGGGCTCGCCTCCTACCGGCAGCAGGACGCCCGGTGGTTCTTCGGCCGGGAGCGGAGTACCGAGGCTTTGGTCGCCCAGCTGTGGGCGGCGGAGAAGACGGGCGGGCTGGTGATGCTCGTCGGCGCCTCGGGGGCCGGGAAGTCCTCCCTGCTGAACGCCGGCCTGGTGCCGGCACTGGAACTCGGCGGGCTGGGTGACGAGAGCGACGTCCCGGCGCGGGAGGTGCTCCAGCTCGTGCCGGGCGCCGATCCGCTCGCGGAGCTGACCGGACGGATACCGGGGCTCGCGGAGGTCACGGCCGCCGCGGAGGAGCCCGACGCCGTACGGGACGCCGTGACGGCGTGGGCGACGCGACGCGGGAACGGGCGTGGGAACACCGCTCCTCCGGTCGTCATCGTCGACCAGTTCGAGGAAACGTTCACTCTCTGCTCCGACGAGGCTGACCGGCGTACGTTCATCCAGTTCCTGCACGCCGCCTGCACGCCCGCCCGTCCGGGCGGGCAGGCCCCCGTGCTCGTGGTCCTCGGCATCCGGGCCGACTTCTACGAGCAGTGCCTCGGGTATCCGGAACTGGCCGACGCGCTGCAGCACCGGCACATGGTGCTCGGGCCCCTGACCACCGCGGAGCTGCGGGAGGCGGTGACCGGGCCCGCCAAGGCCGTCGGGCTGGAGATGGAGCCCGGGCTGGCGGAGCTGATCACCCGTGAGGTGAGCGCCGACGGGCCGCGCGGCGCGCACGACGCGGGAGTGCTGCCGCTGCTGTCGCACGCCCTGCTCGCCACCTGGCAGCGCCGGAAGGCGGGCCGGCTGACGCTGGCCGGATACCGTGCGGCGGGCGGCATCCAGGGTGCGGTGGCGGCGACCGCCGAGCAGGCCTGGTCCGGGCTGGACCCGGCGGCCCGTACGGCCGCGCGACTGCTGCTGCTGCGGCTGGTCCGGCTGGGCGAGGACACCCAGGCGACCCGTCGGCGCGGAACGCGACGGCAGTTGGCGCAGGAGTCGAGGGACCCGGACAAGACGGAGGAGTCGCTCGAAGCCCTCGTACGCGCCCGGCTGGTGACGCTCGACGCGGAGACCGTGGAGATCACCCACGAGGCGCTGCTGACCGCCTGGCCCCGGCTGCGCGACTGGATCGACGAGGGGCGGGGCGACCATCTGCTGCGCCAGCGTCTCGAGGAGGACGGCCGAGCCTGGGAGGGTTCCCACCGCGACACCTCGCTGCTCTACCGGGGTTCGCGGCTGGAGCAGGCCCACAGCTGGGCGAAGTCCGCCGGCGAGACGTTCCTGACCCGGAGCGCGGTGGACTTCCTGGCCGCCTCGGTCAGGTTGCGCAGGCGCACGGTCTGGATCAGCCGGGGCGCGGTGTCGGCGCTGGTCGTGCTGGCCATGGTGGCCGTCGGCGCGGCGGTGATCGCGTGGCAGCAGCGCAACGACGCGGTGTTCGAGCAGGTGGTCGCCGAGGCGGACCGCGTCCAGTACACGGACCCGTCGCTGTCCGCCCAGCTCGACCTGGTGGCCCACGACCTGCGGCCGGGCGACGAGGGGACGAACAACCGGCTGATCTCGATCGTGAACGCGCCGCTGGCCACCCCGCTGCTCGGCCACACCGGCGCCGTCTACCTCACCTCGTTCAGCCCGGACGGGCGCACCCTGGCCACCGCCAGCTACGACCGGACCGTACGCCTGTGGAACGTGAAGGACCCGACCCGGCCGAAGCCCCTGGGCAAGCCGCTGACCGGGCACACGAGTTGGGTGAGCAGCGCGGTCTTCAGCCCGGACGGGCACACCCTCGCCAGTGCCGCGGACGACGGCACGATCCGGCTGTGGGACGTACGGGACCCGAGCCGGCCGAAGCCCCTGGGCAAGCCGTTGACCGGCCATGACGGCACGATCTACCTGGTCGCCTTCAGCCCGGACGGTCGGACGCTGGCCTCGGCCGGCGAGGACCACACGGTACGGCTGCGGGACGTGGCCGACCCCGGCCGGCCGAAGGCACTCGACACCCTGACCGGCCACTCGGCCGCCGTCCGCTCGGTGGCGTTCAGCCCGGACGGGCGGACACTGGCGACCGGGGGCGATGACGACACCGTCCGGCTGTGGAACGTGGCCGGCCCACGGCAGGCCCGCGCGCTCGGCCCGTCGCTCACCGGCCACACCGACCTGGTGCACTCCGTGGCCTTCAGCCCCGACGGCCGCACGCTGGCCAGCGGCAGCGCGGACAACACCGTCCGGCTGTGGAACGTTGCCGACCCACGGCACGCACAGGCGCTGGGCTCGCCGCTCACCGGCCACACCGGTGCCATCTGGTCGGTGGCCTTCAGTCCCGACGGGTCCATGCTCGCCGCCGCCAGCGCGGACAGCACGGCGATCCTGTGGAACGTCGGCGATCCGGCGTACCCCTCGCAGGTCGGCGAGCCGCTCGCCGGGAGCAGCGGCGAGATGTACGCGCTGGGCTTCAGCCCCGACGGCCGCACCCTGGCCACCGGGAGCGGCGACAGCAAGGTCCGGCTGTGGTCGATACCGACGTCGGACATGGTCGGCCGCAGCGGGGCGTTCCGCCCGGACGGCCGGGTGCTGGCCACGGCCGGGCGCGACGGGGGGGTCCGGCTGTGGAACGTGGAGACTCCCGGCCGGCCGGTGTCGCTGGGCGAGCCGTTCATGGCCGGGGACAGGGGCCAGCGCTCGCCGGCCTTCTCCCCCGACGGCCACAGCCTCGCGGTGCTCACCGGCAACCGGACGGTGCACCTGTGGAACGTCACCGACCCGACCCGGCCCGTCTCCTACGGGGCGCCCGTGGCCCTGCGGACCCGGTTCATGGGCCCGGACGCGCTGGCGTACAGCCCGGACGGGCGCACCCTGGCCACTCCCTACGACGAGCGCACCGTCCAGTTGTGGGACGTCAGCGACCCGTCCCAGGTCGTTCCGCTCGGCAAGCCGCTCACCGGCCACAGGGGTTACATCCTGTCCCTCGTCTTCAGCCCGGACGGCCACACCCTCATCAGCGGCAGCGCGGACGGCACTGTCCGGCTCTGGAACGTGGCCGACCCGCGTCACGCGAAGGCCGTCGGCACACCGCTCACCGGCCACCACGGACCCGTCAACGTGCTCGCCTTCAGTCCGGACGGCCGGACACTGGCCAGCGGCAGTGACGACGACTCGGTCCGGCTCTGGAACGTCACGGACCCCTCCGAAGCGACACCCCAGGGCCCGCCCCTGACCGGCCACACCGAGGCGGTCGTGTCGCTGACCTTCAGCCCGGACGGTGAGACCCTGGCGAGCGGCGGCAACGACAACACGGTTCGCCTGTGGAACGCCACCGACCCCGCCCACGCCTCCGCCATCGGCCAGTCGATGAGCCCCAACGCCAAGACCGGCAACTTCCTCTCCTTCAGCCCCAAGAGCCACATGCTCGGGGTGTCCAGCGGCACCGACACCGTCCGGCTGTGGAACCTCGACGTCGACGACGCGATCAACCACATCTGCTCGACCACCCGGGGCGTTCTGACGCCGGAGAAGTGGCACGAGTACCTGCCACGGCTGTCGTACGAGCCTCCGTGCGGCCGGTGAGCGGACGCGGCACGGACGAGGATCGGGCTCGGATGGGACGGATGAGACGGATGAGACGGATGGGACGGGTGGCTTGCGGAGGGGACGCGGACCGCCCGCGTGATCCCTCTCACAACTCCTTGCCATGGTTCGTTGGTCGTCTCCCGCGGGACAAGCAGCCTTGTTACTGTGGGCCTTAGCCCGATCGCTGGTGCATCCCCCGTCGCCAGCGGTCGGGCCTTTCCGTGTCCGGCGCTTCACCACTCCCCCGACATGGTGGTGCCCATCCGGCAGGGCAGGGACAGGCGGCGCACACGGACGCCACCGAGCGGCAGGCGCGGATGGCCGTGGTGGAGGCGTAGGCGCGGGCTCTCGCCGACTTCGGCCGGCGGTGACCGGTCAGCGCCACCGCCACCGCCACCTTCTTCACCTTCACCTTCACCTTCACCGACCACCGGTTTACCCCGTACCGGTCACCTGTCGCCGATGGTGATCGCCTGCGACGGGCAGAGTTCGGCCGCCTCCCGCACGTCCGGGTCGTCGCCGGTGTTCTCGCGGCCGGGTATGACGGCGCCGAATCCGTCCGCCGCCGTGAAGACGGACGGAACGCGGTAGACGCATTCGCCGGAGCCGTAGCACAGGTGGGAATCCACGGAGACCTTCATGCACAGTGCCTGCCCGTGGAACGCCCCGTTCAGGCGCCTCTTTCGGACGTCCCGGACTCACTTGTCGAAGGGCAGGTCCAGCATCCGGATGGCGTTGCCCCGCAGCAGCTTGTACGTGACCTCGTAGGGGAGGCCGGCCACGTGCTCCTCGGCGACCTGCTTGGTGTGCGGCCAGGTCGAGTCGACGTGCGGGTAGTCCGTCTCGAAGGTCGCGTTGTCCACGCCGACGGTGTCGATCGACTCGATGCCGTGCCTGTCGCGGAAGAAGCAGCAGAAGATCTGCCGGTAGTAGTACGTCGACGGCGGCTCCGGGATCAGGTCCTTGACCCCGCCCCACGCCCGGTGCTCCTCCCAGACGTCGTCGGCGCGCTCCAGGGCGTACGGGATCCACCCCATCTGCCCCTCGCTGTACGCCAGTTTCAGTCGCGGGAACTTCACCAGGACGCCGGAGAAGAGGAAGTCCATCATCGACGCCATGGCGTTGTTGAAGCTCAGCGCGGCCTGGACGGCCGGGGGCGCGTCGGGGGACGCCGCCGGCATCTGCGACGAGGACCCGATGTGCATGTTCACCACGGTCCCGGTCTCCTCGCAGACCGCGAAGAACGGGTCCCAGTAGCCGGAGTGGATCGACGGCAGCCCCAGATACGTCGGGATCTCGCTGAACGTCACGGCCCGTACGCCCCGTTCGGCGTTGCGCCGGATCTCCGTGACTGCCAGGTCGATGTCCCACAGCGGGATGAGGCACAGCGGGATGAGCCGGCCGCCGCTGTCGCCGCACCACTCCTCGACCATCCAGTCGTTGTACGCCCGCACGCACGCGAGTCCGACCTCCTTGTCCTTGGCCTCCGCGAAGGTCTGCCCGCAGAACCTCGGGAACGTCGGGAAGCACAGCGAGGCCTCGACATGGTTCATCTCCATGTCCTCCAGCCGGGCCTTCGGGTCCCAGCAGCCCCGCCGCATCTGCTCCCGTGTGATCCCGTCGAGCGTCATCTCGTCCCGCGAGAAGCCGACGGCCGCGATGATGCGCTTGTACGGGAAGAGTTCGCCCTCGTACTCCCACCAGTCGGTGATCTGGCCGTCCGGGTCCGTGGTGAACCGGTACTTCCCGCCGACGTACTGAAGATCGCCGATCCCCGCGGTGAACGGCTTCGGCCCCCTGTCCCGGTACTTCGCCGGAAGCCACGTCTCGAAGAGGTGTGCGGGCTCGATCACGTGATCGTCCACGCTGATGACCTTGGGCAGTTCCCTGGCGCTGCTGTTGTCGACACTGACACTGACCACTGCTTGCCCCCTGCTGCCTGCCGATGCACCCGGCGCGCTTATCTGACGACCCATCAGATTCAGCGTAGGGGGAGGTCCCGACGGCAGCAATACACACCGCCTTGATCGTGCGTCCGTGCGAGGGCCGGCGGGCCGTGGGTGAGAAACGGGGCACTCCTGCGCCGGTAAGCTGGGCCGGCTGCGGCACCCCCCACCAACGCCCCCGCCACCGAGGTGTGTTGAGTCCTGCGGCGGTCGAGACGTTCTACGGCATGAGGATGAAACACAGGTGCTGATAGCGGGCCGGTACCGGCTGCACGACCCCATCGGACGCGGTGCGATGGGCGAGGTCTGGCGGGCTTTCGACGAGACGCTCGGCAGGACGGTGGCCGTCAAGCTCCTCCTTCCCCACGACTCCGATCCCACGGCGACCTCGCGCTTCCGCCTGGAGGCCCAGACCGCCGGGCGGCTCAACCACCCGTACGTGGTGGCGGTCTACGACTTCGGCGAGTACGACGGCCGACTCTTTCTGGTGATGGAGCTGGTCGAGGGCGACAGCCTCGACCGCCGGCTCAGCACCGCGGGACCGCTCCCCGTCGAGCAGGTGGCCCACATCGCCGCCCAGGCCGCCGCCGGGCTCGCCGCCGCCCATCAGCAGGGCATCGTGCACCGCGACATCAAGCCCGCCAACCTGCTGCTGGACGCCGACGGCACCCTCAAGATCGGCGACTTCGGTATCGCCCGCTTCGTGGACGACCCGTCCGGCGCGCTCACCACCACCGGCCAGATCGTCGGCACCAGCCTCTACCTCGCCCCCGAGCGCGCCCTGGGCCGGGCCGCCGGTCCGGCCTCGGACGTGTACGCGCTCGGGTGCCTGCTCTACCAACTCCTCACCGGACGACCGCCGTTCCAGGCCGCCACCGCGGTGGCGATCCTGCACCAGCACCTCGACGCGGTCCCCGTACCGCCCCGGAAGAGCCGCCCCGAACTGCCTCCCGCCTTCGAGAACTTCCTCCTCGGGCTCCTCGCCAAGCAGCCCGAGGACCGTCCCACCGCGCCGCAGATCGCCGAGTGGTTCGGCGGCGGGGCGTGGCAGGGACGGTCGGATCCGTTGCCGGAACCGGTCCCCGCGGCCGTGCCCGCACCCACACCTGCCCCCGCACCCGCGCCGCTCGCGACGACGTACGCGCTGCCGTCCGCCGCCGTACGGCCGTCCCGGTCCCGTGGAGCCGGACGTGCGACCCGACCGGGTGGCCGTCGCCTGGTCGCGCACCGGCCGATGGTGGTGGCGACGGTCGCCGGAGTCCTGGTCTTCCTGGCCGCGATGCTCGCCGGCATGCTCTGGTTCTCACCGGGCAACAGCTCGGCGGAGAGCCCCGGAGGCGGCGCGCCGAGCGGCACGAGCAGTACGGACGGTACGGGCGGCACAGACAGTACGGACGGCACGAGCGGCTCTGTCACGGCCCCGGCAGCGGCCACGTCCGAGGCGGCGTCCGGAACCGACCTGTCCGACCCACCCCAGCCCTCCCCCACACCCACCTCGTCCCTCCCCACCGCCACCCCGACGACCCCCGCCCTCACCCCGACCCCCATCGCACCGGAGGACGCGACGCAGGGCCAAGACGGTCAGGACGGTCAGGACAAGGGCAAGGGCAAGGACGAGGGGGAAGAGGAACCGGACGACGAGGGCTGAGAGGTCCGAGAGCCCGGCTGCCGGAACCGGGCCGGCAACCGCCATGACCGACGGTCAGTTGTTCCAGGTCTCGTCGTACGGATCCTTGGGCGCCTTGACCGGTACGGCACCGCTGACCTCGATGAACGGGATCGGCCTGCCGTTGACCGGATCCCGGGTCCGCTTGGTCGTGTACGTGCCGGTGACCTCGAGCCACGTGTCCGGCTCCAGCACCGGCGGGATCCGGCCGGTCAGCCCGACCTTGACCGGCTGGGCGTCGGCGGCACAGCAGTTGAGGGCCATCCGGACCAGGTACGGCGTCCCCCTGCCGTCCAGCGCCACGAACCCGGCGACCTTGACCTGCCGGTCACCGAGCGAACGCCCGTGACCGTAGGCCGCCCGGCCCGCGTAGTCGACGAGGTTGAGACGGAGCGGTCCGTCGGCGGGCAAGGCGGCATAGCCGTACGGCTGTTGCAGGGCCGTCCCGGTACGCAGGGCGCTGTACGAGCCGAGGGCGGGCGGGGCGACGAGGATCAGGGCGAGGAGGGGGAGGACGAGAAGCCAGGAGATGCGGGGTTCGCGGTGGCCGTCGTGACCGTCAGGGCCGTCATGGCCGTGGGAGCCGCTGCCCTCTCCCTGCTCCGCCTGCTGGTCCTTCTTGGACCGCCACTCGTACCAGACCGTCGCCACCGCCGCCGCGATCAGGACGACGCCGGAGGCGAGCAGCATCGGACGCAGGCCGGCCTTGACGTACCGCAGGTAGAGGTCGGTGAGGCCCGCGTGCAGCAGGGCCGCGCCGAGCAGGAACAGCACGGCCGCCTGCGCCTGCCGGTTCACAGCAGCACCGCCCCGGTCAGCACCGACACCGCGATGGCGAGGACGAAGGTCGCGGGCGCGAAGCGCACGGCGAAGCCCCGCCCGAACGTCCCCGCCTGCATCGCGAACAGCTTCAGGTCGATCATCGGCCCGACGACCAGGAACGCCAGCCGCGCGGTCAGCGAGAACTGCGTCAGCGAGGCCGCCACGAACGCGTCCGCCTCCGAGCAGATCGACAGCAGGACGGCGAGAATCGCCAGCGCCAGGACCGAGACGACCGGATGCTCGGCCGCGAGACGCAGCCACTCCTCCGGCACCACCGCCTTGAGCGTCGCGGCGGCCATCGCGCCCACCACCAGGAACCCGCCCGCGTGCATCACGTCGTGCCGGACCGACCCCCAGAACGCGGCGCCCCTGCCCTGCCCCTCGTACGCCTCCCGGGCGGGCGGCCGCAGCCAGTCGGCGCGGCCGAGCCTGAGCCACAGCCAGCCCATCGCGCACGCCACCAGCAGGCTCGCGACGAAGCGGGCCAGCACCATCTCGGGGTCGTTGGGGAACGCGACAGCCGTGGCCGTCAACACGATCGGGTTGATCGCCGGCGCGGACAGCAGGAACGCCAGCGCCGCGGCCGGCGTGACCCCCCGCCGTACCAGCGCCCCCGCCACGGGCACCGACGCACACTCGCACCCCGGCAGCACCGCCCCCGCCATCCCGGCCACCGGAACCGCCAGTGCGGGCCTTCCGGGCAACGCCCGCGCGAAGAACGACGCCGGCACGAACACCGCGATCGCCGCCGACAGCAGCACACCCAGCACGAGGAAGGGCAGCGCCTGCACCATCACGGCGACGAAGACGGTCATCCAGCTCTGCATGACGGGTGCGGAGAGCGCGCGCCGGACAGGGCCCTGGGCGAGGACCATCAGGACGAGCAGCAGGGTCAGCGCGAGCTGGGAGTTGAGCCGCCACCCGTCTCTCCCGTGCGGCGGAGGGCTCGGGGCGTCGCCCGTCTGCCGCGGAGCGGCTTTGGTGATGGCCACGGGCGAGGTACCTCCGGGCTTCGGGGTCGATCCCTTTACTCCTGTACGGGGATTCTGCCTCTGTTGTTCAACTCCGCGCGGGATCATGACCCGGTCCCTCCGGACCCGGCCGTACGACCACCCGTACCAGTGAGGCAGGCTGTTCCCCTGTGGTGAGCGTTCCGAATCAGAGTCCGCCCGGTGGCGCACCCGCCGCGCACATGGTGGTGTGCGGCGACGACGGGCTCGCGCACCGGCTGGCCGCCGAACTGCGCGGTGTGTACGGCGAACAGGTCACCCTCGTCGTGCCGCCCGCCGAGCGCACCGTACGGCCACCGGTCGTCGGACGTGCCCGCGCGGCCTCGGCGCTGCTGGACCGGGTGGTGAACGCGGCCGTCAACCGGGCCGGGATGACCGGGGTCGTGGCGGACTCCCCTGGGCTCGATCCGGTGGTCGTGGAGGCCGGAGAGGTGACCGAGACCGTGCTCGCCGAGGCGGGTGTGGAGCGGGCCGCCGCGCTCGCCCTCGTCTACGACGACGACGAGACCAACATCCGCGCCGCCCTTACCGCCCGCCGTCTCCATCCCACCCTGCGGCTCGTACTGCGGCTGTACAACCGGCGGTTGGGACAGCACATCGAGGAACTCCTCGACCAGGCGGCCGCGTTGGCCACCGGCGGCACGACGGGACCTGCCGCGGTCTTCGACGCCTCCACGACGGTCCTGTCCGACGCCGACACGGCCGCACCCGCGCTGGCCGCGAGCGCCGTCGTCGGCACCAGCAAGGTCGTACAGACCGACGGGCTGATGCTGCGCGCGGTGGAGCGTCCGGTGCCGAGACCCGGCGAGACGGCCGAGCCGGGGCTGGCGACGCTCGCGCTGCTGTCCGCGACGCCCAACGACCCGAACGGCCGCCCGAACGGCGGCCTGGCCGGCGATCCGAACGGTCCCGAGAGCGGCGAGCAGGGGCCGCTGCTGCTGCCCGACGCGGCGACGGTACGGGCCGCCGCCGGGCGCGGAACCGTCGTACTGGAGCAGGTCTCGTACTCCGGGCCCGCCCTGCCCGCCGGGCGCGGGATCGTGCCGCCGTTCGCCTCGCTGTTCTCGCGGCGGCTGCGGTGGTCGCTGGCCGGGCTGGTGGGGTGCGTGGTCGCGCTCGCGGTCGCGCTGACCCTGGTCACCGGCGACCATCCGCTGCACGCGACCTACCTGACCCTGCTCGACCTCTTCGCCATCAACGACCCCGCGGTCGGCGCGTCCACCGGCCGCCAGATCCTCCAGCTCCTCTCCGGTCTGGTCGGGTTGCTGCTCCTGCCGGTGCTGCTGGCGGCGGTGCTGGAAGCGCTGGGCACCTTCCGGAGCGCGTCCGCGCTGCGCAAGCCGCCGCGCGGGCTGGGCGGCCATGTCGTGCTGCTGGGCCTCGGCAAGATCGGTACGCGGGTGCTGACCCGGTTGCGCGAACTGAACATCCCCGTGGTGTGCGTCGAGTCCGACCCCGACGCGCGTGGACTCGCCACGGCGCGGCGGCTGCGGGTGCCGGTGGTGCTCGGTGACGTCACCCAGGAGGGCGTCCTGGAGGCCGCCAAGATCCACCGCGCGAACTCGCTGCTAGCGGTGACCAGCGCGGACACGACCAACCTGGAGGCGGTGCTGTACGCGCGGTCCGTACGGCCCGACCTGCGGGTCGTCCTGCGGCTGTACGACGACGATTTCGCGACCGCCGTGTACCGCACCCTCCGGGCCGCGCACCCTGGCGCGTCCACGCGGAGCCGGAGTGTGTCGCATCTGGCGGCGCCCGCGTTCGCCGGGGCGATGATGGGGCGGCAGATCCTGGGGGCGATCCCGGTCGAGCGGCGGGTGTTGTTGTTCGCGGCCGTGGAGGTGGGCGGGCATCCGCAGTTGGAGGGGAAGACGGTCGGGGAGGCGTTTCGGGCGGGGGCGTGGCGGGTGCTCGCGCTGGACACGGCGGCCTCCGGGGGCGGGGGCGGGCAGGAGGAGCCGGCCGCGGAGGAGGCCTATGAGGACGTGCGGTCCTCGGGTGCGTCGTCCGGGTTGGTGTGGGATCTGCCCGACACGTATGTGCTGCGGGGGTCGGACCGGGTGGTGCTGGCGGCGACGCGCCGAGGGCTGGCGGAGTTGCTGGGCAGGCGGGCGCGGCGGGAGCGGGCGGGGGCGTAGGTGGTGGCCGGGGTGGGTCTGGGGTGGGTCTGGGTGGGCGTGTAGGCGGCACCCGGTGCTCGGGCTGGGCTGGGGCGTAGGCGGCACCCGGTGTCCGGGTTGGGCCGGGCTGCGCAACCCACCCCGGCCCAGCCCGGCGCTGCGGGGTGCCGCCTACGCCCACCCGTGCCGCCCCAGCGGCACGACTGCCCGCAGGCTGACGCCCTCGGCTAGACGGGCAAGTGCCTTGCCGCGAAGTCCAGTTCCAGTTGGACCTGCTTGATGCGTTCGTCGACGACCAGGGAGCCGTGGCCCGCGTCGTAGCGGTACACCTCGTGGATCGCGCCCCTGGTCTCCAGGCGTTTGACGTAGTTGTCGATCTGGCGGATCGGGCAGCGGGGGTCGTTGACGCCGGCCGAGATGTAGACCGGGGCCTTGACCTGGTCCACGTACGTGATGGGTGAGGACGCCTCGAAGCGTTCCGGGACTTCCTCCGGGGTGCCGCCCAGCAGGGTGCGGTCCATGGCCTTCAGGGCTTCCATCTCGTCGTGGTACGCCGTGACGTAGTCGGCGACCGGGACCGCCGCGATGCCGAGGGACCACGCGCCGGGCTGGGTGCCGAGGCCGAGGAGGGTGAGGTAGCCGCCCCAGGAGCCGCCGGTGAGGATGAGGCGGGAGGGGTCGGCGAGGCCGGAGGTGATCGCCCATTCGCGGACCGCCGCGACGTCCTCCAGCTCGATGAGGCCGACCCGGTGCTTCAGGGCGTCGGTCCAGTCGCGGCCGTAGCCCGTGGAGCCACGGTAGTTGACGCGGACCACCGCGTACCCGTGGTCCACCCAGGCCGCCGGGCCCGCGGCGAAGGAGTCGCTGTCGTGCCAGGTCGGGCCGCCGTGGATGTCGAAGACCGTGGGGAGCGGGCCGGTCGCGCCCGCCGGCTTCTGGACCAGGGCGTGGATGCGGCCGCCCGGGCCCTCCACCCACACGTCCTGCACGGGCACGGATCCCGGGGACTTCATGCCGGGCGGGTCGAGGACGACCCTGCCGGTCGTCGAGCGGACGGTCGAGGACTCGGCGGCCGAGGACCAGAGGTACTCCACGCTGCCGTCGGGACGGGCGGTCGCCCCGGAGACCGTGCCTGCCGGGGTCGGGATCCTGACCAGGTCGCGGGTCGCCGGGTCGTAGCGGAAGAGCTCGCTGCGGGCCTCGAAGCTGTGCGCGATGAGCAGCCCGGTGCCGTCCGGGTACCACTCGGCGCTCACGTCGCCGGGCAGGTCCAGGGCGAGGTCGTTCTCCACGCCGGTCGCCACGTCCCACACCAGGGGCTCCCAGCGGCCCCGCCGCTGATGCCCGATCAACAGCCGGGTGTCCCCCTGCACCGGCGCGAAGCCGAGCACCTCGAGGCCCAGCTCCCTGCTGCCGCCCTTGGTGTCGTCGAGTTCGGCGACCGGTGTGCCGTCGGGGCGAAGGACGCGCAGTGCCGAGTGCATCGCGTCGCCGTGCTCGGTGTGCTCGATCGCGATCAGCGAGCCGTCGTGGGAGAGGTCGCCCACGCCGGCCGACTCGCGGTGGCGGTAGATCTCGACGGGGGCCTCGCCGGTGCGGGCGACATGGATCGTCGTACCGTCCTCGTCGGTCGACCGGCCCACGACCGCCGTACGGCCGTCCCGTCCGAGCGCCAGGCCCGCCGGGTACGACGCGTCCAGCCCGGGCGTGGCGAGCTCGTCCTCCCCGCCCTCGAACGGCTGGCGGCGCCAGACCCCGAACTCGTCGCCGTCCTTGTCGTCGAACCACCACACCCAGGTGCCGTCCGGGGAGAGCACACCGTCCGTCGTGCCGTTCGGCCGGTCGGTCACCTGGCGTTGCCCGCCCGTCGCGCGGTCCCAGGCATACAGCTCGTACGTCCCCGTCGCGTTCGACACGAACAGGGAGCGGTCCGGTGCGTCCTCCGCCCAGTCCGGCAGCGACACCCGGGGCGCCCGGAAGCGCTTCTCCCAGTCCGGCATCTCCTCGTTGCGCTCGGCCGCGGCGGACCCGTTGCTCTCAGTCATGGCCCCATACTGCCCGCACCGACCGACAACGCGCTGGCCAGGGACCCCAGCCTGTGGATAACTTTCGCCCCGCCGCCCGCCGCCCGCCGCCCGCCGCACCCGTCAGCCCTCGGCGCTCCCGGTCCGTTGTCAGTGGCGTGGTGCAGACTCTTCGGCATGACCGATCTGCGCGGGACAGTCGAGACCTTCTGGGCCTGTGCCGAGGCCCGGGACTGGGACACGTTCGCCGACACGCTGGCCGAGGACGTGGTGTACACGCTGCCGCAGACGCGCGAGCGGATCAGCGGACGGGAGAAGTACGTCCGGTTCAACCGCGAGTATCCGGGCGACTGGCACCTGCGCGTCGAGCGGATCGTCGCCGAGCCTGACCAGGTGGTGACCTGGCTCCACGTCACGGTGGGACCGGAGGAGATGCACGGCATCTCGTTCTTCACGGGGGACGAGAGCGGCCGGATATCCGCCGTCACCGACTTCTGGCCGGAGCCGTACGAGCCTCCGGCCGGCCGGGAACACCTCGCCGAGCGGTACTGACCCCCAGGGGCGGGCCCCCGCAGGAGCCCCGTACCTTTGTTGGCGTGTACCGGTTTCTGCTGACGCCCCGTTGGTGGGGGATCAACGTCTTCGTGCTGCTCGCCATCCCCTTCTGCGTCTTCATGGGGTCGTGGCAGCTGAGCCGCTTCGAGGACCGGATGCAGGACCACCAGGCCGCGAGCGCCGAGGCCGGGTCCGCGGGCCGGGAGACCGCCCGTCCGCTGACCGAGCTGCTGCCCGTGGACAAGGTGACCTCCGGCAAGCCGGCCACCGCGACCGGCAGGTACGACCGGCAGCTCCTCGTCCCGGACCGCGAACTGGACGGCAAGAACGGCTACTACGTCCTGACGCTGCTGCGCACCGACGGCGGCAAGGCCCTGCCCGTCGTCCGGGGCTGGCTGCCCGGAACCCCCGACCCTGCGAAGGCCCCGGCCGCGCCCACCGGCGAGGTCACCGTGACCGGTGCCCTCCAGGCGTCCGAGTCGCCGGGGAGCAACGGCGTCAGTGCCGAGGGCGGGCTGCCGGCCGGGCAGACCGCGGCGATCAGCGCGGCGTCGCTGGTGAACCTCGTGCCGTACGACGTGTACGACGCGTGGATCACGCTCACCAAGGCGGACTCGGGGATGACGGCCGTGCCCGCCGCGGCGCCGGCGGACACGGGGCTGGACCTGAAGGCGTTCCAGAACCTCGGGTACACCGGGGAGTGGTTCGTCTTCGCCGGGTTCGTGGTGTTCATGTGGTTCCGGCTGCTGCGGCGGGAGATCGAGTTCCTCAGGGACGCCGAGCTGGGGCTCGTACCGGACGAGGACCAGGACGAGGACCAGGACGAGCAAGCGGGCCGGGTGACGGTCTGAGAAGACCGGCACCGGCTCGCGGTGCCCTCAGGATCCCGCCAGCACGCCCGTCCAGTACACGGTCCCCGCGCACGCGTTGGACACCACAGCCGAGACGGACGGCGCCCCGCCCTCCGCGGTGTTCGTGACGATCACGCTGCCGTCGGCCGTGCCGTCCTCGGTGAGGAGCTGGGTCGAGGTGCCGGTGTCGCCGCCCGTGGTGGTGCCGCCGTCGGTGGCGGTGTCGTCCGTGGGTGTCGGGTCGGGCGTCGGGGTGCCGGTGTCGCCGCCCGTGGTGTCACCGCCGGTCTTGGGGCAGGTCTCCGAGGGCACCCAGGCGAACTTGACGTCGTAGGCGGCACCCGGCTTCAGCACCAGGGACGCCACCTCCAGGGCCGGGTCGGGCAGCGAGGCCGCCGCGTCCCCGGCGACATGCCGGGCCGTGGTGATCTTGGCGGTGTCCGCCGCGCCCTGCGGGGTCGGCGTGACCGTGCCGGGGCCGTTGACGGAACAGCTGATGGCGGAGGTGTTGGTGATGTGGAAGGTGCCGTACACCGCGCCGACGGAGTCGGGGGCGTCGACGCTCTGGGTGGCCGAGCCGAGCTCGGCGGTCGTACAGACGGGGACGCCCGCCGCGCTGGTGGCGGAGGGGTCGGTGCCGCTGCTCGCCCCGGTGCTGCTGCCGGTGCCCTTGCCCTTGTCCTGATCCTTCTGCTCGCCCTTGCCCTGGTCCTCGGTCTTGCCGGCGGAGCCGCCCGAGGTGCTCTCGCCGCCGTCGGGGCCCTTGCCCTCGCCGGCGCCGCCCTGCGCCTGGGAGTAGTGCCCGGCCATGGACGGGTCGGCATCGGCGCCGGTGGAGTTGGAGACGTGCACGAGGGCCGGGATGGCGGTGCCGATGAAGAGGGCGGCGGCCGCCATGCCGACCACGGCCTGCCGCTTGCGCGCCCGCCGGGCGGGTACCGCCTTGCGCAGATGGTCCAGCGTGCCGTCGCTCGGCTCGATCTCCCGCACCGCCTGGTGCAGCAGGCTGCGCAGTGCCAGCTCGTCCGAGTCGAACCCCGTGGAGCTCTGGTCGTCGGGGCCGTGGTTCACAGTTCCGTTCCCAGCGTGCGATTGCTTCGGCGCCTGTTCGTCCGACGACTGTGTCGGCTCGCGCCATTCATAGGGCTCGTGGGGGACGTGC
The DNA here is from genome assembly GCF_056820935.1 of Streptomyces sp. Q2. Classification (NCBI taxonomy): domain Bacteria; kingdom Bacillati; phylum Actinomycetota; class Actinomycetes; order Kitasatosporales; family Streptomycetaceae; genus Streptomyces; species Streptomyces sp. Q2. Next base: position 230,593 of record NZ_JBXEJE010000001.1, on the reverse strand, counting down.
AGATGACGCCGCCCGTCGTTGTCTCCGGTCATGCCGGGGCCTCCATGGCGACCCGCAGAGCGGCGATGCCGCGCGAGCCGTACGCCTTGACGGAACCCAGCGATATCCCGAGGGTCTCGGCGACCTGCGCCTCGGTCATGTCCGCGAAGTAGCGCAGGACCAGAACCTCGCGCTGGCGGCGCTGCAGGCCCTTCATCGCCTTGATCAGCGAGTCGCGCTCCAGCTGGTCGTACGCACCCTCCTCGGCGCTCGCCATGTCCGGCATCGGCTTGGAGAGCAGCTTGAGGCCGAGGATGCGGCGGCGCAGGGCCGAGCGGGAGAGGTTGACGACCGTCTGACGCAGATACGCGAGGGTCTTCTCCGGGTCCCGGACGCGTTTGCGCGCGGAGTGGACGCGGATGAAGGCCTCCTGCACGACGTCCTCGCAGGAGGCGGTGTCGTCGAGGAGGAGGGCGGCGAGACCCAGCAGTGAGCGGTAGTGCGCCCGGTAGGTCTCGGTGAGATGGTCGACGGTCGTGCCGGCGGCCACCGCTTCTTCGGCGCCGTCACGCTGTCCAGGGATGCGGGCCGGCCGCGCTGCGGGCATGGGGGCGATCACCGGCATGCCACCGGGCGCGCCGGCCATGCGGGGTCGTAGGGACGGGCGGGGCGGCCGAAGGGCCGTGCCGCGCGTCGCCGCTCTGAAGTCGAGAACCTCTGCCACGCCAGTTGGACACGCTTCCCCCCGTCATGGTTGTACGCGACCGGCCGTCTTCTGCCAGGCAGCACAACTGACCGTGCGTCAAACCCGCTCATGCCCAACCCGCTCTTCCCCTGTGTCCTGAATGGCCAGGGCGTCCCCACGCCCCGTCAAGCGTCCCCGCGCCCCCGAAGGGCGTTCGCAAAGACGCTCCCCGCCCACCGCGCGGTTGCGGAGGACGGGGAGCCAAATCTTCGGATGCCGAGGCGGCTCGGTTCAAGTGGTCCGGACCAACGGCCGGCTCACATTTCTCATACAGATCCTACAAATGTACGCGGTTTCTGCCAGGACTTTTCCGGCGGTAACCCCTTGCTTCAACACACGTCACACACGACATGAAGCGCACGAGGCCGACGAAACGTCACGCCGGCCCGCGACCTGGGCTCACCGGTACTCCGCCGCCACCAGCTCCGCGATCTGCGCGGTGTTGAGCGCGGCCCCCTTGCGCAGGTTGTCTCCGCACACGAACAGTTCGAGCGCCGTCGGGTCGTCCAGCGCCCGCCGCACCCGTCCGACCCAGGTCGGATCGGTGCCCACGACATCGGCCGGCGTCGGGAACTCCCCCGCCTCCGGATTGTCGAAGAGGACGACTCCGGGCGCTGTGGCGAGGATCTCGCGCGCCTTGCGGACGGTGACCTCGTCCTCGAAGCGGGCGTGGACGGTCAGTGAGTGCGTGGTGACGACCGGCACCCGGACACAGGTCACCGCGACGGGCAGCCTGGGCAGGCCGAGGATCTTGCGCGACTCGTCGCGCACCTTCATCTCCTCGGACGACCAGCCGTCCTCGCGCAGCGATCCGGCCCACGGCACGACGTTCAGCGCGACCGGCTCCGGGAACGGCCCGGTGTTGTCACCGACCGCCCGCCGCACGTCACCGGGGCTGGTCCCCAGTTCCGTACCGGCGACCAGGGACAGCTGCTGGCGCAGCGTCTCGACACCGGCCCGCCCGGCCCCGCTCACCGCCTGGTAGGAGGAGACGACCAGCTCGCGCAGCCCGAACTCGGCGTGCAGCGCGCCCAGGGCCACGATCATGGAGAGGGTGGTGCAGTTCGGGTTGGCGATGATGTTCCGCGACCTGACACGGGCCGCGTGCGGATTGACCTCGGGGACGACCAGGGGCACGTGCGGGTCCATCCGGAAGGCGCCCGAGTTGTCCACCACCACCGCGCCCTTGGCGGCGGCGATCGGCGCCCACTGGGCGGACACCTCGTCGGGTACGTCGAACATGGCGACGTCGATCCCGTCGAAGGCCTCCTCCGACAGGGCCACCACCTCGACCTGCTCACCGCGCACGGCCAGCTTTCGGCCGGCCGAGCGCGGTGAGGCGATCAGACGGATCTCGCCCCAGATGTCCGCGTGCTGGGACAGGATCTGGAGCATGACCGTGCCCACGGCTCCGGTCGCACCCACGACCGCGAGCGACGGTCGGGCGGACCCCGTCCCGGCCATCAGCGTCCCGTGCCTCCGTAGACGACGGCCTCGTCGCTGTCGGAGTCGAGCCCGAAGGCGGAGTGCACGGCGCGGACGGCCTCGGGGACGTCGTCCTGCCGGGTGACGACCGAGATGCGGATCTCGGAGGTCGAGATCAGCTCGATGTTCACGCCCGCGTCGGACAGCGCCTGGAAGAAGGAGGCGGTGACGCCCGGGTTGGTCTTCATCCCGGCGCCGACGAGCGAGATCTTGCCGATCTGGTCGTCGTAGCGCAGCGACTCGAAGCCGATCGCGCTCTTCGCCTTCTCCAGGGCGTCGATGGCCTTGCGGCCCTCGGTCTTGGGGAGGGTGAAGGAGATGTCCGTCAGACCGGTGGAGGCCGCGGACACGTTCTGCACGATCATGTCGATGTTGATCTCCGCGTCCGCGACGGCGCGGAAGATCACCGCGGCCTCGCCCGGCTTGTCCGGGACGCCGACGACCGTGATCTTGGCTTCGGAGACGTCGTGGGCGACTCCGGAGATGATGGCGTGCTCCACCTGCTGGTCCCCTTGCGAATCGGGCTTCTCGTTGCTGACCCAGGTGCCCGGCAGTCCGGAGAAGGACGAGCGGACGTGGATCGGGATGTCGTAACGACGTGCGTACTCGACGCAGCGGTGCAGCAGCACCTTGGAGCCGGAGGCGGCGAGCTCCAGCATGTCCTCGGAGGAGATCCAGTCGATCTTCCTCGCCTTCTTCACCACCCGCGGGTCGGCGGTGAACACGCCGTCGACGTCGGTGTAGATCTCGCACACCTCGGCGTCGAGGGCGGCGGCGAGCGCCACGGCCGTGGTGTCGGACCCACCGCGTCCCAGCGTGGTGATGTCCTTCTTGTCCTGGCTGACACCCTGGAACCCGGCGACGATGGCGATGTTGCCCTCGTCCAGAGCCGTCCGGATGCGGCCGGGCGTGACGTCGATGATCCGCGCTTTGTTGTGGACCGAGTCGGTGATGACGCCTGCCTGGCTGCCGGTGAAGCTCTGGGCCTCGTGGCCCAGGTTTTTGATCGCCATGGCCAGCAGGGCCATGGAGATCCGCTCTCCGGCGGTCAGCAGCATGTCGAACTCACGCCCGGCCGGCATCGGGGATACCTGCTCGGCGAGATCGATCAGCTCGTCCGTCGTGTCGCCCATCGCGGAAACGACCACGACCACCTGGTGGCCGTTCTTCTTCGCTTCCACGATTCGCTTGGCGACGCGCTTGATGCCCTCGGCATCGGCTACGGAGGAGCCTCCGTACTTCTGCACGACAAGGCCCACGTGCGCTCCTCGCTCAGTCAGTCTCTATCCGCACATACGCATATGTACTGCGGTCGGCTCAGTCTATCGAGCGCCCGAAATTCGCCCCTGAGGTATCGCATCGTGAGACTCGGGCGCCCAGGTCAGCGCATGCCCACGAGAGGCCCTCCGGAAAAGTGCCAAGCGTCACAGGTCCCGGCTGTGAATTAAGTTTCAAGCACTAGGGTTCGGCTGTGCACGTACTTCTCGTGGAAGACGATGAGCCGGTCGCCCAGTCCCTGCGCCGCGGCCTGACCCGCTACGGCTTCGAGGTCGACTGGGTCACCACGGGCGCCGCCGCCCTGGCGCACCCCGAGCCCTACGACGTCGTACTCCTCGATCTCGGCCTGCCCGACACCGACGGCCTCGACGTCTGCAAGGCCCTCCGGGAACGCGGCGACGTCCCGATCATCGTGATCAGCGCCCGCAGCGACGAGACGGACCGGGTGGTCGGCCTGGAGCTCGGCGCCGACGACTACGTGTCCAAGCCCTTCGGGGTGCGGGAGGTCATCGCGCGGATAAGGGCGGTGATGCGGCGCACGCAGCCGCGTGAGGCCGCCGCGGCCGGCCCCGACCGCTACGGCACCCGCCTGACCGTCGACCGCAAAGCCGCCCGCGTCCGCCTGGACGGCGAGGAGGTCGCGCTCGCGCCCAAGGAGTACGACCTGCTGGCCTTCCTCACCGAGGAGCCGGGCGCGCTGATGTCGCGCGAGTCGATCATGGAGGCGGTCTGGGACGCGAACTGGTTCGGCCCGACCAAGACCCTGGACGTGCACGTGGCGGCGCTGCGGCGGAAGCTGATGGGCGCGATCACGATCGAGGCGGTGCGAGGGGTCGGGTTCCGCCTGGAGATCTCGAAAGACACCGGCAGCGACACCTCATGAACCGTCAGCTCATCCTCAGTTACATCCTGCTCGTCGCGGTGGCCATCCTCCTGTTCACGGTGCCGGTGGCCTTCACGCTCACCAAGCAGCTGCGGGACGACACCGAGCTGTCCGTCCAGCGCGAGGCGACCACCATGGCACTGCTTCTGGGCAACGGCGACGAGGCGTCCTGCCGGGCGCTGACGACCATGGCCAGGGCCTACGCCGCCGAGACGAAGGACGAGGTCCAGGTCAGCGCCACCGACGCGTGCGCGGCGGCCGTACCCCGCCCCGCGCCGGACGCGGCACTGACGAAGGCCCGGGAGGAGGGCCGCTCGACCACCGACTGGGGATCGGACTTCATCTGGGGCCGCGAGCTGGTGATCACGGTCCCCGCGAAGGCCGACGGCCAGGTCGTCGGCGCCGTACGGATCGTCTACTCGACGTCGGGCCTCACCCGCAGGCTGTGGACGATCTGGGGCTTCCGGGCGGGCCTCGCGGTCACGGTGCTCGGTGTGGCGGCACTGATCGGCGCGGTCGTGGCCCGCCGCCTGACCCGCCCCCTGCGCGAACTCAACGGGATGGCGAGCAAGTTCAGCGACGGCGACCTGACCGCGCGCTCACCGGTGACCGGCCCGCCGGAGACCCAGACGCTGGCCCGCACCCTCAACCAGGGCGCGGAGCGCCTGGACACCCTGGTCGCCTCGCAGCGCATCTTCGTGGCCGACGCCTCCCACCAACTCCGCACTCCGCTCACGGCGTTGCGGCTCTCGTTGGACAACATCGCGGACGGCGTGGACGACGAGTTCGTACGGGAGGACGTGGAGCAGGCGACCGCCGAGGTGGTCCGGATGAGCCGGCTGGTCAACGGCCTGCTGGTGCTGGCGCGGGCCGAGGCGAAGGTGACTGCGGCGGAGCCGCTGTCCCTGCCGGACATCGTCAACGAGCGTCTGGCGGTGTGGAGGCCGGCCGCCGACGAGCGCGGAGTCACCGTCGCGCTCAGGGGGAGTGCCGACGGCCGGCTGCTGGTGCTGACCAGCCCCGGTCACCTGGACCAGGTGCTGGACAACGTGCTCTCGAACGCCCTGGAGGTGTCACCCGACGGCGGCACGATCACCGTACGGATGCAGACGCGGGGCGACGAAGTGGTGCTGTCGGTCCTCGACGAGGGTCCCGGCATGTCGGATCCGGAGAAGTCCCGCGCCTTCGACCGCTTCTGGCGCGGCCAGGGACTCACCGGCAGGTCCGGCTCCGGTCTCGGCCTCGCCGTCGTCAAGCAGCTGGTGACGGACGACGGCGGGACCGTGACGCTCCGGGACGCTCCCCCCGTCTCGGCTTCGCTCGACCGGGGGGACCGCCATGGCGGCGGACTGTGCGTGGAGATCCGCCTGCGCGCGGCCGGCTGACCGGCCTCGGGGCCGCAGGACCGCAGGGCCTCGGGGCCGCAGACCGCAGGACCCCAGGACCGCAGGACCGCAGGACCTCGGAGCCGCAGGACCGCAGGACCGCAGGGCCGCAGGACCGCAGGGCCTCGGGCCTCAGTGCTCAGTGCTCAGTCTCAGGCCTCAGGCCTCAGGCCTCAGCCTTCCGGCATCGCCGAGGAGTGGTGGTTGACGATCAGCCACTCGCCGCCGATCTTCTCGTAGGCGTACGTGTAGCGGGCCTCGACCACCCGCTTCTTGCCGGTGTCGGGGTCGGTGAGCGTGAACTCGTACACGCCGGCGTCGATCGCGGAGTCGGCGTCGAGGATGTTGACGATCGTCTCGATCTTCTTGCCGACCGGCTTGTTGTCGAGGAAGTGGTCGAAGTAGTCGACGATCTCGGCGCGGTCCGAGCGGACCTTGTTGGAGACGGTGGGCAGGAGGACCGCGTCCTTGGCGTACAGGTCGGCGACCTTGTCGGAGTCACCGGTCCGCAGGGCCGCGTTCCAGGTGTCGAAGAGCGAGGCGATCTGCTTCTTGCTCGCCTTCTTCGGGGAGTCCTGGCCGGCCAGGCTGACACCGGCGGTGACCGTGCCGACGGCGACGAGGGCGGTGGCGGTCACGATGGCTGCGCGCTTGGATATGGAACGACGGGTCATCGCTGTCTCCTGCGAATCGAGGCGGGTCTTCCTCCCTCCGCGTGGGGTGCGGTGTGGAGTGACTCCAGACTCTCTTTTCGCTGGTTAGGCCCCGTACAGGCGAGATACAGGGCAGAGCCAGGACGGACCCAATTGACGCCCCGTGAGCGCCCGGTCACAGCTCAGGCGGGGGCTCCCTGGCGTCCGCGCAGCAGGCTCACACCGGCCCCCAAGGACACCACACCCATCCCCACGGCGGTCATGACTCCCTGCGTCCCGTCCACGACGAACGGCGCGGCGACGGCGACGGCGAGGTTGAACAGGAACAGGAACCACAGGGCGGGCTTGGAGGAGAGCAGCGACTTCATGGCGTTTTCCTTGGGGTGTGTGGGCCGTTGCGGGCCGGTTGACCTTGTGCCCTCCACGATTCCGTTTTCCGGCGGCCGCCACGAGGGAGTGTTCTCCCGGACCTGAGGTGTAGCGGGCTACACCACGGGGGGACCCACTGAGGGGCCCGCGGAAGGGCCCGCGGAAGGGCCCGCGGAAGGGCCCGCAGGGGGACGTCCCTGGGCGGACGCCAGGATCGCCCGCGACCGGACCGTGTCCGGGTGATCCGGCCCGAGAACCCGCGTCCGGTCCTCCAGCACCCGGGCGAAGAGCCTCGTCGCCCGCTCCCGCTCCCCCGCCGACTCGTAGGCGGCCGCGAGGTTGCTGCGGGAGACGAGCGTGTCGGGGTGGTCGGGGCCGAGGACGCGTTCGCGCACGTCGAGGGTGCGCTCGCACAGCTCGACGGCGCGCTCCGTGTCGCCGGCGGCACGGTACGCGCCGGCCAGGACGTTCTGCGTCCACAGCGTGGTGGGGTGCTTGTCGCCGAAGGACTCACGGCACTGCTGCAGCGTGCGTTCGACCAACTCCACGGAGCGTCGCACCTGTTGGTCGGCGCGGTAGCAGGAGGCCAGGTTGTGCCAGGCGCGGAGTGTCTCCGGATGGTCCTCGCCCAGCGTCTCGCGGCAGCGTTCCAGGGTCTGCTCGCACAGGGGGAACGCGTCCTCCAGACCGCCCACGGCCCGGTAGGCGTCGGCGAGGTCGTTGCACGCGCCCAGGGTCACCTGGTGGTCCTCGCCCAGCGCCCGTCGGCGGGCCTGCAGCGCCACCTGGTAGGCCGGGATCGCCTGCCGTGCGTTGCCCGTCGCCCGGTACGCGTCGGCCAGCACGGTCCAGGCGCTCAGCGTCTCGGGGTGATCCTCCCCGAGAGCCCTCAGGCAGTTCGCCACCGTCTCCAGGGCCAGTTCGACGGCGCGCTCCGTCGCACCCGCCCCCCGCCGCGCGGCGGCGAGTTCGTGCTGTGTGCGCAGGGTGTCCGCGTGATCCCCGCCGAGCAGTCGCCACCTGGCCGTCAGCGCCCGCTCCAGCCGGTCGACGGCACGGCCCACCGCGCCCTGGTTGAGCAGGAAGAGACCCGACAGGTGGAACAGCCACGCCGTCTCCACAGTGTCCGTCCCGGGCGGGGCATGCTCGGCCAGCGCGTCGACGTGCGGCAACAGCTCCCGCCAGGCGGGCCAGGTCGCGGGGTCCGCCCAGGCCAGGGGCACGGCCCGGACCAGCTGCCGTACGGCGAGCTCCCTGGCCTCCTCGACCGCCTCGGGTCCGCGGTGCGGGTCCTCGGGGTCGGCGGTGCGGGCGACGGCCTGCACCAGCCGGTGCACGGCCACGGACCGGCCGTCGCCGTCGGCCCTGATCACGCTGTGCGCGACCAGCCGGCCGCGGGCCCGCCGCACGGCGGGCGGGGTGCCGAGGCCGTCCAGCAGCGGGAACGGGATGCCGTCGGGGCCGTACCAGGCCAGGATCCGCAGGATCCGGCCGGCCAGCGGGTCGTCGGCGATCCGGTCCAGGGTCAGCCGCCAGATGCGGGCCACGGTCCGGCTGCTGTCGCCCCCCTCGCCGGAGTCGGCGTAGAGCTCGGCCGGGTACCGCGCCAGCAGACCGAGGTATTCGGCCGGAGTCGTCCCCGTCTCCACGCAGTAGGCGGCGGCCTGCTCCACCGCGAGGGGCAGAAAGCCGAGTTCGGCGCAGAGCGCGCCGGTGTCCTCGTCGTCGGACCCGGTGATACGGCCGAACAGCGCGACCGCGTCGGCCGGTTCGAGCACGTCGAGGGAGAGGGATCCGCCGACCCCGTGCCAACCGGTCGCGCGGCGGCTGGTGATGACGAAACGCCCGGCGGCCGTACGGTCCAGCAGCCAGGTGACGTCCTTCGGATCGGCGACGCTGTCCAGCACCACGAGCCACCCGTCATGGGACGCCAGCCACTGCACCGCCCGCTCGCACAGCGCCTCCTGGGACAGGATCCCGGCGAGGTTCGGCTGTAACGCGGTGGCCAGGGCGGCGAGTCCGGCGTCCATGTCGGCCCGCGTCTCGGCACCGATCCACCACACCGGGTTGTACTGCCCGGCCCGCTGATCCGCCCAGTGCGCGGCCAGCGCGGACTTCCCGATGCCGCCGAGCCCGTGCAGTGCCTGGACGACCACACCGCGGGCGGCGCTCAACGCCTCGTCGAGAAGGGCGAGTTCGTGGCGACGGCCCACGAAGCCCAGGCGGGCCGGGATGTTGCGCAGGCGAGGCGGGGCGGGCGTGACGCCCGGGGAGTCGGGCGGGAGGACGACCTGGCGGTCGACGTGCGTACTCCGGTCGACGTGGGTGCTCCGGTCGACGTGGATCGCGAGGGAGTTGTCGCCGGTCAGGGCCTGGTGGATGTCCCCGGAGGCGGCGACCGACCGGTCCCCGGAGGCCTCCGCCGACGACGTGCTCATCGCCCGTCGCCGGTCGACGCGGAGCCGATGTCACCTCCCGCGGCGATCGAACGATCGCCGGAGGCGGTCACGTCCCCGGCTCGGGGAGTGGGAGCGGGAGGAGCAGGAGCAGGGGCAGGGGCAGGGGGCGCGGGTGGCGTCGGCTCGGCAGACCCGTCACCGGTCACCGCCACCCCGATGTTCCCGCCCGCGGCGACGGACCTCGCACCGCCGGCGGTGACCGCCGACGTGCCGCCACCGCCCGAGAAGAGGGCGTAGACGGTGAGCGCCAGCCCCACCAGCCCGGCCGCTCCCCCGGCCACGCTCGCCCACGGATCCGCCGCGTGCACGTCCAGCACGCCACCCACGACCAGCCCCGCCGCTCCCGCGACACAGAGCCCGATCCCCGTCCACACCAACGCCTTCGACTGCCCCGTCATAGGGCCATCATGACGCCCGTGGCGGCCGGGGCGCAGGAGGCCGGGCGGGTACTCGCGGCCGGTGGGCCGGAGTTATTTGGCCTCGGCCTGGTGGAGGCCCAACGGCCCCCCGATCTCCTCCGCCATCACACGGCCCGCCTCGAACTCCAGGGTCTCGTCACCGATTTCCTGGTCCGTGTCCAGGCCGTCGAGCTCCTCCAGGGGCTGGTTCAGGCGGACGTGGGCGACCACCGACTGGAGTGCGCGCAGGCTCGCCGACGCGGTGGAGCCCCAGTTGGAGAAGTAGGAGAACTGCCACCACCACATCGCCTCCGAGGTGCGGCCGGCGCGGTAGTGGGCCATGCCGTGGCGCAGGTCGGTCATGACGTCGGCGAGGTCGTCGGAGATCCGGGCCGGAACGGGCGCCTTGCGGGGCTCGTAGGGGTCGAAGACCTCGGAGTAGATGTCGATCGGGTCGAGGAGCCGCGCGAGGTTCTCGCGGAGGTCGTCGACGTCTCCCTCCGGGCCCAGGTCGGGCTCGTAGCGCTCGTCGGGGACGATGTCCTCGTGGGCGCCGAGGCGGCCGCCGGCCAGCAGGAGCTGGGAGACCTCCAGGAGGAGGAAGGGGACCGCCGAGTCCGGCTCGTCGCCCCTCGCCACCTCGGTGACGGCCACCAGGAAGCTCTCGATCTGGTCCGCGATCTGGACCGCGAAGTCATCGGGATTCTGGCTGCGCTCGTGCAGCGTGGCGTCAGACATCTAGGAGTCGTCTCCCCTCGAAGGCGCGGCCGAGGGTCACCTCGTCCGCGTATTCCAGGTCGCCGCCCACCGGGAGGCCGCTGGCCAGGCGGGTGACCTTGAGGCCCATGGGCTTGATCATGCGGGCGAGGTACGTGGCCGTCGCCTCGCCTTCGAGATTCGGGTCGGTGGCGAGGATGAGCTCCGTGACCGTTCCGTCGGCCAGCCTCGCGAGCAGCTCTCTTATCCGCAGGTCGTCGGGGCCGACGCCCTCGATCGGGCTGATCGCTCCACCGAGCACGTGGTACTTGCCGCGGAACTCGCGCGTGCGCTCGATCGCCACGACGTCCTTCGGTTCCTCGACCACGCAGATGACGGACAGGTCGCGGCGGGGGTCGCGGCAGATGTTGCACAGCTCCTCCTGTGCGACGTTGCCGCAGGTCGCGCAGAAGCGGACCTTCGCCTTGACCTCCATCAGACACTGCGCGAGACGCCGTACGTCCGTCGGCTCCGCCTGCAGGATGTGAAAGGCGATCCGCTGCGCGCTCTTGGGACCGACGCCGGGCAGCCGCCCCAGTTCGTCGATGAGGTCCTGGACCACGCCTTCGTACAACGGACTGCCCGTCCTTCCTGGGTTCCTTCTGTACGTACGGTAGTTGCCGGGTGCCCGTGTTGGTAAGGCGGGCCGGGCACTGGTTTTGGTGCGACCCGAGGGACTAGAACGGCAGGCCGGGGATGCCGCTGCCGCCGCCGAGGCCCTGGGCCAGCGGACCGAGCTTCTGCTGCTGGAGGGTCTGCGCGTTCTCGTTGGCCGCCTGTACGGCCGCCACGATCAGGTCGGCGAGGGTCTCGGTGTCGTCCGGATCCACCGCCTTCGGGTCGATCTTCAGCGCGCGGAGCTCGCCGGCGCCGGTGACGGTGGCCCGCACCAGGCCGCCGCCCGCCTGACCGTCGACCTCGGTCCTGGCGAGTTCCTCCTGCGCGTTCGCCAGGTCCTGCTGCATCTTCTGGGCCTGCTGCAGCAGCTGCTGCATGTTGGGCTGGCCACCACCGGGGATCACGATCAGCTCCTTGGTGAGTACGGAGTCCCGTCAGCACGAGCCTACGTGCTCCGCGCAGGCATCGCCCCAGCACTCTTTCGAGTGAGTGGGCCGCGAATCCTATACCTGATCAAGGGACTCTTCCGGGCGGAAAAGAGACGAAAGCTACGCCTTAGCCACCCATTGGGCGGTAGGAAGGGGGCCGACGCAGCAGCATCAGGTGTCACGCAACGTGATCGGTCGGGATCAGGTAGGGAGTGCCGGGTGGGTCAGCCGGAGATGCAGCCCGAGGGTCCACCTCAGGACGGGCGGGGCGAGGGGGCGGCCGGGCTGCGGCCGGGCGATCTGACCGGGCGGGCGTTTCCGCTCGGGGACTGGGGCGAGCCCGCCGTACGGCTGGACGAGCTGTACCGGTGGGTGGAGCGCGGGGCGCTGGAGACGGCGGCCTGGTATCTCGCGGACCGGGAGTGGAAGCGGCGGGGGGCGCGGGGGTTGCGGGCGGGGGCGGCGGGGGGCGCGGTGGCTGGGGCCGCGCTGCCGCTGCTGGACATGACGGGGGTCGTGGCCGGCGTCGCGCCCTGGGGGTATCTCTCGCTGCTGCTGGCGGTCGCGTGCGTCGCCGGGGACCGGTTCTTCGGGGTGACCTCCGGCTGGATAAGGGATGTGGCCACGGCCCAGGCCGTGCAGCGGCGGCTGCAGGTGCTCCAGTTCGACTGGGCCTCGGAGTGCGTGCGGGAGGTGCTGGGGCCGGCGGACGGGACGGCGAGCGAGGCTGCCGAGCGGTGTCTGGGGGTGCTGCGGAGGTTCTCCGAGGACGTGGCGGAGCTGGTGCGCACGGAGACGGCGGACTGGATGGTCGAGTTCCACACGGGCGCGTCGCCGCTGGGGATCCAGTCGGCGGTGGCCGTGGGGCAACGGGCGGACGTCGGGGCTTCTCACGGGCGGTTTCTGCCGCCGGGAGCGGGGGCCCGGCCGAACATGCCTCGTCAGCGGCCGCCGGAGCCGCGGTGAGGGTGGGGGTGCGGGGCGGGTGGGGGTGCGGTGTGATGGCGCGGGGGTTTCTCGCCCCCGCCGCCCCTTCCCTTCCCGTCCCGGGGGGGGGGGGGGGGGGGGGCGGTGTGATGGCGCGGGGGTTTCTCGCCCCCGCCGCCCCTTCCCTTCCCGGCCCGGGGGGGGGGGGGGGGGGGGGCGGTGTGATGGCGCGGGGGTTTCTCGCCCCCGCCGCCCCTTCCCTTCCCGTCCCTGGGGGCTGCGCCCCCAGACCCCCGCCTTCGGCCCGAAGGGCCTCGTCCTCAAACGCCGGACGGGCTGAGAGGGGTCACTGTCGGGTGTATGTCAGCTTCTCGTCCGTACCCGTGTTCGTGCGCTCCAGGGTTCCGTCCGGGAGCAGGGTGATTTCGGTCGGTGCTCCCGGGTTGCAGGAGGAGCGGGGCTCGCCGCTGGTGACCGCGGACGGGCCGATGCTCAACGGGCCATCGCCGCTCGGCGCTTCGAGCAGGTCCGCCCTGAAGACGCAGTGGTAGCTGCCGTTCGCGGTGGGGCCGTCGGCGACCAGGGACAGGACCGCGTCGCCCGTCTCGCCCTGTTGGAGGGTCAGTTCGCGGGTGTGCAGGCCGTCGGGGTTCTCGATCGTCGTGGTCCAGGTGCCGAGGTAGTCGGCCGGGATCGCGCCGTCCGACGGCGTGGCGGAGGTCGTCGGCTGCGAGGGGGACGGGTCTTCGGGCGTGCTCGGGCCGGGGGTCGTGGGAGCGGTCGCGGTGGGGGTGGGGCTCCCTCCGCCGCCCGCCTCCTTGTCGCCGTCGCCGCTCATCAGGGTGTAGACCGAGCCGCCGGCACCGAGCGCGACGACCAGGGCGACGAGGACGAGCAGGGCGGTGGAGCGGCGGTTGTTCCCGGGGCCCTGGGCGGCGGGAGGAGGGCCGTAGGGCGGGGTTGGTCCGAGGCTGCCGTACTGGTTGTACGGGGGCGGGGTGACCGGCTGTTGCGGATAGCCGTACGCCGAGGGCTGCGGGTGTGGTTGCGGGTAGCCGTACGCGGGGTGGGCCGGGGCGGGAGCGCCCGGGTTTGCCGTGGCTCCCGGCGAGGGTGTCCGGCCGCCCTGGCCCGCGACGACGGTGGGCAGGTGGTCCAGCCGCGCGCCACTTCCCGGTTGCCCCGGCACGGGTGGGCCGGGGGGCGTGGGGTCGGCGACGGCGGCGTGCTCGGGAGACGCCTCGGGAACCCGGGTCGCGCCGGCTGCCGTGCCGTCGTCCGCCACCCCCTCCGGGTCCTCCGCATCCAGCAACTCCACTGCGTGCCGCCCGAGTTGGGCCACCAGTGCCCCCGGCAACCACGGGTCCCGTGACCGCCCACCGGACACCGTGTCGTGCGCGCCGGTGCGCTCCAGGATGCGGTCCAGTGTGGGTCGCGCCCCCGGGTCCTTCTTCAGGCAGCTGCGCACCAGGTCGGCGATGCCCTCGGGGACGCCCTCCAGGTCGGGCTCCTCCTGGGCGATGCGGAACATCAGGGCGTGGACCCCGCTGTTGGCGGCGCCGAAGGGGAGCCTGCCGGTCGCGGCGTACGCCAGCACCGAGCCGAGGCAGAAGACGTCGCACGCCGGGGTGATCCGGTCGCCCCGGACCTGCTCGGGTGCCATGAAGCCCGGCGAGCCGACGAGTGCGCCGGTCCTGGTCAGCCCGCCGTCCGTCACCGTCTCCAGGGCGCGCGCGATGCCGAAGTCGATGACCCGGGGACCGTCGATCGTGACCAGCACGTTGGACGGCTTGAGGTCGCGGTGGATGATTCCGCCGGCGTGGATGTCCTTCAACGCGCTCGCCAGTCCGGCGGCGAGGATGCGGACGGAGCGTTCGGGCAGTGCCCCGTGGTCGTGGCCGACGACCTGCTGGAGGCTGGGTCCGGCGACATAGCCGGTGGCGACCCACGGCACGACGGCCTCGGTGTCCGCGTCCAGCACGGGCGCCGTCCAGTAGCCGCCGACCTGCCGCGCGGCCTGCACCTCCTGCCGGAACCGCGCCCGGAACTCGTCCTGCGCGGCCAGCTCCTGCCGTACGAGCTTGACGGCGACCGTGCGCCCCCGGTCCGACCGGGCCAGATACACCTGCCCCATCCCGCCGGCACCGAGCCGCGCCAACAGCCGGTAGACGCCGATCCGTTGTGGATCCCCAGGTCCCAGTTTCTCCATCGTTGCGCCGCCTTCCCCCGCCCCGCACGTGAGCAACAGCCCGAGGATAGTGCGGCTCCACCCGGCGGTGAGCTGGGCGTTGTCTACGGTTCCGTAACAGGCGGGCCCAGCTGTTCGAGCACCTTGGACAGCCGTTCCAGCACCCGGACGGCCTCGGCGAGTTCGGCGTCGTCGCCGTACGCCTGGGCCAGCCGGTCGGCGAACGCCGCGTGGCCGGGGCCGATGCGGGAGATCGCCGCCCGCCCCTCCGGCGTGGGCGCCAGCAGCTTGGCGCGCCGGTGTGCGGGGTTGGGCCGGTACTCGGCCAGCCCTTTCTGCACCAGCAGATCGGCGATGCGCTGCACGCTCTGCCGGGTGATGCCCATCGCCCGGGCGATGCCGGAGACCGGCAGCGGTTCGCCGAGCACCGCGCCGAGCACCTGCCACCAGGCGGCGGTGAGTGCGGCGGGTTTTGCCAGCTCCTCCGCCACGGCGAGGAACTGCCCGTTCAGCCGGAAGACGCCGAGCGCGCTGCGACTGAACAGGTCCTGCCGCTCCCGGCTCACTGCTGGGCCCCCGCCTTCTCCAGTACGGCGTACGCCTCGGCGTCGGAGTCGTGGAACAGGCGGTACCAGGCGTCGAGCACCTCGCCCTCGTACACCCCGAGGAGCCGGAGGATCTCCCGGGCGAAGGCGACGGGTTCGGTCGGGCCGGCGGTGATCAGGCCGCGGTCGGTGACGGCGTCCGCGTCGACGTACCGCTCGGCGCCGCCGTATCCGGTCGCGGCGAGGTAGAAGGAGACCGCGCTGGTGTGGTCGCGGTCGTCGAGCAGGCCCTCGCGGGCGAGCCCGGCGGTGGCCCCGCAGATCGCGGCGACCGGAACGCCGGCGTCCAGGAAGGCGCGGGCCTTGCGGGCGAAGGGGGCGAGGTCGTCGGACAGGTCCCAGAGGTCGGCGCCGGGGAGGATCAGCAGGGAGCTGTCTTCCGGCCGTACCTCGTCCAGGGCCAGGTCGGGCCGGATGCCCAGGCCGCCGATGGAGGTCACCGGCTCGCGGGTCGGGCCGACCGTGCGGATCTCGTGTCCGGCGCGGGCGAGATACGCCGTCGCGTGCCCCGTCTCCCAGTCGGCGAGGGTGTCGTACACGCCGAGATGTACGGGCTTGCGGCTCATGGCTGCCTCCTCGGGCCGTTCACTGTTTCCTTGATGACAACATGCTGTCATTTCGACAGGAGGCTGTCAATAGTTCCCCCGGTCAGCACCCGCCACCCCTACCTCTTCGACAACCTGTCGCGGAAAGCCGCCGTCCACAGACAGGACGCCGATATCGCTTCCGCATCGCGGACATTTACTCTCGGTCCATGACCCCTCAGCCAAACCCCGAGGTCGGCGCCGCCGTGAAGGCCGCGGACCGTGCGCACGTGTTCCACTCCTGGTCCGCGCAGGAGCTCATCGACCCGCTCGCCGTGGCCGGCGCGGAGGGGTCGTACTTCTGGGACTACGACGGCAACCGGTACCTCGACTTCAGCAGCGGACTCGTCTACACCAACATCGGCTACCAGCACCCCAAGGTCGTCGCCGCGATCCAGGAACAGGCCGCGACCCTGTCCACCTTCGCGCCCGCCTTCGCGCTGGAGGCCAGGTCGGAGGCGGCGCGGCTGATCGCCGAGCGGACCCCCGGCGACCTCGACAAGATCTTCTTCACCAACGGCGGTGCCGACGCCGTGGAGCACGCGGTGCGCATGGCGCGGCTGCACACGGGCCGGCCGAAGCTGCTGTCGGCGTACCGCTCGTACCACGGCGGCACACAGCAGGCGATCAACCTCACCGGTGACCCGCGCCGCTGGGCCTCCGACGGTGCCGCGGCCGGTGTCGTGCACTTCTGGGCGCCCTTCCTGTACCGCTCCCGCTTCTACGCCCGGACCGAGGAGGAGGAGTGCGCACGGGCCCTTGAGCACCTGGAGACGACGATCGCCTTCGAGGGGCCGGGGACGATAGCCGCGATCATCCTGGAGACGATTCCCGGGACCGCCGGGATCATGGTCCCGCCGCCGGGCTACCTCGCCGGCGTCCGTGAGATCTGCGACAAGTACGGCATCGTGTTCATCCTGGACGAGGTCATGTCCGGGTTCGGGCGGACCGGCGAGTGGTCCGCGGCGGACCTGTTCGACGTCGTGCCGGACCTGATGACGTTCGCGAAGGGCGTGAACTCCGGGTATGTGCCGCTCGGCGGTGTCGCGATCTCCGGGGCGATCGCGGAGACCTTCGGGAAGCGGCCCTACCCGGGCGGGCTGACGTACTCGGGGCATCCGCTGGCGTGTGCGGCGGCCGTCGCGACGATCAACGTGATGGCCGAGGAGGGCGTCGTCGAGAACGCGGCCCGGCTCGGGGCGGACGTCGTCGCACCGGCGCTGCGGGAGCTGGCCGAGCGGCACCCGTCGGTGGGCGAGGTCCGGGGCGTCGGCATGTTCTGGGCGATCGAACTGGTGAAGAACCAGGAGACGCGCGAGCCGCTGGTGCCGTACAACGCGGCCGGTGAGGCGAACGCGCCGATGGCCGCGTTCGGGGCCGCCGTGAAGGCCGGCGGGGTGTGGCCGTTCATCAACATGAACCGGACGCATGTGGTGCCGCCGTGCAACGCGAGTGAGGCGGAGCTGAAGGAAGGGCTGGCCGCGCTGGACACGGCGCTGTCGGTGGCGGACGAGTACACGGAGTAGTCACCTGGGCCGACATCCTCGCCGATTCGAACGCGTAAGGTGGCGTGCTCGTAGACATGTACGTGTACGCCACCCGACCGCGACGAGGGAGACGCCCCGACCATGCCCGGCCCGAGCGGCAGCGGCGCCGTGACCCGCAGCACCCTGCGGCAGCAGATCGCCGACGCGCTTCGAGACGAGGTGCTGGCCGGGCGGCTGCAGCCGGGGCAGGAGTTCACGGTGAAGGAGATCGCCGAGCAGTACGGCGTCTCCGCGACACCCGTGCGCGAGGCGCTGGTGGACCTGTCCGCGCAGGGGCTCCTGGAGGCCGACCAGCACCGGGGCTTTCGGGTGCACGAGTACTCGGTCGAGGACTTCCGGGGCATCCTCGAGGCCCGCACCCTGGTCACCGACGGCATGTTCCAGGCGCTCGACAACGGCCACCTCGGGTACCGCGACCTGGACGACCCCCGGACGGCCGCCGCCGTGGCCGGAGTACGCCGCCGCGCCGACGAGGCGCGGCGCGCCGCGGCCGCCGGTGACCTCACCGTGCTGATCGGCTACGACCTGCGCTTCTGGCGCGAACTGAGCAGCCTGTTCGGCAACCCCTACCTCGCCGACTTCCTGCACCGGCTGCGCGTCCAGTCCTGGGTGTGCACGGTGCAGCACCTGCGCCGGCTCACCGACCTGCGCGGCAGTCTGTGGCACGGCCACACCGAACTGGTGGACGCCCTGGCCGAGCACGACACCGACACCGCCCGCTCGGTCGTCGCCGCGTACAACGCGGACGCCCTGGCCCTGATCGAACGCCTCGCCACGGGGTGAGCGCCGGGCCGGGCCGGGTATGTGACGTGCACAGGGGCAGCCGACCCGGTGCCGCACCGACTACCCTGCCTTGACCACCGTGTGACGACCACTGTGACGACCGCAGCGCTGCGAGTGACCGAGGAGCTGACTTTTGGCCTGTGACCTGTGGCTGGTGCCGCTCGTAGACGTGTTGTGCCACACCCCGGACAATCCGTTCGCCGAGGAACTCGCGCAATACAACAAGGTGCTTGCCGAGGCCGGGCTTCCGCCGGTTCCGGTGTACCAGTACATGCCGGGACTGTCCGGCGAGGTCGCGCCGGTGGCGGGCTTCGACTACGACGCGCTGCACTTCCTGCGCCGCGCCTACCTGCTCCAGGTCTGCGGGCTGCCGGTGACGCCGGTGGACGAACTGGGCGGCGACTACGAGCAGTTGCTGGAGATGTTCGAGGCGACGGCCCAGCAGTCCCACCTCGTGTGGCACTACGACCACGCGGGCGCGTACGTCCCCGTGGACTTCCCGCACCCGCTGTCCAACGACGAACTCCTCGCGGGCGGCGGCCCGCTCGGCTCGTCCCAGACGTTGCTGCGGGAGCTGGAGTTCGTCGCCCCGTCACTCGGCATCGACCCGGCCAACCCCCCGGCGCCCCCGGAAGCACCGCTCGGTCCCACGGAGCTGGAGGAGCCGGCCGCACCGGTGCCCTACGATCCCAGCCCCTTCGCCCGCGAACGTCACGTGTGGCTCGGCCTGCACGCGGCGGCGACGCGGAGTCTGGCCCAGGGGTCGATGATCATCTTCAGCTGAGGGTCAGCGCCCCAGCTGGGAGAGGCCCTTCTGCACGTCCTCGTAGTTCATCACCGGGGTGTAGGTGATCTTGGCACCCAGGTTCATGAAGAACGGCTCGCTGATCACCGGCATCTGCGAACTGTCCTGCATGTCGAAGACCATGTAGGCGGTGCGCTGGCCGTTCTCGGAGGTGAAGTAGGCCGCTTCGGGCTTGATCTGTTCCAACGACGCCTCGATCAGTTTCGACAGGGTGCCGTTCCGGATGGCCTCGTTCGCCTTCTCCGTGTCCATGGACGCCTTGAGCAGTACGCGCATCGCGATCACCTTCCCTTTCCCGCACACCATATGCCCGATATATATCGTTGGTGCACGCACGTTCGTCTCGTGCTGAATGCGAAGATCGAGCACCTGTGGTCGATCGGTGCGGTCTGCTCTCAGAACACCGGCTTGCCGTCCTGCGTCAACTTCCAGTTGGCGGTCGCGTGGTCCGCCGGGTCCAGCGTTCCCCTTCCCCGCCACGTAGCCGATCCTCAGCTGACGGATCTCGTCGGTGGAGCTGTACGCGATGCCGGCGTCGGCGATGTGCGGGGCCGGAACCGCCGTTCGCCCGGTAGTTGTTGACGGCGACGACGAAGACCTGATCCTCGGTCACCGCCTTCCCGTCGTACGTCAGGTTCTTGATCCGCGAGCCCTCGGCCTGGGCCATGTCGTGGAGTTCGGCGACAAGATCGACATCCCGTCCCACCCCCTTCAACTGCACGCTCGACACCACCGGTTTCCAGGCGCCGCCCGAGAGCTGACCCTCAGGTCGACTCCCGCACCACCAGCCGGCACGGCACCGTGTGCTCCCCCGGCGCACTCTCCTCCGCGTCGATCGCCTCCAGCAGCCGCAGCGCCGCGATGCGCCCGATCTCCGCGAGGTTCATGTCGATCGTGGTGAGGGGCGGCCGGGAGGCCAGCGCCATGGTGTCCCAGTTGTCGTAGCCGACGACCGCGATCTCGCCGGGGACGTTCACGCCCCGCTCGCGCAGCGCGTCCGCCACTCCCCGCGCTATCTGGTCGTTGCCGCAGAAGAACGCGTCCGTCTTGGGTGCCGTACGCAGCACCGCGTCGGCGGCGCGGCGCCCCCAGGCCTCGCTCCACTCGCCGAAGTGGACCCGGCCGGTGGACAGACCGAGCCCCACGCCCTCCAGGTGTTCCACGCCGTGGCGGGCCCTGTCGCGGGCGGCGGCGTGGTGTTCGGGGCCGGTGACGTGGGCGATGCGGGTGCGGCCGGCGGACAGGAGGTGTTCCACGGCCAGTCGGGAGCCGCCGCGGTCGTCGGAGACGACGGAGGTGTCGGCCGGGTCCGTGGAGGGTGACAGGGCGTAGACCACCGGGATCGTCTCCAGGCCGCTGATGCCGGTCAGCGGCGGGCGGGGGTCCGTGCGGCGGCCGGTGACGATGATGCCGTCCACCCGGCGGTCCATGAGGTTGCGCAGGTGGTGCTCTTCCCGGATCGCGTCGCCGCGGGTGTCGCAGAGCAGGACGGAGATCTTGCCGGCGCCGAGCGCGTCCTCGGCGCCGAGGAGCACCGGGGTGCTGAAGCGGCCGATGCCGTCCGTGGTCATCAGGCCGACGGTCCAGCTACGGCCGGTGTGCAGGCTCTGGGCGTGCTGGTTGGGGCGGAAGCCGAGCGTCGCCACGGCATCCATGACCCGTTGGCGGGTCTCCGGGCGCATCCTCCCGCCGCCGTTGAGCGCCTTGGAGGCCGTGCCCACGCTGACGCCCGCGAGCGCGGCGACGTCGGCGAGCCGGGCCCGGCCGGCGGGGGGAGAGCCTGGAGCACTTGCAGCCTGGGTCACGAGCAAACCTTTTCCTGGGTGACAACGCTGCCCACCATCGTGGCATCCAACAGTGCCGAGTTCCAGTGGGTGAGAAAGCAGGAAAATATCCTGTCGCGCCTCTTGACCGGACTTTCCGCCTCCCCTCTACTTTCTCGTCAGGAAAACGGTTGCTCAAATAGTGACCCAGTGATGCCGCTCGACAGATACCGCTCAACCCTCGGAGAGCCATGCCCCGCACACCCGCCGCCCCGTCCGCGACGGGCCCGGTCCGTCTCGGTCCGGACGCCCGCGCCGCGCTGCGCCCCGCCGCCGCCGTCATCGAGGCGGGCCTGTGGCACGCCCGGCGCGAGGTCAACGCACGCACCTCCATCCCGCAGGGGCCACAGCTGCTGGAGTCCGCCGGGAACCTGCACAACCTGCGGCTCGCGGCGGGCACGGAGGAGGCGCTGTCGCATGCGGCGGCCGACGGCGAGTTCCAGGGCAAGTTCCAGGGCGCGTACCCCTTCGTGGACACGGACGTCTACAAGTGGCTGGAGGCCGCCTCCTGGCAGCTCGCCCAGGAACCGGCCGGGAACCTCGAAGCACACGTCGACCGGATCACCGATCTCGTCGCCGCCGCCCAGCAGCCCGACGGCTACCTCAACACCTGGTTCCAGCTGGTCAAGGGCGGTGAGCGGTACCAGGACCTGCGCTGGGGGCACGAGCTGTACTGCGCCGGCCATCTCATCCAGGCCGCCGTCGCCCACCACCGTGCCACCGGCCGCCCCGAACTCCTCGACGTGGCCCGGAAGTTCGCCGACCACGTCGACTCCGTCTTCGGCCCGCCCGGCAGCGGCAAACCCATCGACGGCATCGACGGCCACCCCGAGGTCGAGACCGCCCTGGTCGAGCTGTACCGGGAGACCGGCGAGCGCCGCTACCTCGACCTCGCCGCCTACTTCGTCGACCGGCACGGTCACGGGCTGCTCGGCGGCGAGGCCTACTGCCAGGACCGGGTCCCGGTGCGCGAGGCGACGAACGTCGAGGGCCACGCCGTACGCCAGCTCTACCTGCTGGCCGCTGCCGCCGACCTGGCCACCGAGACCGGGGACGACGGACTCCGGGCCGCCTCCGAGCGGTTGTGGCACGCCATGACCACCACCAAGACCCACCTCACCGGCGGGCTCGGCGCCCACCACGACGAGGAGGACTTCGGCGACCCGTACGAGCTGCCCAACGAGCGCGCCTACTGCGAGACCTGCGCCGCCATCGCCTCCGTCCAGTGGAGCTGGCGCATGGCCCTGCTCACCGGCGAGGCCCGCTACTCGGACCTGATCGAACGCACCCTCTACAACGGCTTCCTGGCCGGGGTGTCGCTGGACGGCGAGGGCTGGCTGTACGTCAACCCGCTCCAGGTCCGCGACGGCCACACCGACCCCGGCGGCGACCAGTCGGCCCGCCGCACCCGCTGGTTCCGCTGCGCCTGCTGCCCGCCGAACGTCATGCGGCTGCTGGCCTCCCTGGAGCACTACCTGGCCAGCGGTGACGACAAGGGCCTCCAGATCCACCAGTACGTCACCGGCCGCTACACCGTCGGCGACCTCACCGTCCGCTGCGAGACCGACTATCCCTGGGAGGGAACCATCGCCCTCACCGTCGAGGAGACCCCGGTCGACCGCCCCTGGACCCTGTCTCTCCGGGTCCCGCAGTGGTGCCGCGACTTCCGGGCCCGGTGCGGGGAGGAGACGTACGAGGGTCCCGTCACCGACGGCTGGCTGCGGCTGGAGCGGACCTGGGCGCCCGGGGACCAGGTCGTCCTGGAACTCCACCTGGAGCCGCGGCTGACCGCCGCCGACCCGCGCGTGGACGCCGTACGCGGCTGCGTGGCCATCGAACGCGGACCCCTCGTCTACTGCCTCGAAGGGGTCGACCACCCCGGCGGCGGCCTGGACGACATCGTCATCGACACCACCCGCCCGCTCGCCGTGAAGCACCGCCCCGACCTGCTCGGCGGCGTCACCTCGGTCGTGGCGGCGGGCAGCCGGCGGCACCTCCCGGACGCGGGCTGGTGGCCGTACGCCTCCGCCGACGAGTCGCCCCAGCAGGGCGGCGAACCGGTCGAGTTGACCGCTGTCCCTTACTACGCCTGGGCCAACCGCGAGGACGGCAGCATGCGCGTCTGGCTGCCCACCTCCTGAAGCCCCCCTGCCTTCCTCTCTTCCACGACAACGAGGTCACCCCGTGATATCCACCCGCCGCACCCTCCTGGCCGCAGTCGCCGCCGTCGGCACCCTCGCCTCCCTCACCGCCTGCGGAGGCGGCTCCGACGACGGGTCGGGCTCCTCCGACGCGTCCGGAGGGACGTACACCTTCTGGGATCCTTACCCGCAGTTCGACGCCTCCTCCCCGTGGGGCAAGCTCGTCACCGGGTGCGGGACGAAGGCCGGGGTGACCGTCAAGCGCACCGCGTACGACACCACCGACCTCGGCAACAAGGCCCTGCTGGCCGCCCAGCAGGGCAACGCGCCCGACGTGATGCTGGTGGACAACCCGGTCGTCTCCACGCTCGTCGAGGCGGGCATCCTCAACAAGACGAGCGACCTCGGCCTCGACACCAAGTCGATCCAGAAGAACATCATCGGGGCGGGCACCATCGACGACGCCTCCTACGGCGTCCCGATCGGCGCCAACACGCTCGCCCTCTACTACAACAAGAAGGTCCTGTCGGTGGCGGGCGTCGACCCGGCCACCATCAAGGACTGGAAGTCCCTCACCGCGGCCCTGCAGAAGGTCAAGGCGGCCGGGAAGAAGGGCATCACCTTCTCCGCGATCAACACGGAGGAGGGCAGCTTCCAGTTCCTGCCGTGGTTCTGGGGCGCCGGCGGCGACCTCACCAAGCTGAACTCCGACAAGGGCGTGGCCGCGCTCACGCTGTGGAAGCAGTGGGTGGACGGCGGGCTCGCCCCCAAGGACGTCCTCACCAACACGCAGACCACCAGCTGGCAGGAGTTCGCCACCGGCGACTACGCGTTCGGCGAGAACGGCACCTGGCAGCTCGGCAACGCCGACAAGGCCGGCTTCGACTACGGCGTCATCAACGTCCCCGCGCAGAACGGGGGTTCCGCACCGGTGCCGACGGGCGGCGAGTTCGTCACCGTCCCCGTGCAGAAGGACACCGCGCGCTACGACGTCACCAAGAAGATCGTCACGTGTCTGACCAGCGGCGTGAACCTCCTGGCCACGGACACGACCTTGACGTACATCGCCCCGACGGCCGCCGTGCAGTCCCAGCAGGTGGCGGCGAACCCGAAGCTGAAGCCGTGGGTGTCCGCGGTCGCCGCGGCCCGCGGCCGCACCAGCGGCGGACTCGGCTCGAAGTACCCGACCATCTCCCAGCCGATGTGGACCGCCGTCCAGTCCGCCCTGTCCGGCGGCAAGAGCCCGCAGGACGCCCTGGACACGGCCCAGTCGAGCGCCGAGAAGGGCTAGGTCCCACGTCATGACCCTCGCCCGAGTCGACCGCCCGCCACGGGACCGGGTCGTACCGAAGGCGGCCGACTCCCTGCCGCTGCGGCGCCGGCAAAGGCGCAGGACCAGGCTCACCGCGCTCGCCTTCGTCGCCCCGCTGCTCGCCTACCTCGCCGCGTTCTACGTCTATCCCCTCTACCGCAACCTCGATCTGAGCCTGCGCGACTACACCGTCCGGTCGTTCGTGTCGGGGGACGCGCCGTTCTCCGGGTGGGACAACTTCCAGAAGGTGCTGGACGACCCGACGTTCGGCCCGGCGATGCGCCACACCATGATCTTCACCTTCGTGTCGATCGCGTTCCAGTACGCCATCGGCCTCGCCCTCGCGGTCTTCTTCAACCGGCACTTCCGCCTGGCGCCCACCCTGCGCGCCCTGTTCCTGATCCCATGGCTGCTGCCGCTGATCGTGTCGGCGTCCTCGTGGTCGTGGATGCTCAACAGCGAGTCGGGCGTGGTGAACTACTTCCTCCACTTCTTCGGCGTGGACGCGGTCGGCTGGCTGACCTCGCCGGACTGGGCACTCACCTCGGTGATCATCGCGAACATCTGGATCGGTATCCCGTTCAACCTGGTCATCCTCTACAGCGGGCTGCAGAACATCCCGGGCGAGCTGTACGAGGCGGCGTCCCTGGACGGCGCGGGCGCCTGGCAGCAGTTCCGCCGGATCACCTTCCCGCTGCTGCGGCCGGTGTCGGCGATCACCCTGCTCCTCGGTCTCGTCTACACCCTCAAGGTGTTCGACCTGATCTGGATCATGACCAAGGGCGGCCCGGGCGACGCCTCGTCCACCCTGGCGACCTGGTCCTACCAGCTCGGATTCGGCACCTTGCTGCCCAAGTTCGGCCCGGGGGCGGCGGTCGGCAACATCCTCATCCTCATCGCCCTCGTCTTCGGCCTGCTGTACATCCGCGTCCAGTCCGGCCAGAGGAGGCAGGAAGCGTGAAGTCGCGCACGGCCTCCCGCCGTTACACCGTCATCGGGATCGTCCTCACCGCGCTGATGCTGTTCCCGGTGTACTGGATGCTGAACGTGTCCCTCACCCCGCAGCAGGACATGCGCAAGACCCCGCCGGACCTGTTCCCGCTGCATCCCACTTTCGAGGGCTACCGGGCCGTCCTCGACGACCAGCTGCCCTACCTCGGCACCAGCCTGCTCATCGGCCTCGGCACCGTCGCCCTCACCCTCGTCCTCGCCGCCCCGGCCGGCTACGCGCTGGCGAAACTCCGCCCGTTCGGCGGCGGCGCCCTCGGCCTGGTCCTGCTGGTCGCCCAGATGATCCCCGGGATCGTCATGGCGATGGGCTTCTACGGCATCTTCCTCGACCTCGGCCTGCTCAACTCCTGGTGGGGCCTGATCATCGCGGACTCCACCATCGCCGTGCCGTTCGGCGTCATGATCTTCACCGCGTTCATGTCGGGCATCCCCGGCGAGCTGATCGCCGCATCCCGCATCGACGGCGCCGGCACCTTCCGCACCTTCTGGTCGATCGTCCTGCCCGTGAGCCGCAACGCCCTCGTCACGGTCTCGCTCTTCAGCTTCCTGTGGGCCTGGTCCGACTTCGTCTTCGCCAACACCCTCGACGGCGGCGGCGACTGGAGGCCGATCACCCTCGGCATCTACAAGTACATCGGCAACAACAACCAGGAGTGGAACGCGATCATGGCCACCGCCGTCGTCGCGTCCGTCCCCGCAGCGGTGCTGCTGGTCCTCGCGCAGCGCTACGTGGCCGCGGGCGTCACCGCGGGCGCGGTGAAGGACTGAGCCGCGCAGGACCTCTGTCCCCCCATCCCCTCCGTCGAGGAGAACCCCTGTCATGAGCCGCACAAGACCCCCCACCCCGAGGCGCCTGACCGCCGCCCTCGGCGCCGCCGCGCTGACCGTCACGGCACTGGCCCTCACCGTGCCGTCCGCCCAGGCGGTCCCCACCTCCGCCACCACCCTGGTCGTCAACGCCAACCAGGCCCTGCGCCCGGTCACCCATGTGGCGACCGGCAGCCTCTACGGCCTGGCCGACGCGTCCACCCCCACCGACAGCCTGGTCACCGCCCTCAAGCCGAACACCTTCGTGCAGATGGCCCCGGGCGGCTCCCAGCTGCCCAACGGCGAGCCCCGTCCCGCGGGCGACGCGCTCGTCGTAGCGCCGAAGGCTGCACGGGCGGGAGCGAAGGTGGTGGTCCGCATGCCGGACTGGTACCCCAACTTCCCGTATCAATGGGTGAGTTGGAGCGACTGGCTGTCCGCGGTCGACAGGCAGGTCGCGTCCGTTCAGTCCTCCGGCGCCACCAACATCCAAGCGTACGAGCTGTGGAACGAGCCCGACTGGACCTGGGACACCACCAACGCGGGCGCCTTCAACGCGGGTTGGGCGCGCACGTTCAAGGAGGTCCGCGCCAAGGACACGACGACCCCGATCCAGGGCCCGAGCTATTCGGCGTGGAACCAGTCCTGGATGAGCTCGTTCCTCACCGACGCCAAGGCCAGCGGCACCGTCCCCGACGTCATCGCCTGGCACGAGCTGAACGGCAGCAAGGACATCGCGGCACACGTCTCCGCGTACCGGTCCCTGGAGTCGAGCCTCGGCATCAGCCCGCGCCCGATCTCCATCGAGGAGTACGGCACTCCCGCGGAGATGGGCAACTCCGGCGCCCTCATCGGCTATGCCGCCAAATTCGAGCGGACCGGCGTACGGGACGCCGAACTCGCCTTCTGGAACCACTACGGCACCCTCGGCGACACCCTGACCGACACCGGCGGCTCGCCCAACGGGTCGTACTGGACGTACAAGTGGTACGGCGACATGTCGGGGAACATGCTGGTCACCACGCCCCCGGCGCAGACCGGCATCGACGGCATCGCCGCCCGCAACAGCGCGGGCAACCAGATCAGCGTCGTCGCGGGCGGCTGCACGGGCTCCTGCGCGGTGACGGTCAACGGCCTCTCCTCCCTGTCGGCCTTCGGCAGCACGGTCCACGTCAAGGTGGAGTACAGCCCGGGCACCGGCCGCACCACGGCGTCCCCCGGCCCGATCGCCATCTCGGACGCCGACTACACGGTGTCCGGCGGCTCCGTCACCGTGCCGGTCACGATGAACGCCACCGACGGCTACCACGTGGTGATCACCCCGACCGGCACCAACACCTCACTGGCCGGGCGCTACCAGATCACCAACAAGAACAGCGGCCTCGCCCTGGACACCCTGAACGCGGGCACCGCTCAGGGCACCTCGGTCGTCCAGGCCACGTCCACCACCGGCACCGACCAGAACTGGACCCTGGTGGGAGCCGGCTCGGGCCTGTACAAGATCGTCAACCAGAAGAGCGGCTTGGTGCTGGGCATCAACACCATGAGCACGAGTGACGGTGGTACGGCCCTGATCTGGGGCGACAGCGGCACCGCCGACCACCTCTGGCAGGTGATCCCGGCCCGCGACGGCTACTACAAGATCGCCAACTACAACAGCGGGCTCCTGCTGGGCGTGGACCAGATGAGCACCGCGTCCGGCGCCCAGGTCCTCCAGTGGACCGACAACGGCACGGCCGACCACCTGTGGAGGCTGACCTCGCGCTGAGGCCGGTTCCCCAGGTACGGGTACGCCCCCGGATGTCGGCCGGGGGCGCACTCGTGTCACGCGGGCGTGAGCCGTGTCAGCCCTGCTCGACGATGCGCGTCGATGAACTCCTCCAAGTGACCACACGCGTGTGCCCCCGTCCGGGAACGGACGGGGGCACACGAGGCAACTGTGCTGAAAAGCCGTCCTAGATGAACGAGTTGATCTCGATCGTCTCGGTCCGGCCCGGGCCGACGCCGATCGCGGAGATCGGCGCGCCCGACATCTCCTCCAGCGCCTTGACGTAGTCCTGGGCGTTCTTCGGGAGGTCGGAGAAGGACTTCGCCTTGGAGATGTCCTCGGACCAGCCCGGCAGCATCTCGTAGACCGGCTTCGCGTGGTGGAAGTCGGTCTGGGAGTACGGGAGTTCCTCGACGCGCTTGCCGTCGATCTCGTACGCCACGCAGACCGGGATCTCCTCCCAGCCGGTGAGGACGTCCAGCTTGGTGAGGAAGAAGTCCGTCAGGCCGTTCACGCGGGTCGCGTACCGCGCGATCACCGCGTCGAACCAGCCGCAGCGGCGGTCACGGCCGGTCGTGACGCCCTTCTCGCCGCCGATGCGGCGCAGCGCCTCGCCGTCCTCGTCGAAGAGCTCCGTGGGGAACGGGCCCGCGCCGACTCGGGTCGTGTACGCCTTCAGGATGCCGATGACCCGGCTGATCTTCGTCGGGCCGACCCCGGAGCCCGTGCAGGCGCCGCCCGCGGTCGGGTTCGAGGAGGTGACGAAGGGGTACGTGCCGTGGTCGATGTCCAGGAGAGTGCCCTGGCCGCCCTCGAAGAGGACCACCTTGTCGTTCTCCAGGGCCTGGTTGAGGACCAGAACCGTGTCGGCGACGTACGGCGCGAGCCTGTCGGCGTAGGTCAGCAGCTCCTCGACCACCTGGTCGACGGCGATCGCACGCCGGTTGTACAGCTTGGTGAGGATCTGGTTCTTGACGTCGAGGGCCGCCTCGACCTTCTGCGTGAGGATCGACTCGTCGTACAGGTCCTGGACGCGGATGCCGACACGGTTGATCTTGTCCGCGTACGTCGGGCCGATGCCGCGCCCGGTGGTCCCGATCTTCCGCTTCCCGAGGAACCGTTCCGTCACCTTGTCGACGGTGACGTTGTACGGCGTGATGATGTGGGCGTTACCACTGATCAGGAGCTTGGACGTGTCGACGCCACGCTCGTTCAGTCCGTTCAGCTCGGAGAACAGGACCGACGGGTCGACGACGACTCCGTTGCCGATGACCGGGGTGCACCCCGGCGAGAGGATTCCGGAAGGGAGGAGGTGGAGGGCGTACTTCTGATCGCCCACGACTACCGTGTGGCCGGCGTTGTTGCCGCCCTGGTAGCGCACCACATAGTCCACCGAGCCACCGAGCAGGTCGGTTGCCTTTCCCTTGCCTTCGTCACCCCACTGAGCACCGAGCAGCACAAGTGCGGGCACGCGCGTACACCCCTTCCGGGCGGGGCATGTCCAAGGTCAGAGGCGTACGCGCCATTGACTGTGCCTCGCACAGCCTGTTTCGTACACCGGCGACCTTCGTTGGCCGCAACCCGTCGGACCGGATGCCCCGGAATAGACGAAGCCCCTGGCGCAATAGCGCAAGGGGCTCTTGCACAAAGATGCTACCCGAGGAAGCGAGGCATGACCGAGGTGGCGACTTCCGACCAGCTCCTGGTGGTCATAGACCCGGTCGCCCGCCGGACCGACGGTGAGGCCGTACGGATCGCGAAAGACGTGCTCAGCGCGGGTGCGACCACGAAAGTGTGCCTCCCGGAGGGGCCCGAGGAATTCGCCCGGGCACTCCGGAGAAAAGGTTCCCGCAGGCCGGTCGTGATCGGCGACGACCAGGCCCTGGTGCGGACGGTGTCCCTGCTGCACCGGTGGCGGGAGCTGGCCGGATGTGGACTGTCCGTGGTGCCCGTGGGAGGCGCCCAGGCCCTGGCCCGCTCCCTGGGCATCCCCGCGGGCGCGGTGGCGGCGGCACGGACCGTCCTGGACGGCACCGAGCGGCGCATGGACCTGCTCGTCGACGAGAGCGACGGGGTGGTGCTGGGGGCGTTGCGGATTCCGCACCTGCTGGGGATGCCTCAGGACGCGGCGGAGCCGGACCGGCACGGCGCCGACTTCGACTCCGGCCGGCCCTGGATACGGACATGCCAGTCCCTCGTACGGACCCTGGTGACGGCCCGCCCCGCCCGCTCCCCCTCCCCGGCGTCCGCCCTCGGCCACTCCCGCCTGCGCGTGGAGGTCGACGGGGTCACCCTGGTGGACCTGGACCAGCCCCTGGAGGCCCTGTCGGTCACCCCGGGCGCCTCCGGGCTGGCCGAGGTCGAGGCTCGGCCGCTGTCGGTGGGCGCGGAGGCGACCCCACTGCTGGCGACGGGGCGCCGGATCACCGTGTCCGGGCCGGACTTCCGGTACCGGGCGGACGCGGTGGTGTCGGGGCCGGTACGGAGGCGGACGTGGACGGTGTGGGAGGGGGCCTGGGGGCTGACGTTGCCGGTGGCGTGAGGGGCTGACGTTGCCGGTGGCATGAGGGGCTGACGTTGCCGGTGGCATGAGGGGCTGACGTTGCCGGTGGCGGCACCTGGTGATCGCTCACTTGCATCACTCTCGACACCGACCGGCTCAAGCCCTACATGGACTGAACCGCCCCGGCCGCCGACAACGCGTCCGACTCGTCCTTCAGCCCCACCCCCGTCAGCCCCAGCTCCCGCGCCCTGCCCATCAGCGCCGCCAGCTTCCCCGCCGCCGTCTCGTACGTCAGCCCCTGCGGGGGGCGGATGTTGGACAGGCAGTTGCGGTCGGCGTCGGTCGTCACGCCGGGCTTCGGGCCGTACGTGAGGTACGCGCCCAGGGAGTCCGCCGCCGACATGCCGGGCCGCTCCCCGACCAGGACGACCACCATCGCCGCGCCCATCGCGTGGGCGATGTCGTCGCCGAGGGCCACGCGGGCCTGTTCGGCGAGGACGACGGGGGCCACCCGCCAGTCGGCCGGCAGGCGGGACGTCGTCGCCCGCACCATCGCCGCCGCGTGCTCGTGCACCGCCCGGCTGGACAGCCCGTCGGCGACCACGAACACCACGTCCCACTCCCCCGACGGCAGATGCGCGCGGTCGGTGGTGTCCAGGCGGCGGCCCAGGTCGGGACGCTGGAGGTAGGTGAGCCGGTCGGGGGCGGCGCTGCGGACCCGTACCGTCGGCGTCCCGGTCAGCGCGGCCGCGACCGTGTCCGGGTCGAACGGCGAGTGCACCGCGTCCCGCGCCGCCGCGTGCGCGGCCTGGAGCTCCAGCCGGTGCCGGGTCGGCAGCCCGGAACCGGCCCGGCCGAGGCCGATGCGGGCCTGGGTGTGACGTCGTAGCGTCGACCAGAGCGTCGAGTCCTCGGTGTGCGCGACCAGTTCACTCATGTCGCCGACTCCCGTGTCACTCATGCCGCCAGCTCCCGTCCGATGTCCGTCAGCGGATGTGCGGTGACCTCGCGGATCCCGCCGCGTTCGTCCAGCAGGCCGATCGACTCCAGCCACGCCTCGAACTCCGGCGCCGGGCGCAGCCCGAGCACCTCACGCAGGTACAACGCGTCGTGGTACGAGGCGGACTGGTAGTTGAGCATGATGTCGTCGCCGCCCGGCGTGCAGATCACGAACGAGGCGCCGGCGACGCCGAGCATCGTCAGCATGGTTGCCACGTCGTCGTCATCGGCGTCCGCGTGGTTGGTGTAGCAGATGTCCAGGCCCATGGGCAGGCCGAGCAGCTTGCCGCAGAAGTGGTCCTCCAGGGCGGCGCGCAGGATCTGGCGGCCGTCGTAGAGGTACTCCGGGCCGATGAAGCCGACGACGGTGTTCACCAGCAGGGGGTCGTAGCGGCGGGCGACCGCGTACGCCCGTGCCTCGACCGTCTGCTGGTCGACCCCGTGGTGCGCGTCGGCCGACAGGGCGCTGCCCTGGCCGGTCTCGAAGTACATGACGTTCTTGCCGACCGTCCCCCGGTCCAGCCCGCGCGCCGCCTCGCAGGCCTCGTCGAGGAGGCCCAGGGTGACCCCGAAGGACGCGTTCGCCGCCTGCGTACCGGCGATGGACTGGAAGACGAGGTCGACGGGCGCCCCGCGTTCCATCAGGTCCACGCTGGTCGTCACATGGCACAGCACGCACGACTGGGTCGGGATCGCGTACCGCGTGATGACCCCGTCCAGCAGCTCCAGCAGGTCCCGTACGGCCTTCGGGCTGTCGGTCGCCGGGTTGATGCCGATCACCGCGTCGCCGGAGCCCAGCAGCAGGCCGTCGAGGAGGGCCGCGGCCACGCCGGCCGGGTCGTCGGTGGGGTGGTTGGGCTGGAGGCGGGTCGCGAGCCTGCCCGGCAGGCCGATCGTCGAGCGGAAGGCCGTCACGACGCGCGCCTTGCGCGCGACGGCCACCAGGTCCGCGTTCCCCATCAGCTTGGACACGGCCGCGACCATCTCCGGCGTCAGCCCGGGCGACACCGCGGCCAGCGTCTCGGCGTCCGCCGCCGGCGACAGCAGCCACTCCCGCAGCTCCCCGACCGTCATCCCGGCGAGCGGCGCGAAGGCCAGCGCGTCGTGGGTGTCGAGGATCAGCCGGGTCACGTCGTCGCTCTCGTACGGGATCACCGGCTCGGCGAGGAAGGCCGCGAGCGGCACCTCGGCCAGCGCCCAGCGCGCCGCGACGCGCTCCCGGGCGGAGGCCGCGGCGAGACCGGCCAGCCGGTCGCCGGAGCGCTCGGGGCTCGCGGCGGCGAGCAGGCGCGCGAGGGAGCCGAAGCGGTGGCGCTCGCCGCCGAGGGTGGACGCGTAGGTGCTCATGCCGAGGACGCTACGAGGCGCGGTCCGGCGCGGTCCACGAGCTGCCGCAGAGTTAACGAAGGTGTTCCCCACGCCCGGATTTTAAAGGTCTAGTTGACATGCATTTAACGCTCTCCGCCTCCTGCGTGACTCATTCGCGCGCCAGGATTCCGGACCAGTGACCAAGCGTGCCGACAGGAGAGGGGCCACCCGATGGCAGTACAAGAGGGCGTTGCCCCCGAGGCGAAGACCGGCGGCGAGGAGACCGTTCACCGGCTCAAGCCCAACGCCATCGGCCTGCTCGGCGTGGTCTTCATGGCCGTGGCGACGGCCGCGCCGATCACCGCGATGACCGGCAACGTGCCGTTCATGGTGTCGTCCGGCAACGGCATCGGCGCCCCGGCGAGCTACCTCGTCGCAATGGTCGTCCTGGCAATCTTTTCCGTCGGCTTCACGTCGATGGCGAAGCACATCACCTCCACCGGCGCCTTCTACGGCTTCATCTCGTACGGCCTCGGCCGGACCGTCGGCCTCGCCTCCGGGCTCCTGGCGACCTTCGCCTACGTCGTCTTCGAGCCGGCCCTGATCGGCATCTTCTCGACCTTCGCGACGACCACCCTGAAGGACCAGACGGGGCTCGACATCCCCTGGTGGCTCTTCGCGATCCTGATGCTCGCCGTCAACGCGACCGGCACCTGGTTCGGCGTCTCCGTCGCGGAGAAGGTGCTGGTGGTGCTCCTGGCCACCGAGGTGACGATCCTCGCGGCCATGGCGCTCTCGGTCGCCTTCCACGGCGGCGGCCCGAACGGCTTCACCTTCGGCCCGATCAACCCGGTCAACGCCTTCCAGGGCACGAGCGCCGGACTCGGCCTCTTCTTCGCCTTCTGGTCGTGGGTCGGCTTCGAGTCGACCGCGATGTACGGCGAGGAGTCCCGCGACCCGAAGAAGATCATCCCCAAGGCGACGATGATCTCGGTCCTCGGCGTCGGTGTCTTCTACGTCTTCGTCTCCTGGATGGCCATCACCGGCAACGGCGAGGCGGAGGCCGTGAAGGCCGCCTCCTCCGCCAATCCCCTCGCGATGTTCTTCAACCCCACCGAGCGGTACGTCGGCCACTGGGCGGTCGACGTCATGCAGTGGCTGATGATCACCGGTTCACTCGCCTGCGGCATGGCCTTCCACAACTGCGCCTCCCGCTACATGTACGCGCTCGGCCGCGAGGGCGTCCTGCCGTCCCTGAAGAACACCGTCGGCCGCACCCACGCCAAGCATGGCTCCCCGCACATCGCCGGCCTCGTCCAGACGATCGTCAGCGGCGTGCTCATCGCCGGGTTCTGGATCGCCGGCAAGGACCCGTACACCGGTACCTACGTCCTCCTCGCCATCCTCGGCACCATGGCGATCCTCGTCGTGCAGGCGGTGTGCTCGTTCGCGGTGCTCGCGTACTTCCGCTCCCACCACCCGGAGAGCCGCCACTGGTTCAAGACCACCGTCGCCCCGCTGGTGGGCGGGGTGGCCATGCTCGCGGTGGTCGTGCTGCTGGTGTCCAACATGGGTGTGGCGGCCGGCACGGAGTCAGGTTCACTGGTGCTGAAGGCGACGCCATGGCTGGTCGTACTGGTCGCGGCGACCGGCATCGGGTACGCCCAGTACCTCAGGCGCCGGGATCCGTCGCGGTACGCCCTGATCGGGCGGACCGTGCTGGAGGAGACCAAGGAGCGATAGCGGCAAGGCACTTGGCCGGCCCCGGCCCCGGTGGAGAGGCTTGGTCTCCACCGGGGCCCTGGCCTGCCACCGGGGCCTGGTCTGCCACCGGGCCCTGGTCTGCCACCCGCGCCGTCTACTAGGCCGCGCGGAGGTTGAAGTGGGACAGCGGAGGCCCGTACACGTTCTGGGCACCCACGCGGTCGAGCCCGGAGATGGCGAGCTCACGTGATCCGACGCCACCGCAGAAGTAGTGCATGACCGATTGCGGGTCGTACTGCGTGAGATCCACCGTTCCGACGCTGGGTTCGTCAGGGCAGACGGCAGGCGCTCCGGAGCGGATGTGTTCGTGGCGGAAGCCGATGGCGTGGCCCAGTTCGTGCCGCAGCACGCCCACAGGATCGAAACTGGTGGTGTGGTATGACGGGTCGATGAACACCCGCCTACGGTTTTCCGGGTCGTTCGGGAAGAAGGCCGCAGCGATGAACTGGCCTCCGGTGTCGAGGTGCCGTACGGGGAAAACGACTTCGGGTGGCCGCAGCGAATCACTTTCGTCAGCGGCCTCCACGTGCTCGAACTGCACGCCGCAGGTCGCAGCCCATTCGTCGGTGGCGAGGTGCATGTTCTCGACGACTGCCGCGTACCACTCCGCCTTCGGGAAGGTCTTCCGCAGAACGCAGTATTTCAGGACTGTGCCCGGGTCCCAGCGGACGATCCTCCCGCCTTCGACAATGCCGAGCAGCCCGCTGCTCGGCTGCCCGATCGCGCCTGCGTGGCTGGCGACCGTGCCGACTCCCTTCTCCGCCAGGAGCCGAGCGGCCTCGCGCTGTGCCCGCAGCGCCTTCTGGGTCTCCGTGTAGACGTCCAGTTCGTCGGGGTCGAGCAGCAGATCGCCCTCCACCCGGTGAAACACCTGGCCGTCGATGACGATCTCGGGATGCCGCACGTGGGCGCTATTCGTCATTTTCCATTCCCCTTTCCAACAATCCTGGACGGAACATCCTTATCCACTCGACCACCATCTGGTCACGGTCCATGAGTTGGTCACCCCGGGCGACCCGGAACGACTCGGCGTCCACCTCCACGAGGGGAGACCTTTCGTTCCAGGCGATGAACTCCGGCAGCGACTCGACGTACTCACGCAGACCCGGATACCGGCCCAACAGCCGGCTCTCCTGCGTCTGTTGTCCACCCGCGCCGTCTTCGTCGGACACTTTCCGCTCCCGGAGGGTCGTCCTGCCGCCGCATCCACGTTTCACAGCGCACACCCATCGCGCGGGAACCACACGCGCGCTCGCACACCTTGCCGCGCGACATGACCCGGTGGCCGACTGGGACCATCCGGTCCCGGTGAGCACCGGCGAGCAACTCCTCACGATTGTCGAGAAGCGTCGATGCGCGCGGCAGCGGCGTCGCGGCTGTGCTACTGCCAGAACACGCTGGCCCGCACCTTGATGTCAGAGTTCCACTGAATGGCTCCGACTATTTCCAGAATTCCGTCGTCATACGGAATGACGTTGGCAACACTCATGGTTGCCAATCCCCGGAACGGGCGGTTGTTCGTGTCGACTTCACACAGCGACACGAATGCCCTGCTGTACGACTTGAGGGTAGGGCCGCAGATGAGCCGCCTCGCGAACACGCCATGTGCCGGGAAAATGAACGACGTGTAATCGATGATTCGCTGCTCTTCACTGGCCTTGTCGGGCTCCAGGAGTTTGTCCAGGAAGTCCACGTCGCCCTGCGCCGATGTTGCGTGCGTAACCATGAGATGCCCCGCTTTCCCAATGGCGCCAACACTTCTCTTCCGCACCTGCAACGAGAGGCATCGCGGTCGACCGCAGCAAGAAGTTGACGCGGGAACTAGCTGTCGAAGCGAAAGCCGGATCGGTACCGCCACTTTCGCGAACGGTCTGATTCCAGAATACGCCGGACCTTGCGGTCGCGCACGAGCAATCCGCAGCCAACGCCTGATAAACGAAATGCCGCTGCAGCGAGCCCTTTCGGCGTGGCGGGCCTCAACTCACCGGTACATAAGTTTAGTTGCTCGCCATCCCTGCCGCACTCCACCTGCGTCACGGACCTGTGCGAGCACGACACCTCGCCCAACTCTCTGCCGACTTCGGCGTCGGACCGCAAGGCATTAACGGCGCCTCAGACCTCGACGCTGAGACCCTCCAGCCCTCGGATCACGAAGTTCGGCTTCCGCCGGGGCTCCGCCGCCAGGCTCAGCGTCGGGGCCTTCTCCAGCAGAGCCGTCATCGACGCCGCCAGCTCGATACGGGCCAGCGGGGCGCCGATGCAGTAGTGGATGCCGGCGCTGAAGGAGATGTGCGGGTTGTCCCCACGGGTCAGGTCGAGCCGGCCGGGATCGGCGAAGACCTCGGGGTCGTGGTTGGCGGAGCCGAACAGCATCGCGATCTCGGCTCCCCTCGGGATCGTCGTGCCGTCGACCTCGATGTCGTCCAGGACCCAGCGTTCGAAGAGCTGGAGCGGGGTGTCGTAGCGCATCAGCTCCTCCACGGCGGACGGGACCAGGGAGTGGTCCGCGCGCAGGGCCGACAGCTGGTCCGGGTTGCGGAACAGCGCGTACCAGCCGTTGACCGTGGCGTTCACCGTGGCCTCGTGGCCCGCGTTCAGCAGCAGGACGCAGGTCGAGATCATCTCCTGCTCGGTCAGCCGCTCGCCCTCGTCGTGTGCCGCGATCAGCCCCGAGATCAGGTCCTCGCCCGGCTCCTTGCGACGCTCGGCGATCAGCTCGCGGAGGTAGTCGGAGAACTCGACCGACGCCCGCACCGCCCTCGTCGCCACCTCCTCCGGCGGGTTCAGCTCGTACATCCCGCAGATGTCAGCCGACCAGGGCCGCAGGGGCGCCCGGTCCGACTCGGGGATCCCCAGCATCTCCGCGATGACGGCCACCGGGAGCGGCTCCGCCACATCCGCCAGCAGGTCACCGCCGCCCTTCTCGACCAGCGCCGACACCAGCTCGTCCGCCAGCGCGTGCACATACGGCTTCAGCTGCTCCACCGTGCGCGGCGTGAACGCCTTCGACACCAGACGCCGGATCCGCGTGTGGTCCGGCGGCTCCAGATCCAGCATCCCGTGGTCGTTCAGCACATGGAACGGCTCGTGCTCCGCCGGCGGAGCCGTCCGCCCGAAGTCCTCGTGCGTGAACCGGTGCTGATACGTCCGCCCCAGCCGCCGGTCCCGCAGCAACGCCGAGACGTCCGCGTGGTGCGACACCAGCCACTGGCCGGTGGGCTCGAAGTACTGCACGCGGCCACGCTCACGCAGCTCGGCGTACGCGGGGTACGGGTCGGCGAGGAACGCCGGGTCCCAGGGGTCGAAGGCTGCCATGCACGGACGCTAGCCCGGCAGCCCCCCGCCTGACCAGGGGTGTCCCACCGACCGGGGCACACGCGCACGGTGCGGCCTCATGAGCCCGCCTCACGAGGACGGCTCATGAGGCGGCCTCAACGGGCCTCTTGGGGTCACCTCACGGTGTGCCGAAGTCGGGGATGGTCACCGAGCCGTCCTCCGCCAGCGGGAACCCGGGATTGTGGGCGACCTCCCAGGCGTGGCCGTCCGGATCGACGAAGGCGCCGGAGTAGAACCCGACGGCGTTCACGACGGCGGGCTTGGTGATGGTGCCGCCGGCCTGTTCCACCGTCGCGAGGAGCGCGTCGGCCTCCTCGTCGGACCGGACATTGTGGGCCAGGGCGATCCCGCCGAAACCGGCCGGCGCCGGGCCGGGTTCCAGACCGCAGTCCTCGGCGAGCTTGTCGCGGCTCCACAGGACCAGGCCCAGGCCGCCCGCCTGGAAGAAGACGGTCTCCTCGACTTCCTGCCCTCGCCAGCCCAGGGCCTCGTAGAAGGCCTTGGACCGCGCGAGATCGGACACACCCAACGTGATCAACGTGACGCGCTGTTCCATGGCCTCACGGTACTCAGCCGGGCGTGACCAGCCGTGCCTCGTACGCGAACACCGCCGCCTGTGTGCGGTCCCTGAGGCCCAGCTTCACGAGGATCCGACTGACGTGGGTCTTGATCGTCGACTCGGCCACCACCAGCCGCTCCGCGATCTCCGCGTTCGACAGGCCCTGGGCGATCAGAACCAGCACCTCCGTCTCCCGCTCGGTCAGATCTCCGTAGGCCGCCTGCGCGGAGGGCATGAGGCGTGGTGCTTCGGACAGCTTGGAGAACTCGTTGATCAGCCGCCTGGTCACCGAGGGGGCGAGCAGGGCCTCCCCGGACGCCACCACCCTCACCCCGTCCGCGAGCTGGCGGGCCGAGGCGTCCTTGAGGAGGAAGCCGGAGGCTCCCGCCCGCAGCGCCTGGTACACGTACTCGTCGAGGTCGAAGGTGGTCAGCACCAGCACCTTCGCCGTGCCGTCCGCGGCGACGATCTCCCGGGTCGCCTCGATGCCGTTCAGCTCAGGCATACGGATGTCCATCAGGACGACGTCGGGGGTGAGCTCGCGGACCCGGTCGACCGCTTCCCGCCCGTTGACGGCCTCGCCGACGACCTCGATGTCCGGCATCGCGTTCAGCAGGACCGAGAAGCCCTCGCGCACCATCATCTGATCGTCCGCGATCAGGACGCGGATCGTCATGCGTCGTCCTCGTTCACCATGGCCACCGGCAGGAACACCGTCACCTCGTACCCTCCTTCGTCCGTGGCGCCCGCCGTCATCTCGCCGTTCAGCATGGAGACCCGCTCACGCATCCCGGTGATGCCGTGCCCGGCGCCGGGCGAGGGCTTCACCAGGGCCGGCGCCGGCGGCGGGGCGTTGACTATGCGCAGGCCCAGCCCGCCGAGGACGTAACCGATCTCGACCCGGGCGCTCGCGCCGGGCGCGTGCCGCAGGGTGTTGCTCAGCGCCTCCTGCACGATCCGGTACGCCGACAGTTCGACGCCCTGCGGCAGTTCGCGTACCGCGCCGGTCACCGTCTTGTCCACGCTCAGCCCCGCGTCCCGCACGTTGGCGAGCAGCGCGTCCAGGTCGGCGAGGGTCGGCTGCGGGGCGTCCGGGGCCTCGTAGTCCTCGGCGCGGACGACGCCCAGGACCCGGCGCAGTTCGGTGAGGGCCGCGACCGCGTTCTCCCTGATCGTGACGAAGGCCCGCTCCAGCTCCGGCGGCGGGTTCTCCACCCGGTAGGGGGCGGCCTCCGCCTGGATGGCGACGACCGACATGTGGTGCGCGACCACGTCGTGCAGCTCGCGGGCGATCGTCGTGCGCTCCTCCAGGAGGGTGCGCCGGGATCGCTCGTGCGCGGTCACGGTCTGCTGGGCGGTCACCTCCTGCTTGGCGTCGCGGCGTATGTGCCAGACGGAGACGCACAGCAGGACGAGTGCGGAGAAGACCAGCATCGGCGCGGTGTTGGTGCCGTAGTAGCGGTCCGAGCCGAAGAGAGTCTCCGCCACGACGCCGTAGGCCGCCGTCAGCGCCCACATCCACCCCGCCGTGCGAGGCCTGGTCCGCACGGCCACGATCGTCAGCACCGTCAGGTGGCAGGCGAAGCTGCCGGGCAGCCACGGCCAGTCGCCCCACTGGTCGCCGAACGGGAGGGCGAGCGGGGTGGCCGCCATGGACAGCCAGAACGCTCCGACCGGCCGGACCATGGTCAGCAGGATCGGGATCACCGCGAGCGCGCCGAGCAGCAGGGCCAGGCCCTCGTCGATGGTCGCGATGGCCAGTGCCATCAGGGCGACCGCGGTGATCACCGCGTGCGGCGTCCAGGCCGCGTACTCCCGCGGTTTGTCGGGCAGCCGCCGGGTGAGCGGCCCGTCCGTGCGCATGCGCGGGAGCGGGCGGTAGGCGAAGGCGTCGTGGAACAGGTCCTGCCGCAGCCCGCGCAGGGCATCCGCGGCCAGCCGGAACTCCGGGCTGCGCGACTTGGCCCCGTCGCCCGACGGCGTGATGTGGATCTGGGTCGTCTCGGTCACGTACAGAACGGTAGGCGGAGGCGGGGGTCACGGTCGTCACCAGTGAGAGGGGTCCTTCGCGGTCCCTCTCAGGTACTACGGGTCTGCCGGTGGACGGGTCTGCCGGGTACTGCGGGTCTGCCGGTGGGACGGGTCTGCCGGTACCGCGGGTCTGCCGGTACCGCGGGTCTGCCGGTACCGCGGCTCTGCCGTACGACGGGTCTGCCGGGTACTGCGGCTCTGCCGGTACCGCGGCTCTGCCGGTACGACGGCTCTGCCGGTACCGCGGCTCTGCCGGTACGACGGCTCTGCCGGTACCGCGGGTCTGCCAATACGACCGGCCGGGCCTGCGGTGCCGAGGCCGACGGGCGCGTGCGGCGCGGCTCAGTACCCGGTGGGCCGCACCAGCCCCGACTCGTACGCGAACACCGCCGCCTGGGTGCGGTCCCGCAACCCCAGCTTCACCAGGATGCGGCCCACGTGGGTCTTCACCGTCTGCTCGGCGACGACGAGACGCCCGGCGATCTCCGCGTTCGACAGACCCTGGGCGATCAGGGCGAGCACCTCCGTCTCCCGCTCGGTCAGACCGCCGACGCGTTCCTTGAGAGGGGCGCGGGGTCTGTCGTCCAGTCGGGAGAACTCGGCGATCAGCCGCCGCGTGATGCCCGGCGCGAGCAGCGCGTCGCCGGCCGCCACGACCCGCACCGCCTCGGCGAGCTTGTCCGCGGACGCGTCCTTGAGCAGGAACCCCGAGGCGCCGGCCCGGAGCGCCTCGTACACGTACTCGTCGAGGTCGAAGGTGGTGAGCACCAGCACCTTGATGTCCGGTCGTTCACCGGTGATGCGGCGCGTGGCCTCGATGCCGCCGAGCTCGGGCATGCGGATGTCCATGAGGACGACGTCCGGGGCGAGTTCGGCGACCTTGACGATCGCGTCCAGGCCGTCCACCGCCTGGCCGATCACGTCGATGTCGGGCTGGGTGTTGAGCAGCACGGTGAAGCCCTGCCGGACCATCTGCTGGTCGTCGGCGATGAGTACGCGGATGGTGCCGCCGGTGCCGCTCGTCATGGGGTCTCTTCTCCTGTCGGGGACGGGTGTGGGGCGTGCCGCGTGCCGTCGTGCGAGGGTGCCTTGCCGTCGTCCCCGGTGCCGTCCTTCGGGAGGAACACCGTGACCGCGAAGCCGCCGTGGAGCGTCCTGGTCGCGGTGACGTGCCCGCCGAGCATCGCGGCGCGCTCGCGCATACCGAGCAGGCCGTGGCCGGCGCCGGGCGAGGGCGGGACGGGGTGCCGGGGGCGGGAGTTGATGACCCCGATGTACAGCCCGCGGGGGAAGTGGTGGATCTCGACGCGCACGGTGGAGCCCGGTGCGTGCCGCAGGGCGTTGCTCAGCGCCTCCTGGGTTATCCGGTACGCCGACAGCTCCAGCCCCGGTGGGTAGGCGGGCGGGCCTCCTTCGGGGACTTCGACGCTGGTGACGACGTCCAGTCCGGCGGCA
This sequence comes from Streptomyces sp. Q2, assembly GCF_056820935.1. Classification (NCBI taxonomy): domain Bacteria; kingdom Bacillati; phylum Actinomycetota; class Actinomycetes; order Kitasatosporales; family Streptomycetaceae; genus Streptomyces; species Streptomyces sp. Q2. The sequence goes on along the minus strand of NZ_JBXEJE010000001.1, from coordinate 188,901 downwards.
CGGGTGTTCTCGATGAGGGCGTCGAGACGGTCGAGCGTGGGCTGCGGGGAGTCCGGGGCGGAGCCGGTGGTGGCCTCGCCCAGGCCGTAGGGGTCATCGGGGTTCTCGGAGCGCAGGACGCCGAGGACGCGGCGCAGTTCGGCGAGCGCCTGCAGGGCGTTCTCCCGGATGCCGTCGAGGTTCTCCTTCAGTTCCTCGGACGGGTTGTCCACGAGGTGCGGGGCCACCTGGGCCTGGATGGAGATCACCGACATGTGGTGCGCGACGACGTCGTGCAACTCGCGGGCGATACGGCTGCGCTCCTCCAGCAGGGTGCGGCGGGCCCGTTCCTCCGCCGTCATCGTCTCCTGTTCCACGAGTTGGCTGCGGGCTTCGCTGCGGCCGCGGAGGGCGAGGCCTACGAGGACGGCCACGGCGAAGACGGCGACCGCGGTCGTGCCGGTCCCGGAGTACCGCTGCCCTCCGATGACGCCCTGGAGGACGAAGGTCGCGAGGGCCGTTGCCGCGAGGGCTCCTGTTGCTCTGCGGGTGGACGGGCGCAGGGCGAGGAGGAAGAGGACAAGGGCCTGGGCCACGACCGCGGGAGTGCTCCAGGGCCAGTTGGGGCCGGGGAGCGGGGTGTCCATGAGGTGAGGACGTACCGCTGCGGCGGTCACGACCGTGGTGCTGAGGGACAGGGCCCATGCGGTGCCGGGGAGGCGGATGGCCAGGATGACGGCGGCGGCCTGGAGCGCGCCGAGGAACAAACCCATTCCCGAGCCGAGCCGGTAGGCCGTGCCCATCTCGTGGCCGCCGGACAGGAAGATGCCCAGCGCTGCCCAGAGGAAGGCGAAGTGGGTGAGCAGGCGGAGCCAGCGGTGGTTGGGGAAAAGGGTGGGAGTGGCGGTGGGGGCGAAGACGGAAACGGGTGGGCGAGCGGTTGCGGGAGCGGGTGGCCCCTGTTCGGGCTTGGCGCCGTCGGCGGCCGTCCCTTCGGCGTTCACGGCGTCAACCCTAGGCATCTCGGGCCGCCTTCGCTTGGCTGTGATGAGGGCGGAGGTGGGAGCGAACAACCCGGGACGGTCGGTTGTGGGAGCGGCGGGGGCCCAGTTCGTAGCTGCGGAAGGCCGCCCAGCAGACGGCCAGGGCCAGGGCGAAGAGCGGGAGCCAGGTCAGGCGGGCGGCTGTCCAGGTCAGGTCGTCGGGGGATGTGTGGAGGCCGGGGAGGCGGCCTGCCAGAAGGGCCGTGGCCGTGGTGGCCATCAGGGCCGTCTGGTGCCAGAGGAAGATCGTCATCGCGGAGAGATTGACCAGGGCCACCGCCGCCCAGGCCAGGGGGCGACGCATGGTCCGGCGCAGGCGGTCACGCAGGAGCAGCGCCAGCCCGCACTGGGCCAGGCCGAAGGTGACGGCGGCCAGCGTCGGCGGGTTGAGGTTGGAGACCTCGGCGCCGGGGACGCCCACCATCGACGCCGGGTAGCCCGCGAAGGCGACCAGGAATGCCGTGGTCGCCGCGCCGCCCGTGAGCAGGAGCCAGCCCGCGCGGCGGCTGTCCAACTCGCCGCGAGTCCAGGCCGCGCCCAGGGTGTAGGGCACCAGCCAGCCCGCCGCCACGTTCACCCAGCCGAGCCAGGACGGGCCACCCAGGCCGAAGCGCAGTAGGTCCACATGAAGGACGACGGCCAGCGGCCAGAGCGGGTTGAGTCGGACCAGGAGGGGTGTCGCGGCCGTCAGGGCGGCGAAGACCAGCAGGAACCACAAGGGGGAGAGTGCCAGCTTGACCAGCGTGCGGACCGTTTCGAACTCGGCGCCGGTGAGGAGGAGCGCGGTCGCGGTCACCGTCCACAGGGTGAGGACGGCCGCCGCCGGCGTGAACAGGCGGGACAGACGGGCCGTCAGCCACTCGCCGTAGGTCGCGCCTCTCGTCCGGGCCGAGGTGTAACCCCGTGTCGCCACATGGCCGCCCACCAGGAAGAACACCGCCAGCGTCTGGAAGAGCCAGGAGATCGGTGCCAGCCACGGCATGTGCTGGAGCGGGCTCGCGGTGTGCAGTCCGCCGCCGTCCGCCACCAGCGCGGTCACCAGCCAGTGGCCGAGGACCACACCGAGGATGGCGAAGGCACGCAGCGCGTCGACGGCTCGGTCCCGGTCGGCGGGGGTCGCGGCGTCGACCCGGCCGGCGCCCCCTCGTATGCCCTCCCACACGCGGCGCGGGGCCGTCTCACGCATGGGTGACCTCCGGGGTCTCGCCGAGGACGATCCGGGCCAGGTTGGTCAGGGCGACGGAGCCCGGTGCGAAGTAGTCGCTGTGGCCGCCGTCTCCCGCGGCGAAGACCCGGGCGCCGAAGGACGGGGAGACGGGGTCGGTGCCGAAGCCGACGGTCGTGCCGAACAGGTCCGCCCTGATGTGCGGCACCTCCCGTACCCAGTCGTCACTGCCCCGCCCCGCCCAGACGCGGGCCCGCGTGTGCAGGGCGGCGGCGGAGTCGACGCCGACGCCGGGGCTGCCGACCAGGGCGATGTCGTCCACGTCCAGGGCGGGCGCGGTCTCGGAGGCGGAGGCAGAGGCCGAGGAGGGCGAGGAGGGCGAGGAGGCGGAGGCAGAGGCCGAGGAGGGCGAGGAGGCGGAGGTCGAGGAAGCGGCGGGGGTGGAAGAGGCCGAGGAAGCGGCAGGGGCGGCGGAGGCCGCACTGGCGCAGACCACCGACCCGTACGAGTGGCAGACCAGGGAGACCCGCGCGTGCCCGCCGACGACGCCTCGCAGCTGCCGTATGAACTCCCGCAGACGCGGGGCCGCCTGGTCGGCTCTGCTCGTCGTCGTGACCGTCGCGCTGATGGTGCCCGGGGTCTCGTAACCCAGCCAGGCCACGACCGCGGTGTCGGCACCGGCGCCCTCGCGGGTGAGTTCCTGCCGCAAGTGGGCCGCGGTCGCGCGGAAACGGTCGTACGTGTCGAGTGACGTGTCGGAGCCGGGGACCAGGACCGCTGTGCGGGTCGCGTGGGCCAGGTCGCCGAAGACCTCCGTCGCTCGGCCGGAACCGCGACCGTCGAACGCGAGGAAGTCGCGGGACGGGTCGGCCATCGCACGGTCCGCCGCGGCGCGATCCCGGTCGCCGTGGGCGGCGGCCATGCGGGACGCCTCCTCGGCGTTGGCCCGGTTCGCGGCGTACGTCTCGTCCAGCGTGGCCGCTGTGAGCGGGGCGAGGGCGGCCGGTGCCGGGGCGGGGACCTGCGGTCGGGCGGCGGCGGAGAGGGGAGCGACGACCGCGGCCGTGATGAGCGCGGCGAGCAGGCCCCGGCACCACCTCTGCGCACGGCGCCGCCTGCCGGTTGCGTCAGCGACCGCGGATGTCTCGACGTCGGCGGCCGTGGACGTCTCGCCGACAGCGGCCGTAACCATCGCAAGTTCAACGGCCCTTGCCGTCCCGACCACAACGGCCGTCGCCGCCCCCGCCCCGGCGGCCCTTGCCGCCCCCGCCCCGGCGGCTGTCGGCTCCGATGCCTGTGTCGTCGCAGTCGTAGCCCTTGAGGTCTCCCCCGTTTCGCGTCCCACGATCATCCGCCCTCCCAGTCCGCCGGCCCATCGGGCCTGTCCAGATTGGAAGTTACGGATCCATGGTCGTCGTCCGCGTCACGCCTGGGAGCTCACCTGCGGCCTAGCTCCCAGGTATTACGGGTACCTCCGGGAAGAGTCACCACCGGGGTGGGCCCCCGGCACCGCCGGCACCCCGGCACCCCCCGGCACCGCCGGAACCCCCGGCACCCCCCGGCACCGCCGGAACCCCAGGGGGCCGGCACCCCCCGGCACCCCCGGGTCGACCACCCCCGCTCCGGGTCGTCACCACGCCAACTGCGCGATCTCCTCCGCCACCACCGCACACGCGTCCGCCGCCGGGTCGATCAACGGGAAGTGGCCGACGTCCTCCAGGAGTGTCAGGCCCACCACTTCCCCCGCCTTCGCCGCCGCGTCCGCGTAGGACTCGGCGACCGCCTGCGGGACGACCACGTCGGCACGGCCCTGGACAAGGGTCGTCGCGATGCCCGTCGGAAGCAGGAGGGCGGGGTCGGCGTAGGGCTGGCGCTCGGCGAACGCGTCCTGCCCGCCGAGGAGTTGGCGTACCGCCCCTCCGCACACGTCCAGCTTCTCCGCCACCGCGAAGTCCGCGATCGGAGCGAGGGCGACGACCCCTCGCAGCGACACCGGGCGGTCCGTGCGCCAGGGGGCGTCGGCCGGCAGCAGGTGGCGGGCCGCGGCCCACAGGGCGAGATGACCGCCCGCCGAGTGGCCGGCGACCAGCATGCGGCGCGGGTCGGCCTGCGGGAGGATCTCACGGACGAGCGCGGGCAGCGCGTCCAGCGCGGCGGCGACATCGTCGAAGGTGTCCGGCCAGCGCCCCGCGATCGGGGCGGCCGCCCCGGACCCCACCTCGACCCCAGCCCCGACCCCGCCTCCAGCCCCGGCCTCGGACCCGGCCCTCACCCGAGCCCCGTCGTCCACCCGAGCCCCGTCGTCCACCACCCGAGCCCCGTCGTGCACCGGAGCCCCGTCCTCGACCCCAGCCCCTCCCTCCACCCCGGCGCCCTCATCCCCCCGCCGGTACTCCACGCTCGCCACCGCGAACCCCCGACGGGTCAGGAAGTGCGCGAACGGGGAGATGTGACGGCGGTCGTACGGGGCACGCCACGCGCCGCCGTGCAGGACGACGACCAGCGGGGCCTGAACCCCGGGCACGACCTCGTGGTGCGGGGCATAGAAGTCGATCACCTGGTCGGGATGATCGCCGTACGCCGAGGTGGCATCGGGGTCGACCGCCTGGTGCGAGAAGGCCGACTCCTCTTCGGCGGCGGCACGGGCAGCTGCGGCATCGCGCGCTGCGGCGTCGTCCGGCATGCTCCAACCTCTCAACGACGATGGGGGTACCTCCCAGGCTTTCGGCACTGGGGAGGATTTGGCGGACCGGGAGGCAATCCCGTTGGGAGACTCGGCCGTTGGCGGGGACGCTATCAGGCTCATGACGTGCGCGGACACGGGGATGTCACGCTCGGTGAGGGTTAAACGGTTCTGCTGTTTCGTTACGCTGACACCGGGGCCCGCGTACCCGTCCACCGTGGCCCCCGCACCTGGATCAAGGAGGCCGATATGTCCGCCGAGCCCGGCACCGTGCGCCCCGGCGGGCGTACCGCGCGAGTCCGTACGGCCGTACTGCGGGCCGCGGGGGACGTGTTGGCCGAGCAGGGCTTCGACCGGCTCGACCTCGCGGACGTGGCCCGGCGCGCGGAGGTCGGCAAGACGACCGTGTACCGGCGGTGGGGCTCGGTGACCGGCCTGGTCGCCGACCTGCTCGCCGACATGGCCGAGCAGTCGCTGCCCCGTACCCGCACGGGTTCCGTACGGGGTGACCTGCGCGCGAACGCCTCGCTGGTCCGGCGGACCCTCGCCGACCCCCGGCAGGGCGCGCTGTTCCGCGCGGTCATCGCCGCCGCGGCGTGCGACGAGCGTACGGCCCAGGCGCTGCGGCGCTTCTACGAGGTACGGGTGGCGGAGTGGGCGCCATGCGTGGCGGAGGGCGTCGCCCGGGGCGAGCTGCCGGCCGGCACGGACGCGGCGACCGTCGTGCGGGCGGTCTCGGCTCCCCTCTACTACGGCTTCCTCACCACCGGCGTCGCCCCCGGCCCCGCCGACGCCGAGCGCGCGGCGGACGCGGCCGTCGCGGCGGCGGAAGCCGGTGTGTACGCCACCGCGATCTGACCGCACCGACACCGGGACGACAGGGCAGGGCCCTGCAGGGGCGGCACGGCGAACCGCGACCCGCCCTCTTGCAGGGCGCTACCCGCTACCCACCCGAATCCCGCCTCAGCCCTCGCCTCCCGCACCGCCCCGCAGCGTCTCCCCCAACACCCCCGCCGCCCGCTCCACGTCCGCGAACCCGACGTACAGCGGCGTGAAGCCGAAGCGGAGGACGTCCGGGCGTCGGAAGTCCCCGACGACCCCTCGTCCGATCAGCCGCTCCATGACCTCACCGGCGTCGGAGCACCTCAGGGCCACCTGGCTGCCCCGCTCCTCGTGGGCCACCGGTGTCAGCGGTTCCACCCGGCCCGGCGGGACGTACTCGGCGACGCACTCCAGGAAGAAGTCCGTCAGGGCGAGGGACTTGGCCCGGACGGTGTCGATCGGGACGCCGTCCCAGACCTCCAGGGCCGCCTCCAGGGCGAGCATGGAGAGGATGTCGGGCGTGCCGACGCGGCCGCGCCGGGCGCCGGGGGCCGGTTCGTAGTCGGCGCACATGCCGAAGGGTTCGGCGTGGGAGTTCCAGCCGGGCAGCGGGGAGTCGAAGCGGTCCTGCAGCTCGTGGCGGACGTAGAGGTACGCCGGTGAGCCCGGGCCGCCGTTCAGGTACTTGTAGGTGCAGCCGACGGCCAGGTCGACGCCGTGCTCGTCGAGGCCGACCGGCAGGGCGCCCGCGCTGTGGCACAGGTCCCAGACCGCGATCGCGCCCGCCGCGTGCACGGCGGCGGTCAGACCGGGCAGGTCGTGCAGCCGTCCGGTGCGGTAGTCGACGTGGTTCAGCAGGACGGCGGCGGTACGGTCGCCCAGCACGCCCGGTACCTGGGCCGGCGTCACCGGGCGCAGGGTGCACCCGGTCATCCGGGCCGCCGACTCCGCCATGTACCCGTCCGTCGGGAAGGTCGTCGCGTCGACGACGATCTCGTCGCGGGCCGAGTCGCCGAGCCGGGCCAGCCGCACCGCTCCCACCAGTGCCTTGAAGACGTTGACACTGGTCGAGTCGCCGACCACGATCTGCCCGGCCGCCGCCCCCACCAGCGGGGCGATCCGGTCGCCGATCCGCTCGGGCGCGGTCCACCAGCCGCTCTCGTCCCAGGAGCGGATGCGCAGCTCGCCCCACTGCCGTCGTACGACGTCGTCGACGCGCCCGGGGACGGCCGTCGGCAGCGCGCCGAGCGAGTTCCCGTCGAGGTAGACGACGTCGTCGAGCACGAACCGTGAGCGCACCCCGGCCAGTTCGTCGCCGGCGTCCAACTCCCGTGCCTTGAAGGCGAGTTCCGTGATGTCAGACATGAGATCGCGCCGTCCACAGCTCGGGGAACACGTTCTTCTGCGCGCGCTTCTCCAGCCAGGCGACGCCGGCCGAGCCGCCGGTGCCGGTCTTGGAGCCCATCGCGCGCCGGGTGGCGACGAGGTGGTCGTTGCGCCAGCGCCAGACCAGCTCGGCCACGTCGGTCAGCGCCTCGCCGAGGCGGGCGAGTTCGTCGCTCTCCTCACCTGAGTAGAGGGCGGTCCACGCCGCCTCCACCTCCGGCGACGGCTCGTAGCGGCGGGACACGTCACGGTCGAGGACGGAGGCCGGGATCGCGTGTCCGCGCCGCGCGAGCAGCCGCAGCACCTCGTCGTACAGGCTCGGCTCGTGCAGCGCCTTCTCCAGCTCCCCGTGGACGCGGGGTGCGCCCCGGTGCGGGACCAGCATGGACGCGGACTTGTCGCCGAGCAGGAACTCCATCCGGCGGTACATCGCCGACTGGAAGCCGGAGCCCTCACCGAGGGCACTGCGGTACGAGTTGAACTGAGCCGGCGTGAGCTGGCCGAGCGGCTTCCAGGAGGCGTTCAGCGCCTCCAGTTCCCGTACGGAACGCTTCAGCGCCGCCACGGCCGTGGGCACGTCGTCGGAGCGCAGGGCGTGTGCCGCGGTCTCCCACTCGTGGACGATGACGGTGAACCACAGCTCCATCACCTGGGTCGTGACCAGGAAGACCATCTCTCCGGGATCGTCGGAGAGGGTGTGCTGGAGGTGGGTGAGCACGTCCGCCTTGACGTAGTCCTCGTACGGCGTCGTGCCTGCGAAGTCGAGATGCGGAGTCTCGGGCTCCGGGGATTCGTGAGCCTCGTGGGACATCGCTGTCTCCTGTTGTGTACTCCGGGTAGCGGTCCGCCCCTGCCGTTACCGACACGGGGGCCCCGGTCCCCGCCGGGCATCCTCTTCGATGGTCCTCCGAAATGGCAAGGCCCGCCTGATCACATCAGACGGGCCCGGCGGAAGTACGACGTCTAGCCCAGGGTCTGGGCCGCCGTCGGCGAGGAGTCCTTCAGGAACTGTGAGCAGCGCTCGTACTCCTCCTGCTCGCCGATCGCCTGCGCGGCGCGGGCGAGGCCGTGCAGGGCGCGCAGGAAGCCGCGGTTCGGCTCGTGCTCCCAGGGGACCGGGCCGTGGCCCTTCCAGCCGTTGCGGCGCAGCGAGTCCAGGCCGCGGTGGTAGCCCGTACGGGCATAGGCATACGACTCCACGACGCTGCCCCGCTCGAAGGCCTCGTCGGCCAGCTGGGCCCAGGCCAGCGAGGAGGTCGGGTACTTCGCGGCGACGTCCGCCGGCGCGGTGCCGTTCGCGAGCAGCTCCCGCGGCTCCGGGTCGTCGGGGAGGTGGGTCGGGGGCGGTCCCCCGAGAAGGTTTTCGTGAATGGACATGGGCCAAGTCTCCTCCATCCGACGCGCGACGGAGCGCCCCATGACGGCGCGACGCGCGACGGAGCGACCTCCGACGGAGCGACGCGCCGCAGAGCGACACACGACAGCGCGCGATCGTGCAGCTACGCCAGCCGTTTCCGCGCCAGCACGGCACGGCACGGCACCGCACGACAGCCTCGTGCCGCTACGCCAGCCGCTTCCGCGCCCGCTGCCCCTCCAGCGGCGGCGCCGTCACGGACCCGTGCGTGATGCACTCCGGCTTGCGGCAGTCCGGCGGAAGGTTCCGCACGGTCGTGAAGGCCACCGCCGCCCCCACCACCAGCACGCCCGCACACACCGTCATCGCCCGTCCGAACGCGGCGTCGAAGGCCACCGGCGACCGGTAGGCCTCCTCGCCCATCCCGGCGATCAGCGGCAGCGCCGCCACGGCGATCAGGCCCGCCACCCGGGCCGCCGCGTTGTTGATCCCGCTGGCCAGCCCGGCCCGCGCGGTGTCCACGGACCCGAGGACGGTCGCCGTCAGCGGCGCGACCAGGGTCACCATCCCCAGGCCGAGGACCAGCAGCGCCGGCAGCACGTCCGCGACGTACGACGCCCCCGGCCCGACCCGCAGCATCAGCAGCATCCCGGCGGCGCACAGCAGCGGTCCGACGGTGAGCGGGACACGCGGCCCGATGCGGGCGGCCAGGGCGCCCGAGCGGGCGGAGAACAGCAGCATCAGGGCGGTCGTGGGCAGCAGTGCCGTACCGGCGCCGAGGGCCGAGTAGCCGACGACCACCTGGAGCTGGAGCGCGGCGAGGAAGAAGAAGCCGCCGAAGGCCGCGTACACGCACAGGGTGACCAGGTTGACCGCGGTGAACTGGCGGGACGCGAAGATGTCCGTCGGCATCATCGGATCGGCCCTGCGCCGCTCGACGAGGACGAAGAACACGGCGGTGCCCACCCCGGCGAGGGCCGTGAGCACGACGAGCAGGGAGCCTTCCCGCGCCTCGATCAGCGCGTATGTCACGAGAGCGAGGGCCAGCGCGCCGAGCACCGCCCCCAGCACGTCGAAGCGGGTGTGCGTACGACCGTCCCCGGACTCGGGAACGTGCCGTATGGCGATCGGCGCGCACAGCAACGCGAGCGGCACGTTGAGCAGGAACACCCACCGCCAGCCGGGCCCGTCCACCAGCCAGCCGCCCACGAACGGCCCGACCGCCGCCCCGACCCCGCCGAACCCGGACCACAGACCGACGGCCCTGCCCCGGTCGTCGGGATGGAAGGAGGCCTGGATGAGGGCGAGGGAACCCGGCGTGAGCAGCGCGCCCCCGACCCCCTGCAGCGCCCTGGCGGCGATGAGGAAACCGGCGTTCGGGGCGAGCCCGCACAGCAGGGAGGCGGCGGCGAACCAGAGCACGCCGATCACGAAGATCTTCCGGCGGCCGAACCGGTCCCCGAGGGACCCGCCGAGCAGGATCAGCCCGGCCAGCGTCAGCATGTACGCGTTGACCGTCCACTGCAGGGCGGCGAGGTCCGCGTCGAGGTCGCGGCCGATGCGGGGCAGGGCGACGTTGACGACGGTCGAGTCCAGCAGCGCCATGCTGGAGCCGAGGACGGTGGTGAACAGGATCCACTTGCCTTGCGGCGAGGCCAGCCGGACATCGGGCATGCCCCAGGTATACAGCGAGCCCGGTGCTGTGGCACCGGGCTCGCCGCAATCGCTTGAGCGCTGCCGCTACTTGATCTTCGTGCCGCTGGAGCGCAGGTTCCCGCAGGCCTCGACGACGCGCGCGGCCATGCCGGCCTCGGCCAGCTTGCCCCAGGTGCGCGGGTCGTAGGTCTTCTTGGAGCCGACCTCGCCGTCGACCTTCAGGACGCCGTCGTAGTTGCGGAAGACGTGGTCGACGACCGGGCGTGTGAACGCGTACTGCGTGTCGGTGTCGATGTTCATCTTGACGACGCCGTTCTCCAGCGCGGTCGCGATCTCCTCCGCGGAGGAGCCGGAGCCGCCGTGGAAGACGAAGTCGAACGGCTGGGAGCCGGCCGGCTTGCCGTACTTGGCGGCGATGCCCTCGTTGAGGTCCTTCAGCAGGTCGGGACGGAGAACCACGTTGCCCGGCTTGTACACGCCGTGGACGTTGCCGAAGGACGCGGCCAGCAGGTAGCGGCCCTTCTCGCCGAGGCCGAGAGCCTCGACCGTACGCACCGCGTCGTCGACCGTCGTGTACAGGGAGTCGTTGATCTCGTGCGAGACGCCGTCCTCCTCGCCACCGGTCGGGGTGATCTCCACCTCGAGGATGATCTTGGCGGCGCGGGCGCGCTCCAGGAGCTCCTGGGCGATGGAGAGGTTGTCGGCCAGGGTCTCCGCCGAGCCGTCCCACATGTGGGACTGGAACAGCGGGTTCTCGCCGCGCGCGACGCGCTCCTCGGAGACGGCCAGCAGCGGACGTACGTACCCGTCCAGCTTGTCCTTCGGGCAGTGGTCCGTGTGCAGGGCGACCGTGATGTCGTACTTCTTGGCGACGATGTGCGCGAACTCGGCCAGGGCGACCGCGCCGGTCACCATGTCCTTGCTGTGCTGCCCGCCCAGGAACTCGGCGCCACCGGTCGAGATCTGGATGATGCCGTCGCTCTCCGCCTCCGCGAAGCCGCGCAGGGCCGCGTGCAGGGTCTGGGAGGAGGTCACGTTGATGGCCGGGTAGGCGAACCTGCCTGCCTTCGCCCGGTCGAGCATCTCGTTGTAGACCTCGGGGGTTGCGATGGGCATCTGTCCGCTCCTTGGTATGTGCGGGTTGGCGTTCTGCGTACTACGGCCCTGACCTAGACCTTGGGGGTGACGTCATCGTCGGCCCCATCTTTCCAGACTTGGCCGGATGGTCCCTCCCCCGTGTCCAGCCTGTGGATAACCGACCGGACTATGGCCGGCCAACGGCCGGACTATGGCCGGACTATGGCCGGACTATGGCCGGACTATGGCCGGACAACCGCCGGATCAGTCCAGACCGAGCTCGTCCTTCGAGTACGCGAACCGGTACGGGACACCCGCGCCCTGCTCGATCTTCTCGGCCGCACCGGTCGCCCGGTCGACGATCGTCGCGACGGCGACGACCTCCGCGCCGGCCTCGCGCACGGCCTCCACGGCGGCCAGCGGAGAGCCGCCGGTGGTGGACGTGTCCTCGACGACCAGCACCCGACGGCCCGCGATCTCCGGACCCTCCACGCGCCGCTGCAACCCGTGCGCCTTCGCTGCCTTCCGTACGACGAAGGCGTCCAGCTTCCTGCCGCGGGCGGCCGCCGCGTGCAGCATCGACGCGGCCACCGGGTCGGCGCCCATGGTCAGCCCGCCCACCGCGTCGAAGTCGAGGTCTTCGGTCAGGTCCAGCAGCACCTGACCCACGAGCGGGGCGGCCTCGCCGTCGAGGGTGATGCGCCGCAGGTCGACGTAGTAGTCGGCCTCCAGACCCGACGACAGGGTCACCTTGCCGTGCACCACGGCCTTGTCCTTGATCTGCTGCAGCAGCGTTCCGCGTACGTCCGTCATGCCAGCCAGCTTAGAGGCGGCGCCACGCCCAGCTGGTCGAGGCCTCCAGCGGCTCCAGCGGCGTGACCAGGCGCGGCAGCGTGTTCAGCCCGTTGGGCGGCCCGGTCTGCGGCTCCACGCACACGGCCGCCTCCTGCTCGTCGTAGACGACGACCCACTGCTCGGGGCTGGTGACCTTCAGCTCCAGCTGCCCCGGCCAGGTGAGCGTGACGTCCACGCCGCCGGGCATGCCGAAGCAGTCGTCCCAGGGGCCGGGCTTCGGGTCGAGGCGGTTGCCGGTGGGCAGGTGGTCCTCGCCGCGCTCCTCCTGCCAGGCGGCCTCGAAGCCGAGCCGCACGTCCTCCTGCCCCAGGTTCCGGTTGAACCACGGGTGCCAGCCGATCTGGGCCGGGAAGGAGGACTCGTACGTCTCCACGGACATGGTCAGCGTCAGGGCGTCCTCGGTGAGGGCGACGACCTGGGTGACACGGCCCGGGTAGGGCCAGGGGTCGACGAGGTCGTACGTGATGACCGCCTCGTCGGCGGTGGTGCGGGCGGTGCGCCAGGCGCCGTCGCGCACGGTGCCGTGGATGGCGTGCGGCGGGGAGTTGAGCGGCATCTGGCGGACGGTCGCGCCGTCCCGGAACCGGCCGTCCCTGATCCGGCCGCACCAGGGAACCATCGGGAAGCAGCCGAAACGGTCGCCCTGGCGCAGGAGTTCGACCCCGCCGACGCGGAGTCCTCCCACCCGGCCGCCGTTGCCCGGCTGCACGGTCACTTCCGCGTCACCCGCGGTCAGCGTGATGTCTTCGTTACTCACGTGACGACCCTACTGGGCTGATCAAGAGGGCAGTCGGGCCGGACCGGGAGTCCCGGAGGACTCTGGACACCGAGGGCGGTAGGAACGCCGCCTCACTGACGTCTGCGCAACGCCCTGCTCACCACGATCGCCGAGGCCAGCGCCAACGCCGCGACCGGCGCCGCCCAGCGCAGCGTCTGGTGGGGGGCGAAGCTCTGCGGGGCGGGGACAGGGGCGTACCGGCCGCGCGGCGGGGCGTGGTCCACCTCCTCCGCGCTGCGCCCGATCATCGTCCGCCGCGCGTGCGCCGCCTCGGCTGGCGGCTGGACGGGCTCCGTGAAGTCCTCGGAGGCGCCGGACAGGGCGGGCGGGGGGACCTCGGTCTCGAAGTCGGAGGGGGGCTCGGACGGCTCGGACGGCTCGGACGGCTCGGACGAAGCTTCGGAAGCCGCCGGGACGTCCGGCGCTTCCGCGGCGTCAGGGGCGTCCGGCGCTTCGGCGTCCGGTGCCTCCTGCGCACCCGGCGCGCCCGGCGCACCCGGCGCGTCAACGGCATCCGTGGCGTCCACCGTCGTCAGCTCCTCCGCCGTCGGCTCCTCCGCCGCGGCCCCCAGGTTCTCCGCGAACCGGCCGAGCAGCCGGGCGGCCGCCGAGGCCACCGCGTCCGGCGGGAGTTCCGTGACGCGGCCGTCCGCCGACGCCGTGCCGTCGAAGGTCACCGTGGAGCCGCCGTCCGTGTCCCGGAGGCGGAGGGTGAGTGCGAGCTTGACCGCGCCGGCGCCGCGGGCCTCGACGGCGTCGCCCTCGACGGCGTACGAACCGTCCGGCCGCGCGGAGACGCGTGCGGAGCCGCGGTAGGTGACGGAGTGACTGCCGACGCGCACCTTCAGCCGCCCCGCGACGGGCTCGGCACCGGCGTCCTGCTGGAGCCCGGGGACCGCCCGGGCGACCCGCGCGGGGTCGGCCAGCGCCTCCCTGAGCCGATCGACCGGAACCGGAACGAACACCTCATGCTCCATAGCAGCCGAGACTACCCAGTGAGCGCCGTCGTGCACCCCCGTTGGTCGAAAGTGACCGCGCGTCGAGGAAGCCCCTCTTCAGAGCCGCGCCAGGACCGCGCCACGACCGCGCCACCGCCCCCATGACGACCGCCCGACCAGCCCATCACCACGCGCCACCACCGCGTCCGTACCTGCTCAGTACCGCCTCAGTACCGCGGATGCACCAGCGTCGAAACCGGCAGCCCCGAGATCCGCGTCCCCGCCGCCGCCCTGCCGTCCGCCCTCAGCGACGCCTGCGTCATCGTCCGGGGGCGCGGCCCGTCCGGGTCCAGCCGCAGGCCCGGCCGCTCCCCCGGTGCCGCGAGCACGAACCCCCAGTCGTGCGGGGCTCTCGACGCGCCTGCCGAGCGGTCGGGTCCCGCGGCGAAGCCGGAGTCGCGGCCGCCCACGCGGTAGGGGCTCGTGCGGAGGCCGGCCGCGCGCACGGTCGTCTCCACCGTCCAGAAGACGTGCGGGCGCGAGGCGACCGGGCCGGCGTGGACGACGAGGCGGCCGTCGTCCTTCAGGGCCCGCTGGGCCAGACCGTAGAACTCCTGCGCGTACAGCTTGGTGCTCGCGGTGATGCCCGGGTCGGGCAGATCCGCGATCACCACGTCGTACGTCGTCGGCGGCGCCCCACGCAGCCAGTGGAAGGCGTCCGCGGTCGCCACGTGGACGCGCCGGTCGCCGTAGACATGACCGTTGAGCTTCGCGAGGGCGGGGTCGCGGCGGGCGAGCCGGACGACCGCCTCGTCGAGTTCGACGACGTCGACCCGGCGGACGCCGTCGTGACGCAGTACCTCGCGCGCGGCGAGTCCGTCGCCGCCGCCGAGGATGAGCACGCGCGCGTGCGGGCCGCTCATCGCGGGGTGGACCAGGGCCTCGTGGTAGCGGTGCTCGTCGCGGCCGCTGACCCGCAGGCGGCCGTCGAGGAAGAGGGCGAGAGGGCTGCCGTCGGTGCCGCCGGTCAGGACGATCTCCTGGACGTCGCTCTGCAGCGCGACCCGCACGTCCGAGCCGTACACGGCGTGCCGCGCGGCCCGTTCGAAGTCGTCGACGAGTACGGCGGCTGTGGCGAGGACGGCGAACACGGCGAGGTTGCCGAGCAGCAGGAGCCAGCGGGCGCGGCGGCTCAGGTCGCGGCGGAACAGGCCGAGGACGAGCGCCCCGCCGGCGATGAGGTTGACCGTGCCGGTGAGCAGTGCGCCGGTCAGCTGGCCGAAGAGAGGGAGCAGGAGGAAGGGGAACGCCAGTCCGCCGACGAGTGCGCCGACATAGTCCGCCGCGAACAGGTCGGCCACCGCCCCGCCCGCGTCCTGGCGCCGGATGCGCTGGATCAGCTCCATCAGCAACGGCACCTCGGCGCCGATCAGCAGGCCGATGGCCAGGGAGAAGGCGACCAGGAGGCAGCGGGGGCCGCTCGCCCACAGGCCGCCCCAGTCGCCGGTCCAGGCGAAGACGGCGTACAGGGCCATCGCGCTGCATCCGCCGACGAGGGCGAGGGCCGCCTCCAGCGCTCCGAAGGCGGCCGCCGCCCGCCAGCACAGCCGTTTGGCGGCGAGGGAGCCGAGGCCCATCGCGAAGACCATGACGGACAGGACGACGGAGGCCTGGGTGACCGAGTCGCCGATCAGATAGGTGGCCAGGGCGACGAGTTCGAGCTCGTACACGAGTCCGCAGGATGCGCAGACGAAGACGCAGGCGAGGACCAGGAACCGGCCCGTGCCGGGGCGGACGGGCAGCCGCGCGGGGCCCGCCCAGGGTGGCGTGGTGCCGGGTGGGGCGGGCGCGTGCGGTTCGATCACGTTGCGACGTTACGTCACGGCAACGGCACGCTTCGTCACCCACACGTGTGGAACTCTTGGTCAGTTGAGCATCCGGGGGTTTGGATCCTGCCGGGATCCTGCCGAGATCCCGCCGGGACCCTGTCGGCCTCCTGCCGGGCTCCTCGGACGCCGGACAAGGCGAGATGCACCGGCCGCGGCCCGGAGCGGGCCGTCGGCGCTCTCATCCCCACCCGCGTCCTGGTCGCCACCAACTGCCCGTCCTGCGGGTACGCGTGCCAGGTCCGCCAGTGCACGTGCCCCTCGTGGCGCTGGGCCAGCAGCGCCGTGAAGGCGTGCGGGTTGCCGGGGAAGACGCCCGCGAGACCGTGCGGATGGTCGGCGACCAGGGCCAGCAACTCCTGCGCGCGGCCCGCGAAGGAGCCGGGCGAGAGGACCTCGACCCGGGCCGCGAACTCGTACTCCCAGTCGCCCACCCGCTTGGCCACGCCCAGCGGGAGCGGTGTGCTGCTGCCCGAGATGCACGCCACCGTCTCCGAACAACTGCCCCGCGCCTCCTCCAGGAGCACCTGATGCGATGCGCCGAGGAGTCTCAACTGAAGCTTTGCGCCCGTCAGTTCGAGGTCGAGGGTGGCCAGTGCGGGGAGGGGCTCGCGCCCCAGGGCCCAGGCGAGGTCGGCCGCGCGCGTGTCGGTGTAGGAGGTCTTCAGGGTCGTGAGCATGGGTCGGCTCCGCTAGCACGCAAAAAAAGGGAGGTGTGGGTCCGGCGCACCCCGGTCGGCACCGGGGATTCGGCCCGGTCGGCCCAGTCGGAGTGTCGGGTCGGGTGTCCGCGGGATGTCCGAGGGGCCGGTTTGGTGATTTAGAGGGAATCATGAACTGTGGCGCCGCCACAGGGTTTTTACCCAACTTCGTGGGGTTTCCATCCCTCCGAGGGCTCCACAGCTCAACTGTTCAACCACGGCGTGTGCCGGGGCGGTCTGGGCGTGCGCCGGGGCGCTGTGGTATCGGCCGGGAGCCGGACACGGCAACGGGGGCGTGGAGTCCGATCCAGATACGGACTCCACGCCCCCGCGCCCCCCCGATGCGGATGCGGTTCCCCCTTCCGGGAGCTCAGCTGCCCCGTGTCAGCTGCCTCCCCCGCATCCACCACCACCGCCGCCCCCGCAGGACGACCCGCCACNGCCCCCCCCCCCCCCCCCCCCCCCCCCCCCCCCCCCGCGCCCCCCCGATGCGGATGCGGTTCCCCCTTCCGGGAGCTCAGCTGCCCCGTGTCAGCTGCCTCCCCCGCATCCACCACCACCGCCGCCCCCGCAGGACGACCCGCCACCGCAGGACGACGACGATCCGCCACCGCAGGACGACGACCCACTGCCGCAGGAGTGGCCGGAGTGCCCGCCGGACGAGCCGCCGTCATGCCTCGGGCCGCTGTCGGACGATCCCGAACCGCCGTCACCGGTGGCGACGCCGCCGGCGACCCACCAGCTCGCGTCGCTGCCGCTGCCGCTGTTGTGGCTGCCGCCGCTCGACGACCGGTAACCCCCACCGCGGCCCACCGGACGTGCCGCGCCACGTCGGCGACGGCTGCCGACGGCGATGAAAACCCCTACAACAACGAAGCAGACGATCGCCAGGATGATGCCGATGACCATGGCGCCACCCTCCTTCCGATTCCCCCGAAGCGGCCCCCCGTGGGCGCCTCGCTTGGTGCGTGCCGTGGAGATGCCCCTCCGCCACTCCCGCCAAAGCAGAGTTGAGGAACTCCAGAGCTTGGGCGCAGGATGACCGGCATGACCTCCAGCGCACGCCCCCTCCTCAACCGCCGGCTCGCCGAGTTCGGGACGACCATCTTCGCCGAGATGTCCGCCCTGGCCTTGAAGACCGGGTCGATCAACCTGGGCCAGGGCTTCCCCGACACGGACGGGCCCGAGGAGGTCAGGGAGGCGGCCGTACGGGCGCTGCGCGACGGCCGCGGCAACCAGTACCCGCCGGGCCCAGGCGTCCCGGAGCTGCGTACGGCGATCGCCGCGCACCAGGAACGCCGGTACGGCCTGTCGTACGACCCCGACACGGAGGTGCTGGTCACGGCCGGCGCCACCGAGGCCATCGCCGCCGCACTGCTCGCACTGGTCGAGCCCGGTGACGAGGTCGTCGCCCTGGAGCCGTACTACGACTCGTACGCGGCCTGCATCGCGATGGCGGGCGGCACGCGCGTGCCGGTGACGCTGCGCCCGCACGTCACCGAGGAGGGCGCCACCTTCCGCCTCGACCTCGACGAGTTGCGCGCCGCCGTCACCGACCGCACCCGGCTGCTGCTGGTCAACACCCCGCACAACCCGACCGGCACGGTCCTCACCCGTGAAGAGCTCACCGCGATCGCCGAGCTGGCCGTCGAGCGCGATCTGCTCGTGGTGACGGACGAGGTGTACGAGCACCTGGTCTTCGACGAGGCCGAGCACGTGCCGCTGGCGACCTTCCCGGGGATGCGCGAGCGGACGGTGTCGATCGGCTCGGCCGGCAAGACGTTCTCGTTCACCGGCTGGAAGGTGGGCTGGGTGACGGCCGCCCCCGGGCTGGTCAGCGCAGTGCGCTCGGCGAAGCAGTACCTGACGTACGTCGCGTCGGGGCCCTTCCAGCACGCCGTCGCCGAGGCGCTCGCGCTGCCCGACAGCTACTTCACCGCCTTCCGCGACGACATGCTCGCCAAGCGGGACCTGCTGGCGAGCGGCCTCACGGAGGCGGGCTTCGAGGTCTTCCGGCCCGCGGGCACCTACTTCATCACCACCGACATCCGCCCCCTCGGCGAGAAGGACGGCTTCGCCTTCTGCCGCGCGCTGCCCGAACGGGCGGGCGTCGTAGCCATCCCGAACGCCGTCTTCTACGACCACCGGGAGGCGGGCGCGCCCTTCGTACGGTTCGCGTTCTGCAAGAAGACGGGGGTGCTGGAGGAGGCGGCGGCCCGGCTCAAGGCACTGGCGGGCTGAGACGGACCGCACGGAAAGAGGGCGCCCGCCCACAGGCTGTGGACGGGCGCCCCACTCTTGGCCGTGGAGGGCAGAAGCCACGTGACTTGTGCGGCTCGGCACCCGTCGCCGGTCACTCGGCCTTGGGCAGTCCCCACCATGTTTCCAAGTCGCTCAGGTAGTCGTTCGTGGCTCCCAGGGACATCGGCGACGACTCGTACTGCACTGGAAGGTTGACCTCGTACAGCTTGTAGGCGGCTTCGGTCTCCCGTGCCACCGCGCACGCTTCCGCCAGGGTCCGAACCGCGCGCTCCCGGTCACCGGCTTCCACCGCCTCCACGAGGCCGGGCCACAGCGTGTCGTCGATGTGGTCGACGAGCTTGCCTGACCAGCGGCCCGGGTATGGCTGCTTCGACCGCGACAACGTCCAGAGAGCGCTGCACCGCCGGAATGGCGTGGAGATCTGCGATCTGCTGAGCCCGGATGACGTCCTGGTCATGGTGAAGCGGGCCAAGGGCTCAGACGCGCTGAGTCACCTCTTCAACCAGGCGCTCGTCGCCGTACAGACACTGCGGAACTCCCCGGAGGGGAGGAAGCGGTTCGCCGAGAAGGTGGCCGAGGCCCGCAAGGGGCACGGTCTGCCGGACGGCTTCCGGCCGTGGAAGGTCGTCTTCGCGATCCCGCTGAAGGACGGCGCCGACCTCACCGCCGACGCCACGCCCTGTTCCCGTTCTCGCGGGTCACCCTGGTACAGACGGCCAGGACGCTCGAAGCGTGGGGTGTTCAGGTTGAGGTCACGGCATCGCCTGCACTCCGTCGGCCGTCGCCTCGACTGGGATCCGGCGGTTGGCGGCGTAGCCGCCGCGCACCGCTGCGTCGTATGGATTTACGTGAAGACCGGTGCGGGTCGTGCGACCCTCCTGGTTCTCGTCGACCTCGGTATGACGGGCCGCGCCCTCCGGCTCAGTTACCCCGCGAACGGCGAGAGCCCGGCCCTGGCACGCGACCGTGGGGGTCGGCGCCCTGGTCGGGCTCTCTGTCGCCGCTACGGCGTTACAGGCCGTTACGGGCTGTTACGGGCCCGGGAGGACCTACTCGTCCTCTTCGGGCTTCTCCGCGTCGTTGACCTCCTGCTCGAGGCCGAGCTGCTCGACGAGCCACTTGTCGAACTCGATGGCGGCCCGCACCCAGCTGACCGTCGAGGACACGAAGTGCTCCAGGCTGACGCCGGTGCCGATCAGCATCTGCGCCTCGCCGATCAGACGGACGGTGCCGTCGTCATGCGTGTGCGTGTAAACCTTGGGCCACAGGGTGCGCCGGTTCCAGTCGTCGATGGACTCCAGCAGCAGAGGCTTCTCGTCGATCTTGTGGGGGCGGTCGTAGAACGTCCGTACCGAGAAGACCTGCTGGTCTCCCTCACCACGGAACATGAAGTACGTGCGGAACTGCTCCCACGGCGCCGCGAGGTCACCCTCGTCGTCGACGACATACTTCAGCTCCATCTGGTCGAGGAGCTGCTTCACGAGGTCCTGATCCGGGACGACGGGGCCCGCCGGACCTGACGGCTGCGGCTCGGGCTGGCCCCCGAAGTTCGGAATCGAGGACGGGTCGATGGTCACCGTGATTTTCCCTTCGTACGGATCCTGCCATCCTCCCCCATGCGGGGAGGGGGGTGGCAAGCCCAGGCGAGTGTGTCAGCCCTGGGCTGACATGATCCGGTCAGCAGAATCGAAGCAGGAGGCAGAAAGCAGGAAGCAGGAAGCAGGTACCGACAGGTACCCGACGGAGGGGAACTCATGACGCGGAGCGGCGACGTACCCGTGACGCAGCCGAGGACGCCCGGCAGGACCCGCTGGGGCGTGTTCGCGGCGATCGTGGCGTTACCGGCCCTGCTGGTGGCGGGAGCGCTCGTGCTGCTCGCCCTGTGGCTGTTTACGGACGACACCGGGCGGACGGTGGTCAAGAAGGCACCCTGCGCCGAGGCGCTGGCCTTCGGCGGGGCGAAGCTGCCCTCCGGCGCGGACGACGCCGCCTGCGAGGTGCAGTCCGGCATCGACACCCGCTACGACGCCCGCTTCCGTATGCCCCGCGACCAGGTGCGGGACTGGCTGGCGGCCACGTACCGAGGCGGGCCCGAGCCGCGGACGTCGCAGTGCGGCGAGGCCACGGCCGACCTCTGCCTGAACCTGGGCCCCGGGGAGTTTGGCGACCACGGCGCCGTACAGGTCGACATCACTCACGACGGGCCCAACTGGTCCCGGGTGCGGTTCGTGGCGTTCACGCTGTGACCGTGACCGTGACCCGGGCGGGGGCCGGGAAGACCGGCATCCCCGCCCGTGTCGTGGTCCGCTCAGAGTGTCTTGTCAGAGCGTCTTGCCGGTCGACGGCCCCACGATCAGGCCGTCCCCGAACACGTCCACCCGGACCGTGTCGCCGTCCTTGATCTCGCCGGAGAGGATCTCCTTGGCGAGCCGGTCGCCGATGGCGGTCTGGACGAGGCGGCGCAGCGGGCGGGCGCCGTAGGCCGGGTCCATGCCCTCGGTCGCGAGCCAGACCAGGGCGTCGTCGCTGACCTCCAGGGTGAGGCGGCGTTCGGCCAGCCGCTGGGCCAGGCGGTCGATCTGGAGGCGGGCGATCCGGCTCAGCTCGTCCTTCGACAGGGCCGAGAAGACGACCAGGTCGTCGAGCCGGTTCAGGAACTCCGGCTTGAAGGAGGTCCGGACCACCTCCAGCACCTGCTCCTTCTTCTCCGCCTCGCTCGTGATCGGGTCGACGAGGAAGTGGCTGCCCAGGTTCGAGGTGAGGACCAGGATCGCGTTGCGGAAGTCCACCGTCCGGCCCTGGCCGTCCGTCAGGCGGCCGTCGTCCAGCACCTGGAGGAGGATGTCGAAGACCTCCGGGTGGGCCTTCTCGACCTCGTCGAGCAGGACGACGCTGTACGGCCGCCGCCGCACCGCCTCGGTGAGCTGGCCGCCCTCCTCGTAGCCGATGTAGCCGGGAGGCGCGCCGACGAGCCGCGCGACGGTGTGCTTCTCGCCGTACTCGCTCATGTCGATGCGGACCATGGCCCGCTCGTCGTCGAAGAGGAAGTCGGCGAGGGCCTTGGCGAGTTCGGTCTTGCCGACGCCGGTGGGGCCGAGGAAGAGGAAGGAGCCCGTGGGACGGTCGGGGTCCGCGATGCCGGCGCGGGTGCGCCGTACCGCGTCCGACACGGCCTGCACGGCCTCCGTCTGGCCGATGAGGCGGCGGCCCAGCTCCTCCTCCATGCGCAGGAGTTTCTGGGTCTCGCCCTCCATCAGGCGCCCGGCGGGGATGCCGGTCCAGGCGGCGACGGTGTCGGCGATGTCGTCGGCGCCGACCTCCTCCTTGACCATGGTGTCCTTGGATGCCTCCTCCTCGGCCTGCGAGGCGGCCGCCAGGTCCCGTTCCAGGGTGGGGATCTCGCCGTACAGCAGCTTGGAGGCGGTGTCGAAGTCGCCGTCGCGCTGGGCGCGTTCGGCCTGTCCGCGCAGTTCGTCGAGCTTTTCCTTCAGCTCACCGACGCGGTTGAGGGACTGCTTCTCCTTCTCCCAGCGGGCGGTCAGGCCACGCAGCTCCTCCTCCTTGTCGGCGAGATCGCGGCGCAGCCGCTCCAGGCGCTCGCGCGAGGCCGGGTCGGTCTCCTTGACCAGCGCGAGCTCCTCCATCTTCAGCCGGTCGACACCGCGCTGGAGTTCGTCGATCTCCAGGGGCGAGGAGTCGATCTCCATGCGGAGGCGGGAGGCCGCCTCGTCGACCAGGTCGATGGCCTTGTCGGGGAGGAAGCGGGAGGTGATGTACCGGTCGGAGAGGGTCGCGGCAGCGACCAGCGCGCTGTCCGCGATCACCACCTTGTGGTGGGCTTCGTAGCGGCCCTTGAGGCCGCGCAGGATCGCGATGGTGTCCTCGACGCTCGGCTCGGCGACCAGCACCTGCTGGAAGCGGCGTTCCAGCGCCGGGTCCTTCTCGATCCGCTCGCGGTACTCGTCCAGGGTCGTGGCGCCGACCATGCGCAGCTCACCACGCGCGAGCATGGGCTTGAGCATGTTGCCGGCGTCCATGGAGGAGTCCCCGCCGGCTCCGGCGCCCACAACGGTGTGCAGCTCGTCGATGAAGGTGATGATCTGCCCGTCGGAGTCCTTGATCTCCGCGAGGACGGTCTTCAGCCGCTCCTCGAACTCACCGCGGTACTTCGCACCGGCGACCATGGCGCTGATGTCGAGCGCGACGAGCCGCTTGTTCTTGAGGGACTCGGGCACGTCGCCCTTGATGATCCGCTGGGCGAGCCCTTCGACCACGGCCGTCTTGCCGACACCGGGCTCGCCGATCAGCACGGGATTGTTCTTGGTCCGCCGGGACAGCACCTGCACCACCCGGCGGATCTCCTGGTCCCGCCCGATGACCGGGTCGAGCTTGCCCTCCCGCGCGGCGGCGGTGAAGTCGGTCCCGAACTTCTCCAGGGCCTTGTACTGGCCCTCCGGATCGGCGGTGGTCACGCGGCGTCCTCCCCTTGCCTTCTGGAAGGCCTCCGACAGCTTCTTCGCCGTGGCCCCCTGCCCGGAGAGTACGTCCCCGGCCGGGCCGCCCTTGGCGGCGATGCCGATCAGCAGGTGCTCGGTGGAGAGGTACTCGTCCCCGAACTCCTTGGCCCGCTCCTGGGCGTCCGCGATCACGGCGAGCAGCTCGCGGTTGGGCTGCGGGGGCGCGACGGTGGACCCGGTCACGCTGGGCAGCGCGCCGATCGCCTTCTCGGCGCCGACCCGCACGGCGGCCTGGTCGGCGTCGACGGCGGCCAGCAGATCGACAATGTTCTCGTTGTCCTGCCCCTGGAGCAACGCCAGGAGCAGGTGGGCCGGGGTGAGGTCCGGGTGCCCCTCGGTCACGGCCCGGTTGCCGGCCGCGTTGATGGCGTCCCGGCTCCGGTTGGTCAGCTCGGCGTCCACGTTCGCTGTCTCCTCCTCCTGGGCGTTCCTGCGTCAGCCGTCCCGTCACACTGACTCAATCAACGTACACAAACTTGAGTCTATTCCACTCAAGGTGACCACGGGGCGACTCCGGGCGGCTAGGTTCGGGGCCATGGCCGCACATCCTCAGGACCCGGGTGCCCCGGACGCGTCGTACCTCAGCTTCTGGCGCGAACGGCACCTGTGCACCCTGACGACACCCCGCCCCGACGGCAGCCCGCACGTGGTACCGGTCGGAGTGACATACGACCCCGAGAGCCGACTTGCCCGGGTGATCTCGGACCGGGGCAGCACGAAGGTGCGCAACATCCTGGCGGCGGGCCCGGCGGGCGCCCCGGTCGCGGTCTGCCAGGTCGCCGGCCGCCGCTGGGCCACCCTGGAGGGCCGGGCGTTCGTCCGCACGGAGGCGGAACAGGTCACGGAGGCGGAACGCCGCTACGAGGAGCGCTACGGGCACCCACCGCGCCCGAACCCGACGCGGGTGGCGATCGAGATCCGGCTGACGCGGGCGATGGGACGGGGCTGAGGCCGGGGCCGGGGCGTGGGCTTGGGCCGGGGCTGAGGCCGGAGCCGGGGCTGAGGACGAGGCCGGAGCTGAGGACGGGACCGAGGACGAGCTGAGGCCGGGGCCGGGACGGCGCGAGGCCGAAAAGGGGCGGGCGGCGGGCCCGGGAAGCCCGCCAGGACCCGCACAGAGCCGCCTGAACCCGCACCGCACGTAAGAGCGACCATTTTCGGCCACACACGGATTCGCCCGATACCCGGAAAAGTCCGCAAACTGCAGCGGCGTCACCGTGTTCAGGTCACGGTGACGCCGCTGCGGGGGGAAGTACCTGCGCGATCTGTTACGACGGGGGAATCGCGTCAGGCACTGCGGGGGGTGGCTGAGATGGTTCGTTGGGGCGGAGCGTCCTGCTCCACCAGTCGATGGTCCCGCTGGTCCAGNCCCGCCCCGGCCCCCCCCGCTGCGGGGGGAAGTACCTGCGCGATCTGTTACGACGGGGGAATCGCGTCAGGCACTGCGGGGGGTGGCTGAGATGGTTCGTTGGGGCGGAGCGTCCTGCTCCACCAGTCGATGGTCCCGCTGGTCCAGGTTCACAAAGATCATTCCGTACCGGATGGCACACCGCACGGGCTGCGGCGCACCCCGGGGGCGCCGCAGGCACCGATAGGCCCGTACGTCCTCGTCCTCGTCCCGCGTCACGACGACCGGCTCACCGAAGACGGTCACCATCAACGAGTCACCGGCGTGGGGGATCGCGGTGACCAGGTCGATGAAGTGCCATC
Source organism: Streptomyces sp. Q2 (assembly GCF_056820935.1). Lineage (NCBI taxonomy): Bacteria > Bacillati > Actinomycetota > Actinomycetes > Kitasatosporales > Streptomycetaceae > Streptomyces > Streptomyces sp. Q2. Next base: position 164,089 of record NZ_JBXEJE010000001.1, on the reverse strand, counting down.
CCGAGCGGTAGGCGGTAGCCATTTCGCGGCGGAAGGAGCGGTCGTCGGGTGGAGTGGTCATGCGTCCGCGCCCGCCGGGGTCGACCAGCCGACGTCATCACTGGCGCCTGCGGTGATCACCCAACCGACGTCGCCACTGCCACCGGCGACGGTCGACCAGCCGACGTCCTTCATCGCGGCCGTGCTCGCCTCTCCAGTGGGACTCGCCCAGCCGACGTCGAGAGGACCGGCCGCACCGCTGGCCAGCGCAACAACGAAGGCAGTGGCAAGCACCGAGCGAAGCATTCTCTTTTTCATAGTCGGCTTCGTCCTCACTTGATGGCTTCCTCTCCCCCGTGAAACAAGACGATGGCTCATTCAGGCACGTCAATGCCACAGAAGAGATGCATCATGTTCCTGCACGTTCAGGACCCTGGGGGGTGGAGATTTGCCGTCGAAGAGCACAAAAGGGACACATCCACATGGCATAGCCGACCTATGTGCGGAAGGTGCGCGAATTTATGCCACCGCCCTCGGCACAGGACGCGTCTCTCGCCGTGAGGTCGAACCTGCCCCGTGTCTGCTCGAGTTCGCTCTGCTCCACCCCGATCCGGACGACGCACAGTGGCTCCGCCCGGTTCCGCCGTCCGTCGTGCTGGCCCAGCAACTCCAGCCCCTGGAACGCGAGATCCAGGACCGCCGCCGGCTCACCCTCGACCTCGCCGGAACCTTCCAGCCGTTCCTGGAGATCAGTGCCCAGAAACCCGCGACCACGCACGCCATCACCGTGCTGGAAGGCATCGACCGCATCCACTCGGCGCTCGACGTGGCGATCGCCGAGGCCCGCACCGAAGTCCTGACGGTCCAGCCCGGCGGCAGCCGGCCGGAGCACATCCTCAGCCAGGCGCTGAAGCGCAGCAAGCCGCTGATCGAGCGCGGCATCTCCATGCGCACCCTGTACCAGCACACGGTCCGGCACAGCCAGAGCACCTACGCGTACATGGACAAGATGGCCGGCGCCAAGGTGGAGATCCGCACGCTCGAGGAACTCATCGAGCGGCTCATCATCTGCGACAGCACGGTCGCCTTCATCCCGGCACAGGACGACCGGACGGTCGCCCTGGAACTGCGCCACCCCGGTCTCGTGCAGTACCTCACCAAGGTCTTCGAGCAGCTCTGGCAGCGAGCGACCCCCCTCATGGACGAGGTCCGGTACGAATCAACACCCGAGGGCATCAGCGGCGTCCAGCGAACCATCGCCAAGCTCCTCATCGACGGCCACGTGGACGAGGCGATCGCAAGGCGCCTCGGCATGAACGTCCGCACCTGCCGCGCCCACATCGCCAAACTCGCGGCGGCCCTGGGCAGTGGGAGCCGGGCCCAACTCGGCTTTCTCATCGCGCAGTCGGGGATCCTGGACCAGGATCACACGGGCGTGAGGGAAGACGGTCATCCGTGAGCGCGGTCCGCAACCCTATGACGACGGAGGAAGTGAGCGCGCCGCACCCACAACACGACGTGGCAGACCTGTGCGTGGCGGCGAAGGAGTTGTACGAGACCGCCCTGCGCGAAGGACACGTGAGCGCCGCAGACGCGGAAGCGGCGCCCTGTCTGGTCGACTTCGGGCTCCTGCACCCCGCCGTGGCAGACCTGAACCGGCTGGAACCCGTCGCTCCGGCCGTCGCTCTGCACCGGATGCTGCGCACCTCCGCGGACCGCATCGCCGACGAACGACAGCGCGAGCAACGGCTGTCCGAGACCTTCGAGCGGCTCATGCGGATCGACGGGCGGCGCACGGCGACGGCGGACCTGCCGGGCATCAGCGTCCTCAGCGGGCTCGACCGCATCAACGAGGCCATCACCACGGCCATGGCGGACGCCTCCCGGGAACTGCTCGCCATCCAGCCCTACGACGGTCGCAATCCCGCCGACCGTCTGGCCCAGAGCCTGGCCCGCGATCAGGCGCTGCTCGACCGCGGCGGCCGCATCCGCACCCTCTACCAGCACACGCAGCGGCATTCGCCCGCCGTGATCGCCCGCTACGAGCGGCTGAACGGTGATGCCGAGGCACGCACCCTCGACCAGGTCACCGAGCGCCTCGTCGTGATCGACCACGCCGTCGCCTTCGTCCCGGCCAGCAAGGACCGCGCGCTCGCCCTGGAGGTCCGCCATCCTGCGCTCGTCGACTTCTTCGCCACCACCTTCGACCGCCTCTGGCACCTGGCCACGCCGATGTACCCCCAGGCGGTCCAGCAGCCCACCCTGAACGGCATCACCCCCCGCCAGCGCGCCATAGCCGCTCTCCTCGTGGAGGGCCACACCGACGCCGTCATCGCCGACCGCCTCGGCCTGAACGTTCGCACCGCCCGCGAGCACATCGCCAAACTCGCCTCCACCCTCGGCAGCGAGAGCAGGGCGCAGCTCGGTTATCTCATCGGACGGTCCGGGATCCTTGATCAGGAAGGCTGAGCGACCCCGGACCCGGCCCCACGTCGGCGGGACGGGCGCCGCCGTCCAGGCCCACCTGGGCGATGCGCACGCCGAGTTGGGTGCGGCTGGCCGCGCCCAGCGTCTCCGACAGCCGCGCGATGTGCGCCCGGCAGGTCCGGACGCTTATCCCCAGCCGTTCCGCGATCACCGCGTCCTGGTGGCCCTCCGCGAGCAGCGCCGCGATGGACTGCTCCCGGTGTGAGATGCCCTCGATGCCGGTGTCGGGGAGGGGGGCGGTGAGCGGGATCGCCAGGCGCCAGAGGCGTTCGAAGACCGTGCCGAGGTACTCCACCAGCGCGGGGTGGCGTAGTTCGAGGGCCAGGGTGCGGTCCGCGTTCGCCGGGATGAAGGCCACCGTGCGGTCGAAGAGGATCAGGCGGTCGATGACCTCGTCGAGGGTGCGGGCCTGGACCGTGCCGCCCATCAGCTCCAGATAGTTGAGCAGGCCCTGCCCGTGCCGGGCCACGTGCGTGTACAGGTCGCGCATGCGAACGCCCCGGCCGCGCAGCGCCAGCGCCCGGTGCAGGCCCTCGGTCAGCTCGTGTTCCGGGCGGATGCCGCCGGGCTGGACGGTCAGGACCTCCGTCGTGCAGGCCTCCGTCGCCTCGTCCATCGCCGCCTGGATGCGGGAGAGACCGTCGAGGACGCGGATCGCGCCGCCCTCGGCGGATGCCGCCTGCGGTTGTGGGCCGAGGCCCGCGTACCACTCGAAGGCCGCCACGGCCGACCCCACCCGCCGCTGGCTGGCGCTGACCTCGTCGTACATGCCGCGCAGCAGCCGTGTCATGACCTCCTGGGGTGCCGTCGGCACCAGCCAGTCCATGTCGTCGGGATCCGGGTGCAGCAGGGCCAGCTCCAGCAGACAGGGCACCGGCCCGGCGTCCTCGCGCGGCACGCGGCCCCGCCGCACGGCCCGGGAGTACACGCGGTCCCCGGCGTCGCACAGTCGGTCGGCACCGTGTGGATGCTCCTCCGCCCCGTGCCCGGCCATCGCCCATCCCACCCCCGGTTCCGGCGTCTTTTGCAGCGCCACTATGCGCGGACCCGACCCTCTCCGCAACACGGCTCCTCCCTTCGCGACAGGGAGAAAACACCGGTTTGCCCCACTGACTCCACGCCTCCACCGGTCCGGTTGCAACAAGCTGACGGGGGTGTCCCGTACCCGCCGGACGCACGCTGGAACCCGCTTCGCCCGAGCCGCGGGAGCGGCCGGGCGGGGGCGGCCCCGCCCGGCGTGCCACACCCGCCCCCGGCACCACAACGATCCCGCCCGCACCCGCGTGAGCTGCCGGAAATCACGCAGAGATCAGCGTGTTACCAACCGCACTTAACGTCAGGTCATGGCGGACATATTTGACGCATACGCGTTGGCCGACGCGTGGGACGAGATGTTCGAGCGGCCGGGTGAGGTCAGGACCGCCTATGAGCCGGTGCTGGCGGCGCTGCAACCGATCGAGCCGAGCGAACTGCGCTTCCGGGCCGACCAGATGGCCAGGGCGTTCACCGACCGGGGCGTGACCTACGCCTTCGCGGGCGAGGAGCGGCCCTGGCCGCTGGACCTCGTGCCCAGGATCCTGGACGCCCTGGAATGGGATCTCATACAACGCGGGGTGAGTCAGAGAGTCAGGGCCCTGGAGGCCTACCTCGGCGACGCCTACGGGCCCGCCCGCGCCTTCGAGGACGGTGTGGTGCCCTGGCGGCTGCTCCTCAGCTCCCCCCACTTCCACCGCGCGGCCCACGGCGTCGAACCGCCGGGCGGGGTCCGCATCCACGTCGCCGGCATCGACCTCGTACGGGACGAGGCGGGCGACTTCCGGGTCCTGGAGGACAACGTCCGGGTGCCCAGCGGGGTCTCGTACGTGATCGAGAACCGGCGCGCGATGACCCGGGTCTTCCCCTCCCTCTTCGCCGAGCAGCACGTCGTGCCCGTCGACGGGTACGCGCAGCGCCTGCTCGCCGCCCTGCGGGCCGCCGCGCCCGACGGCACCACGGATCCGCGGGTGGTCGTCCTGACCCCCGGGCCGAGCAACGCCGCCTACTTCGAACACGCCCTGCTCGCCCGTCTGATGGGCGTCCAGTTGGTCGAGGGGCACGACCTCGTCTGCCGCGGCAACCGGGTGGGGATGCGCACGACCCGCGGCGAGGTACCCGTCCATGTCGTATACCGGCGCCTGGACGACGACTTCCTCGATCCGCTCCACTTCCGCCCCGACTCGGTGATCGGCTGCCCCGGCATCATGGGCGCCGCCCTCGCGGGCAACGTCACCCTCGCCAACGCCGTCGGCAACGGCATCGCGGACGACAAGCTGCTCTACACGTACGTCCCGGACCTGATCCGCTACTACCTCTCCGAAGAACCGATTCTCCCCAATGTGGAGTCCTTCCGGCCGGACGAACCCGGCCAACTGGACGCCGTCCTCGACCAGATCGACCAGCTGGTCATCAAGCCGGTCGACGGCGCCGGCGGCCAGGGCATCGTCATCGGCCCGAAGGCCGACCGCGAAACCCTCGAACGCACCCGCGCCGCCGTCGCCGCCGACCCCCGCGGCTTCATCGCCCAGCGGCCCGTCGCCCTGTCCACCTCACCCACCCTGGCCGGCGAACGCATGGCACCGCGCCACATAGACCTGCGGCCCTTCGCCGTCAACGACGGCAACGACGTCTGGGTCCTGCCCGGCGGCCTCACCCGCGTCGCCCTCCAGGAGGGCAACCTGATCGTCAACTCCAGCCAGGGCGGCGGCTCCAAGGACACCTGGGTACTGGCCGAGGGACCGGCAGAACAGCCCGCCGCGACCACCCCCGGCTCGCTGCCCGACGTGGCCCCCCGCCAGCTCGGACCCGACGGCACCCCCGCCGTCGTACAGGAAGGGGCACAGCAGCAGTGAACGACGTGATCCTGTCCCGGATAGCCGAGTCCCTCACCTGGACCGGCCGGTATGTCGAGCGCGCGGACAACACCGGCCGCATCCTCGACGCCTACCTGCACCGCATGCTGGAGGACCCCTGGCGCGACGAGGACGTGGCCTGCCGGTCGCTGTACGCGATCCTCGGCGTCGACGCGGGCGACCAGCGCGTCGACATGCAACAGGTCCTGGACCAGCTGGCCTTCGACGCCCGGTCCACCTGCTCCATCGAGGGCGCGTTGGGCGCGGCCCGGCTGAACGCGAGGAGCGCCCGCGAGGCGGTCTCCTCCGAGATGTGGGAGTGCCTCAACTCCACCTGGCACGCGCTCGCCGACCAGCGGCTCGCGGCCCGCCGCACAGGCCCCTACGGCTATCTGGAGCTGGTACGACGCCGGGCCGCCCTCTTCTTCGGCCTGGCCGACTCCACCATGAGCCGGGACGACAGCTGGCGTTTCGTCGTCCTGGGCCGGAGCCTGGAACGGGTGGACATGACCGTACGACTGCTCTCGGTGCGCGTCCTGGACGCCGCCCACGCACCCGACTGGCCGACCCTGCTCAGCGCGTCCGGCGCCGACGAGGCGTACGCGCGCGTGCACAGCGGCTTCGGCGACACCCCGCGGGTGGCCGAATTCCTGCTCCTGGACCGCGACTTCCCGCGCTCGGCCCTGCACGCCCTGACCACCGCCGAGGAGTGCCTGACGGCCCTCGGCCGCCCCCGCCAGGACCCGGCGCGCCGCCCGATCGGCCGGATGCGCACCCGCCTGGAATACCTCGACTCGCAGGCCATGGAAGACCAACTCCCCGCCCTTCTCCGGGACCTGCAGCAGTCCTGCATGGCATCCGCCGAGGGAGTGGCCGAGCGGTTCTTCCCCTACCAGGGCCCCGTCGAGTGGGCCCAGGAAGGAGCCTGAGATGGCTCGTCGCCTCCGCATCCGGCACGTCACCCGGGTCTCCTACGCCCAGGCCGCGGTCTCCTCGCACAACGAGGTCCGCATGACCCCGCTGACCCTGCCCCACCAGACCACCCTGGACTCCCGGGTCACCATCAGCCCGACGGCCACCACCTGGTCGTACTGGGACTACTGGGGCACCCAGGTCACCGGCTTCGACCTCATGGACCCGCACGCCGACCTCACCATCACCGCCTCCAGCCTGGTCGAGACCCACACCCCGGACCCCCTCCCGCACCCACCGACCTGGCCGGAAGTCGCCGCCCACACCGCACGCTCCCGCCTGCTGGAGTTCGCCGGCGACACCCCCCGTACGACGCTCCCCGCCGACCTGGTGGCCCAGGCGAGGGACGCGGCGGCCGGCCTCGACCCGCACGAGACCGCCGCCGTCGTGTCCTCCCTGGTGGCCGACCGGGTCGCCTACCTCCCCGGCTCCACCGGGGTGACCACCTCCGCCGCCGAGGCCTGGGAACAGGGCGCGGGCGTCTGCCAGGACATCGCCCACGTCACCCTCGCCCTCCTGCGAGGCCTGGGCCTGCCCACCCGCTACGTCTCCGGCTACCTCCACCCAGAACAGGACGCGGAACTCCACCGCCCGGTCCCCGGCCAGAGCCACGCCTGGGTCGAGTACTGGGCGGGCGACTGGTGCGGCTACGACCCCACCAACCGGACGAGGGCCGACGAGTCCCACGTGGTGGTGGGCCGGGGCCGCGACTACGACGACGTCACGCCGCACAAGGGTGTGTACCGGGGGGTGGCGGGCGGGCTGCCGGAGGTGACGGTGGAGTTCACGCGGGTGGGGTGAGGCCGGGGGGCGTTACGCGGGCGGCGTGAGACAGCGTTGTCCCCTTCGGCGCCGGTTCGCCTCAGCCCCGCTTCGGGCCCGTGATCGTCTCCCCGATCACGAAGCCCTTGGCCGGGCCTTCGGGGATGGTGACGTCGGTGCCGTAGGGGACGCGGTGGATGTCCTCCCAGTCGGCCTTGTCGGGGCGGGGGCCAGTGAAGAGGGTGACGGCGCCCTGGCCGTCGTAGTCGTCGATGGTGACGTAGACGGGGATGCCGGCTCGGGCGTATTCGCGGCGCTTGCGGATGCGGTCGCGGTCCTGGTTGCGCTTACCGGGGGAGACGACTTCGACGATGAGCTGCACTGAGTCGGCCCTCACGCCCATGTCGTCCTCGTCGCCGCACGGCTCCGTGTCCTCGGGAGCAACCAAAGCGTCCGGGATCCATGCCTTACGGTTGTGGATCACGTTCACATCCTGATGACAGGCGTACTCGCCGCCGTCCAAGAACTTGTCCAGGGCCCTTCGCACGCGATTGGTGATCAGGCCGTGCGAGCGGCGAGCGGTGGGCGACACCTCAATGGCTCCCTCAATGATCTCTGCGCGGTAGCCCTCGGGGAGTTCGATCGCCTTCCATACCTGCCACAGGACCTCGTCCAGCTCGGGGCCGTTCTCGGCTAGGGACACGGACTCGGTCCTGGTCTCAGGCATGGTCTCGGGCCTCTCGTGCGCAAGAGCGGTCATGGCAGCATCACCTCCTCAAGTGTGGGCTGGGCGTGATTGGGGCACAAGCAACGCGATCACGGTAGGTACGGCTATACGGCTGACCAGGGGACATGCCCCCAGTTCATCCGTTCGAGCGAGGGCGGAACGATCCCCCGCCCCCACCCAGCTCGAACCACACGCCCTTGGCGAACCGCCCCGCCCTCTCGGCGGCGACACCCCACGTGTCCGCCATCTCCGCGACGAGCGCGAGCCCTCTCCCCCAGCAGGCAACGGCCCCGGCGGCGGGGTGCGTGACGACGGGTGGGTCGGGGCTCTCGTCGAAGACGCTCACATGGAAGCGGGCCGGGGTGAGGCGGACGCGGAGCATCGCGGTGCCCTTGGTGTGCAGGTGGACGTTGGTGACGAGTTCCGACGTGCACAAGGCGGCGGGCATGACGAGGAGTTCACGGTCGTGGGTGAAGAGGACGGCACGTACGAAGTCACGGCAGACGCGGGGTGCGGTGGCGTCTCCGGGGGCGAACAGGCTGTATTCGTGGGTGAGTTGGGCCGGACGGTGAGCGGGGTGGCGGGCTGGGTCCATGGAGGCTCCTGGGTACGAGGGGGGTTTGCCCGGCGATGGCGGTGCCCGGGGTGCGGGTGCTCTGTCGGCTTATGGGCAGATGGAAGGTGGGCCGTCTCACTGTGTGACTGATCCTGCACTTACGGTAGAGGTGAAGGTTTACAATTTTCAAGCTGTTCGCGAGATCGGTGGACGAACTCCCCTGATCCAGGGAGACTTTGGGCGACTGGACAAGGAGTTACCCGTGGGACTGCGCACCACCATCACCGAACGCCAGCGGCGACTTGGATATGAACTCAAACAACTGCGCGAACATGCGGGGTTCAGTGCGGGAGAGGTCGCCGAGCGGATCGGTATGGGGCGAGCCCAGTTGAGCCAGATCGAGACGGCGAAGACCACGATCCTGACGGAGCGGCTCCGCCAGCTGTGTCATCTCTATGGATGCAAAGATGAGACGTATGTCGACGCCCTCGTCGCCATGTCCGAGGCAACCGGCAAGGGCTGGTGGACCGCCTACAAGAAGCCCATGGAGCAGGGCCCGCTGAACCTGGCGGAACTAGAGGCAGGAGCCGTCACGCTTCGGCTGCACCAAACACTGCTCATCCCGGGCCTGTTCCAGACCGCCGACTACGCCAGGGCCCTCTTCACCAGCCCTGACCTGGGCTTCGAGAACATCGAGGACACCCTGAGGTTCCGCATGGAACGGCAGCACGTCCTCACCCGCGAGGATCCGCCCTCCGTGCACGCCGTCATCCACGAGTCCGCGTTGCACATGCGGTTCGGTGGCGCCGAGGTGCTGCGTGATCAACTGCTCCGCCTGGCCGAACTGGCCCGGCTGCCCAACGTGACCGTCCAGATCTACCCTTTCACCTCTCAGCCGCACGCAGCCCTTACCGGAAACTTCGTCCATGCCATCCCTGAGGTTCCCGAACTTGGCACGGTGGTTCTCGAATATCCCTCTGGATTCCGGTACTTGGGCGATCGCGACGGCCTTACCCAGTACAGCGCGCTGTTCGAGCGCCTCACCGAGCACGCCCTCGCCCCCATCGACGTATCGTTGGCCCCGGAAGCACACTCCGTGAAGGACTCGCTGGCCCTCATCCAGCACGTGCTGTACACCCTTTGAGGAGGCCCGGATGCCCGAACTCACCTGGCAGAAGTCGACGTTCAGCGGCGGCCCGCAGGGCGAGTGCCTCTACGTCGCCACCGCCCCCGACAAAACGATCCGCCTCCGCGAGAGCGACACCCCGGACGTCATCCTGAGCACCGCCCCCGCCGGCCTCGCCGCCCTGATCCGGTACGTCGTGGACGCCGACTGACAGGCCGGCCGGTCGCGCGGCCGGCGTCGGAAGGTCTGCGAGGGGGCTACTTCAGCCCGATCTCCGCGCACGCCGCCTTGAAGTCGCTCGTGCAGATGTCGGACACCTTGTAGATGCCGTCCGCGACGACCGTGGACTTGATGTTGGCCTTCGTCAGGGCCACCACCGGCACCAGCTGGGCGGAGATGTCCTTGTCGGTGGGGCTGTCCACCTTGTCGGAGGCGAGGGCGTCGAACTGGATGTCCCTGCCCTGGATCTTGGCCACGGCCATCTCCGCCGCGGCCTCCGCCTCCTGCGGGTACGGCTTGTAGACGCTCATGTACTGCTCGTCCGCGACGATCCGCTGCACGGCGGAGAGTTCCGCGTCCTGGCCGGTGATCGGGGGCAGCTTGGTGATGCCCGCGGCGTCGAGGGCCTTGATGATGCCGCCGGCCATGGCGTCGTTGGCGGAGTACACCGCGGCGACGTTGCTCTTGCCGATCTTGTTGATGGCCTCGGCCATGTTGGACTCGGCCTCCTCCGGACTCCAGCCCTTGGTGTCGAACGACTCGGCGATCGTCACCTTGCCCTCCAGCTCGGAGAGTGCGCCCGCCTTGAACTGTCCGGCGTTCGGGTCGGTGGGCGAACCGTTCATCATGACGATCTTGTCCGAGGTGTCGGCGTTCGGGCCCAGCGCTTCGATGATCGAGCGGCCCTGGACCTCGCCGACCAGCTCGTTGTCGAAGGAGACGTACGCGTCGATCGGGCCCTCGGCCAGGCGGTCGTAGGCGATGACGGGGATGCCCGCGTCCTTCGCCTTCTGCACGGTGTCGGCGATGGCGTGCGAGTCGACGGCGTCGAGGAGGATGACGTCGACCTGGTCGTCGATCATCTGCTGCATCTGGCTGGCCTGCTTGTCCGCGTCGGCCTCGCCGTTGGCGTACACGGTCTTGCCCTTGTTCGCGGTGAGGGAGGCGACCTTCGCCCGGATGATGGGGTAGTCGAACTCCTCGTACCGCGTGTTCGTCTTCTCCGGCATCAGCACGCCGACCGTGATGTCGTTCCCCTTGGTCGGGCTCGCCTCGCTGCCACTCCCGGTCACCCCGAGCGCGCCGCAGGCGGCAAGCGAGAGGGTCATCGTGGACGCGGCCACGGCTATGGCGATACGACGCATTGGGGAGCTCACTTCTTGGTGCTTTTCGGACGCGGGCGCAGCAGTGCGACCCAGCTGTCTGAAAAGACAACGCGTCGGCGTCCCCCAGCGTCAAGCGGAACCACTTAACGAGTGCGCAACGCCACGCTCCGCTTTGCATGTGAAGGCATAGCGAAACTTCTCCAAACGCCCGTTACGGACTCTCCATTAAATGCCCTCCCTCGGGAGGGCAAAGATCCGTACAACCAAGTCCATTCCTCGCGAGTCGTGATCACAGCGGCTGCCTCTGCCGCTCCGATCACCGACCAGAGGACCGAATGAACCCAGCCAGACGCACGACCATGGCGGCCACGACCGCCGTCGTGCTCGCCACCGCGGGCGGCCTGCTCACCGCCGTCGCCGCCCCCGCGTCCGCCGCGACGACCTGCACCTCGCCGGTCTTCAAGCGGCAGTTCTTCGCGAACACCACGTTCTCGGGTACACCGAAGAAAACGGACTGCGACAGCACCATCGACCAGAACTGGGGCACGGGCGCCCCGGCTTCCGGCCTCCCGTCGAACAACTTCGGCGTCCGCTGGACGGTGACACGCGACTTCGGCTCCGGCGGCCCCTTCGCCCTGCCCGTCTCCGCCCAGGACGGCATCCGCGTCTACCTCGACAACGTCCGCAAGGTCGACCTCTGGAAGAACGTGTCCTCGACGGTGAAGAAGACCGTCAACGTCACGATCCCGTCCGGCAGCCACACCCTGCGCGTCGACTTCGTCAACTGGACCGGGACAGCGAACGTCTCCTTCGCCTACTCTCCCCGCACCTCGGCCACCGTCGACAAGGTCAAGCCCCTCGCCCCGACGAGTGCTTCGGTCACGTACGACCAGGCCACCGGCAAGGCGAGACTCACCTGGGCGAAGAACAAGGAGATGGACCTCGCCGGGTACCGCGTCTACCGGCGGCTGAAGGGCACCGAGGACTACCGCTTGGTCAGTGGCGGCAACCTGGTCACCGGTACCTCCTTCACCGAGACCCTCGCGCCCACCGGCGCCGCGTACTACTACGAGGTCCGGGCCGTCGACAAGGCCGGCAACGAGTCGTCGGGCAGTGCCGACAAGCCGGTCACCACCGTCGACCGGACCGCCCCGCTGACACCGGTCCTGTCCGCGACCGACGACCCCGTGCTCGGAGTCCAGCTGGACTGGCAGGACGACACCTTCGACGTCACGTACGACGTCTACCGGGCCGCCTCCGCCGACGGGCCGTACGTGAAGCTCGGCGTCTCCTACGGGTCGAGCCGCACCGACGAGACCGCGCCCTACGGGGAGACCTCGTACTACAAGATCGTCGCCAAGGACGCCGCCGGCAACACCGCCACCTCGCAGGTCGTCTCCCTGGCCCGGCCGCTGGCCGTACCCGTCATGGAGTCCCCGGGCACAAACGCGGAAGAGACCGGCATCACCCTGCACTGGAAGACGTCTAAGGCGGCGCCCACGCAGTACCGGGCGTACCGCTGGGACCTGTCCGACGCGAACGCCGTCCCGGCGCCGGTCACCTGTGAGACGTACCGGGTCGGCAACGAGGCCGACTACTACCCGGAGTACGGCTGCACGGACTACTCCGCCGCGGCTGCCACGGCCTACGGGTACTACGTCACCAGCGTCGACAGCGCGGGCCGCGAGTCGGCCCCCTCGGCCACGGTCCATGCGGGCCTGCGCGACACCACCCCGCCGCCCGCCGTCACCGGCCTCACCCACACCAGCACGGAGTACGGCACGGTCCTGGAGTGGGACGAGAGCCCCGCACCGGACCTCGCCTCGTACATCGTGCACCGGGCCCCCGCCGACGGCGGCGGCCACGAGGGGATCGCCGTCCTCCCGCCCGGGACGACCCGGTTCACCGACCTCAACGTGCCGAACGACGAGTACTGGGTCTACTTCGTGGACGCGGTGGACAAGAACAACAACTCCCTTTACACGACCAGCGGTTCCCCGCTCGTCGACGTCGCCAACGTGAGCGTCAACGAGTTCGAGCTCACCCCGTCGCACCGGCCCGCGCCGACCGCGCCCTGGTCCCTGACCGCCGCGGCGGACGGGTCTGCCCACGCGAAACTCTCGTGGACCTGCACCGGCGCCGACTGCACCACCGCCGGCTTCCACGTCTACCGCTGGGACCGCGCGGCCGACCAGTACGTCCGCCTGACCGACGTACCCCTGGCCGCCGACGCCCGCGGCTACACCGACCTCACGACTCCGTCGGCCACGACCAGCCACTACCTCGTCTCGTCCGTCGCCGCCGACGGCTCGGAGGCCTTCTCCGGCCTCTCCCCCGTCGTGATCCCGCCGAGCGGAGCCTGACCATGAGCCACTGAACCAAGCGGCCCGCCCGCCCCACGGCACCAGCCCTCGTCCTCGACCAGAACCGGGGCTGGGGAGGACCGTTCTTCGGCCGCTGACACGCGAAGGGGCCCGGCGGTTCGGATGAACCCCCGGGCCCCTGTCACATGCTTACGTCAGTCCTGCCGCCCCTTGGGCCGCCACACCACCAGCGCGCTGGTCTGCTGGACCTCCTGGTACGGGACCAGGTCGCGGCGGTACGACGCGTGGACCGCCGCCTCGCGCTGCCGCATCGCCGCGGCGGCGCCCTCGAGGGCCGCCTCCATCTCCGCGACGCGGGACTGCAGCGCGGCGACCTGGTTCTCCAGTTCGATGATCCGCTTGATGCCGGCCAGGTTGATGCCTTCGTCCTGCGACAACTGCTGGACGGTACGCAGCAGTTCGATGTCGCGGGCCGAGTAGCGGCGGCCACGCCCCGGGGTGCGGTCCGGGGAGACCAGGCCGAGACGGTCGTACTGGCGCAGGGTCTGCGGGTGCAGGCCGGAGAGCTGGGCCGCCACCGAGATGACGTAGACCGGGGTTTCCTCGGTCAGTTCATACGGGTTGCGTCGACGACCGTCCATTCGATCATGCTCCCTTCGCGGCCTGGAACAGCTCCGCCCGCGGGTCCTCGTCCGCGGTTGCCTCGCGATACGCCTCTAGCGCGTCACGAGCATTCCCCGTCAGGTCCTTCGGAACACTCACCTCGACGGTGACCAACAGGTCGCCGCGGGTGCCGTCCTTGCGGACCGCGCCCTTGCCGCGGGCGCGCATGGTGCGGCCGTTGGGTGTGCCCGGGGGAAGCTTCAGGGTGACGGAAGGGCCGCCCAGGGTGGGGACCCTGACCTCGCCGCCCAGCGCCGCCTCCGCGAACGTGACCGGGACCGTCACCGTGAGGTTGTCGCCCTTGCGGCCGAAGACCGGGTGGGCGCCCACGTGCACCGTGACGTACAGGTCGCCCGCCGGGCCGCCGCGCTCGCCGGGTGCGCCCTTGCCACGCAGCCGGATCCGCTGCCCGTCGGTGACGCCCGCCGGGATGCGGACCTGCATGGTGCGGGACGACTTGGCCCGGCCGCTGCCCTTGCAGTCGAGGCAGGGGTGCTCGGCGATCAGGCCGCGGCCCTTGCAGTCGGGGCACGGGTCGGTGAGGGAGAAGCCCCCGCCGGTGCCCCGGGCGACCTGCCCGGTGCCGACGCAGGTCGGGCACACGCGCGGTGTGCCGTTCTTGTCGCCGGTGCCCGAGCAGGCCTTGCAGGGTTGCTGCGAGGACATCCGCAGCGGGACCGTCGCGCCCTCGATCGCCTCGGTGAAGCTGAGGGTGACCTCGGACTCGATGTCCTGGCCGCGCCGGGGCTGCGTACGCGTGCCCGTGCCGGCGCCGCCGCGGTTGAACAGGCCCCCGAAGACGTCACCGATGCCGCCGCCGAAGCCGCCGGCGCCCTGGCCGGAGCCGCCGCCCTGGGCGCCGCCTCCGAAGAGGTCACCCAGGTCGAAGTTGAAGGAGCCGCCGCCCGCGCCCGGCCCCGGGCGGAAGCCGCCGTTGCCGAAGAGGGCGCGGGCCTCGTCGTACTCCTTGCGCTTTTTGGGGTCGCCGAGGATGTCGTTGGCCTCGGAGATCTCCTTGAAGCGCTCCTCGGCCCTGGCGTTGCCCTTGTTGGCGTCCGGGTGGAACTCGCGGGCGAGCTTCCGGTACGCCTTCTTGATCTCGGCCTCGGTGGCGTCCTTGGGGACGCCGAGGACCTTGTAGTAGTCCTTCTCGATGAAGTCCTTGGTGCTCATCCTCGACGTCCCTCCTTCCACGTGGATTCAAGCTCAGCCCTCGTCCGGGCCACCGCTCTCCTTGTCGTCGGCGGCGGAGGCACCCGAGGCACCGGAGGCACCGGATGACGTCTCCGCCTCGTCGCCCTTGACGGCCTGCGCGCCGGGCTGGGGCTCGGCCACGGCCACCCGCGCGGGGCGGATGGTGCGCTCGCCGAACCGGTACCCGGGCTGCAGGATCGCCACGCACGTCGTCTCCGTGACGTCCGGCGCGTACGAGTGCATCAGGGCCTCGTGGATCGTCGGGTCGAAGGGCTCGCCCTCCTTGCCGAACTGCTGCAGGCCCATCTTCGCCGCGACGGTCTCCAGCGACTCCGCGACGGACTTGAATCCGCCGACGAGTTCGCCGTGTTCCCGCGCGCGGCCGATGTCGTCGAGGACCGGCAGGAGCTCGGTCAGGAGGTTCGCGATGGCGATCTCCTTGACCGCGATCCGGTCCCGTTCGACCCGGCGGCGGTAGTTCTGGAACTCGGCCTGGAGCCGCTGGAGGTCCGCGGTGCGCTCGTCGAGCGCCGTGCGTACCTGGTCCAGCTGGGCCGTCAGGCCTGCCAACTGTGCTGATGCGTCCCCGGCCGGGGCCGCCCCCTCCCCGGAGGGGGAGGCGGCCTGCGGCTCGGCGTCGTCGGGGGTGGCGCCGGAAGGGACGTCGGGCTTCTCGTCGAAGCCCGGGGTCTCCTCCGTCACGCGGCACCGTCCTTGCGCTCGTCGTCCACGATCTCGGCGTCCACGACGTCGTCGTCGGCCTTGGGCGCCTCGTCACCGGCGGACGCGCCACCGGTGGCCTGCGCACCCTGCGCGTCGGCGTACATGGCCTGGCCGAGCTTCTGCGAGACGGCCGCGACCTTCTCGGTGGCGGTACGGATCTCGGCGGTGTCCTCGCCCTTGAGCGCGGCCTTGAGCTCCTCGACGGAGGCCTCGACCTCGGTCTTGATCTCGCCGGGGACCTTGTCCTCGTTGTCCTTGAGGAACTTCTCCGTCTGGTAGACGAGCTGCTCGCCCTGGTTGCGGGTCTCGGCGGCCTCGCGGCGGGCGTGGTCCTCCTCCGCGTACTTCTCGGCCTCCTGGCGCATGCGGTCGACCTCGTCCTTCGGCAGCGAGGAGCCGCCGGTGACGGTCATCTTCTGCTCCTTGCCGGTGCCGAGGTCCTTGGCGGTGACGTGCATGATGCCGTTGGCGTCGATGTCGAAGGCGACCTCGATCTGCGGGACGCCGCGCGGGGCCGGCGGCAGACCGGTCAGCTCGAACATCCCGAGCTTCTTGTTGTACGCCGCGATCTCGCGCTCGCCCTGGTAGACCTGGATCTGGACGGACGGCTGGTTGTCCTCGGCGGTGGTGAAGATCTCGGACCGCTTGGTCGGGATCGTCGTGTTCCGCTCGATCAGCTTGGTCATGATGCCGCCCTTGGTCTCGATACCCAGGGACAGCGGGGTCACGTCGAGGAGCAGGACGTCCTTGACCTCACCCTTGAGGACACCGGCCTGCAGGGCAGCGCCGATGGCGACGACCTCGTCCGGGTTGACGCCCTTGTTGGCGTCCTGGCCGCCGGTGAGCTCCTTGACGAGCTCGGCGACGGCGGGCATACGGGTGGAGCCACCGACGAGAACGACGTGGTCGATCTCGGAGAGGTTGATGCCGGCGTCCTTGATGACGTTGTGGAACGGCGTCTTGCAGCGCTCCAGCAGGTCGGCCGTCAGCTGCTGGAACTGAGAGCGGGTGAGCTTCTCGTCCAGGTGCAGGGGGCCCTCGGCGGACGCGGTGATGTACGGCAGGTTGATCGAGGTCTCGGTGGACGAGGACAGCTCGATCTTGGCCTTCTCGGCGGCCTCGCGCAGGCGCTGCAGCGCCATCTTGTCCTTGCCGAGGTCCACGCCGTGGCCGGAGGCGAACTGCTTGACCAGGTAGTCGACGACGCGCTGGTCCCAGTCGTCACCACCGAGGTGGTTGTCGCCGTTGGTGGCCTTCACCTCGACGACGCCGTCGCCGATCTCCAGGAGGGACACGTCGAAGGTGCCGCCACCGAGGTCGAAGACGAGGATCGTCTGGTCGTCCTTGTCGAGGCCGTACGCGAGCGCGGCCGCGGTGGGCTCGTTGACGATGCGCAGGACGTTCAGACCGGCGATCTCGCCGGCCTCCTTCGTCGCCTGCCGCTCGGAGTCGTTGAAGTACGCCGGGACGGTGATGACCGCGTCGGTCACCTTCTCGCCCAGGTAGGCCTCGGCGTCCCGCTTCAGCTTCTGCAGGATGAACGCGGACATCTGCTGCGGGTTGAAGGGCTTCCCGTCCAGCTCGATCTTCCAGTCGGTGCCCATGTGACGCTTCACCGAGCGGATGGTCCGGTCCACGTTCGTGACCGCCTGGCGCTTGGCCACCTCGCCGACGAGCACCTCACCGTTCTTGGCGAAGGCGACGACGGACGGCGTGGTCCTGGCGCCCTCGGCGTTGGTGATCACGGTGGGCTCGCCGCCCTCCAGAACGCTGACGACGGAGTTAGTCGTGCCCAGGTCGATGCCGACCGCACGTGCCATGGTTGATTCCTCCAGCGATGACTTGAGTGGAACGGACTCAAGTGTGCACGACGCCTCAGCCCTGGTCAACAGACCTGAGTCGTATGGACTCAACTCTTATCCGTTCCTTACACGCAACCGCCCTGTGACCTGCGGCGATTCCAGCCGCCTTGGGTTGCGAGGGGTGTACACCCGGATCCGCAGCAGGGCGAGTACGACGACCAGAGCGCCCGCCGCCACCCAGAACACCCCGGACCGCGCGATCCATCCCAGATGCACGAGGACCGCGACGAGTACCCCGCCGGACGCCCCGACACCGAGCAGAACCGTCACCCCCTGAGGAGTCAGGCCGAGCCGCCGCAGCCGGTGCGCGAGATGGTCCGGCCCACCGCGCAGCAGGGGCCGCCCGGCGAGGCGACGGGAGAGCAGGACGAGGGCGACGTCCGCGCCCGCGAGGGCCGTCAGCGCGAACAACACCCCCGCGTTGGACGCGGGTTCGTGCCCGGTCCGGGTGGCCACGGCCGCCGAGGCGAGCACGAACCCGGTGAACAGGGACCCGCACGAACCGAGCCCCACGCGCGCGGGAGGCCAGTTGTGCATCAGGAAGCCGGTCAGCGCGGCGGCCAGCACGCTCAGCAGCGAGGCCAGCCCGTCCAGCACCTCGGTCGCCGCGAGCACCCCCACCCCGAAGGCGGTCACGACCCCGACGGTGCCCGCCAGCGCGTCCGCGTGGTCGAGCGCCCGGAAGCCGACGGCGGCGAAGACGATCCAGCCGACCGCGAGCATCCCGCCCGCCACGCCGGTCTCCGCGTACGGCACCACACAGGCCGCCGCCACGGCCGTACCGCCCACCAGGAAGCGCATCTTGACCCGCCGCAGGTCGGCGATCAGGCCCAGCGCGGCGACGGCGGCCCCGCCGCAGAGCAGCGTGTCGATGCCGTCGACGAGCGGCGCGAACCCGGTCCACTCCCCGGCCATCGCGACCAGGCAGGTGACGAGCACGACGGCCATCCCGCCGAGCAGTGGGAGCGGACGCTGCCGGCGCCGGTCGAGGACGCCGAGGCGCAGGGCCGGCACCCGCAGGGCAGCGGTGAGGACGGCGGCGAGGAGGAGGGCGATGACGGCGGCGGCGATCCCGTAGAGCACGGACCCAAGCTAAGCCGAATGTCATGATTTGGTATGAATGGCGGGACCTGACCGGCGCGCCGCGTGACCCGGTCGACGCAGGGTTTACTGAGGTCTGCCTCAGTAGCACAGATCACCGAGCGGCTGACTACATTGCGACACAGGATTGCGGGTACTCTCAGAGGACTGCATAAGTTACCGCTTAGTAATCTCCCGTGAAGACCCCCCTCGCAGGCCCGAGGAGCCCGAAATGCAACTCGCCGCGATCATCGTGTCGCTGGTTCTGACCGTGGTCGGCGTCGCGCTGCTCGCACGCGCCATCGGCCAGTTCGTCCGGTACTTCAAACTCGGCCAGCCGCTCCCCGCCGGCGCCCGGACCGACAACCCCTACCAGCGCAGCGTGACGCTGGTGAAGGAGTTCCTCGGCCACACCCGGATGAACCGGTGGGGCATCGTCGGCATCGCCCACTGGTTCGTGGCGATCGGCTTCCTGACGCTGCCGCCGACCATCATCACCGCCTACGGCCAGCTCTTCGAGGCCGACTGGACGCTCCCGGTGATCGGCGGCTTCCTGCCGTACGAGCTGTACATCGAGTTCATCGCCACGATGACGTCCCTCGGCATCATCACGCTGATGGCCATCCGCCTGCTGAACCTGCCCTCGCGGCCGGGCCGCAAGTCACGGTTCGCGGGCTCGAAGATGGGTCAGGCGTACTTCGTCGAGTACGTCATCCTCACCATCGGTCTGGCCATCTACGTGCTGCGCGGCCTCGAGGGCGCCATCCACCACGTGGAGCACTACGAGGCCGCGTACTTCGCCTCGTACCCGCTGGTCCTGGCCTTCAAGGGGCTGAGCGTCGGCACGCTCCAGAACCTGATCTACTTCACCGCGATGATCAAGCTGGGCACGACCATGATCTGGATGATCACGGTCTCGCTCAACACCAACATGGGCGTGGCCTGGCACCGCTTCCTGGCGTTCCCGAACATCTGGTTCAAGCGCAACGCCACCGGTGAGACCGCCCTGGGCGCCCTGCAGCCGATGACCTCCGGCGGCAAGCCGATCGACTTCACCGACCCGGGCGACGACGACGTGTTCGGCGTCTCCCAGGTCGAGCAGTACTCCTGGAAGGGCCTGCTGGACTTCTCCACCTGCACCGAGTGCGGGCGTTGCCAGTCGCAGTGCCCCGCCTGGAACACCGGCAAGCCGCTCTCCCCGAAGCTGCTGATCATGTCGCTGCGGGACCACGCCCACGCCAAGGCGCCCTACCTGCTCGCGGGTGGCGGCAAGACCATGGAGGGCGAGGAGAAGGCGTCGGAGGAGCAGCTGAAGGACGTGCCCGCCGCGGCTCTCGCCGAGGCCGAACGCCCCCTCGTCGGCACCGCCGAGGAGAACGGCGTCATCGACCCGGACGTCCTGTGGTCCTGCACCACCTGCGGCGCCTGTGTCGAGCAGTGCCCGGTCGACATCGAGCACGTCGACCACATCGTCGACATGCGCCGCTACCAGGTGATGATCGAGTCCAGCTTCCCCTCCGAGGCGGGCACGATGCTCAAGAACCTGGAGAAGAAGGGCAACCCCTGGGGCCTCGCCAAGAAGCAGCGCCTGGAGTGGACGAAGGAGGTCGACTTCGAGATCCCGGTCGTCGGCCGCGACATCGAGGACCTGTCCGAGGTCGAGTACCTGTACTGGGTCGGCTGCGCGGGCGCGCTGGAAGACCGCGCCAAGAAGACGACGAAGGCCTTCGCGGAACTCCTCCACATGGCGGGCGTCAAGTTCGCGATCATGGGCGGCGACGAGAAGTGCACCGGTGACTCGGCGCGGCGCCTCGGCAACGAGCCGCTGTTCCAGGAACTCGGCATGGAGAACGTCTCCGCACTGAACATGGCGTTCGGCGAGGAGATGGACGACGAGGGCAACTTCACCGAGGAGTCGAAGAAGCCGAAGTCGGCGAAGAAGATCGTCGCCACCTGCCCGCACTGCCTCAACACCCTCGGCAACGAGTACCCGCAGCTCGGCGGCGACTACGAGGTCATCCACCACACCCAGCTGCTCCAGCACCTGATCGACGAGGGCAAGCTCGTCCCGGTCACGCCGGTCGAGGGCCTCATCACCTACCACGACCCGTGCTACCTGGGCCGCCACAACAAGATCTACACGCCCCCGCGCGAGATCATGACCGCCGTCCCGGGCCTGCGCCAGCAGGAGATGCACCGCCACAAGGAACGCGGCTTCTGCTGCGGCGCCGGTGGCGCGCGGATGTGGATGGAGGAGCGGATCGGCAAGCGCATCAACAACGAGCGTGTGGACGAGGCCCTCTCGCTCAACCCGGACATCGTCTCCACGGCCTGCCCGTTCTGCCTCGTCATGCTGACCGACTCGGTCAACGGCAAGAAGAACGACGGCAAGGCCAAGGAGTCCATCCAGGTCGTCGACGTCGCCCAGCTGCTCCTGGACTCCGTCAGGACACCGGTGGACGACGAGCCCCCGGCGGGCCAGACGGACGCCGAGAGCGAGCCGGAGCCGCAGCCGGTGAAGTAGCCGACTCCACAAGTGCGTCGAGGCGCCACGCCCTCATGTCCTGACCGGGCATGGGGGCGTTGTCGTACGCGCGCCCGTCAACCCGTCAACCCGTCAACCCGTCAACCCGTCAACCCAGGGTGCGGATGGACGTGAAGACGTACACCAGGAAGACGAGGACGAAACCGCCCCCGGCGAAGAGCAGTTCCGCGACCTGCGGCTGCTCCCCCAGCAGAAGCGGCCGCCAGCCCAGGAACACGACTGCGGCCAGCGCGGCGCGGATCGTCTGGAGGATTGGCGACCAGGCCAGTTCCTGGAGGGCGTCGGCATCGGCCACCAGCGTGAAGACGGGCGTCATAACACCGCCGAAGACCACTGCGAGGAGGATGAAGGCGAACATCATCGCGCCGCCCAACTCACTGTCCGGGAAAGCCTTCCAGCGCCCCTCGGCGATCGTCGGCAGGTCCCTGCCCTCGTGGACGAACCCGCCGAGCCGCGTCGCGGACCGGACCCACAGGACGTCGACCTCGGTCCCCTCGCGAGGCTTCTCGAAGGTGTACGCGCCCTTCACGGTGAGCCGTTCGGGCCCTCCCGCGACGGACACGACAAGCCTCGACGCATACCCCTGGACGACGTCCTCGTCGTCGACGTCCGCCCGAACCGCCGTCGGCTTCTCCACGACCGTCGCGGCACTGACCTCGGCGCCGGCGTCCCGCAGCGTCTCGGCCTTGCCTCCCGCCTCCGAACCGGACAGCAGCGCGACGAAGAACGCGCCCGAGGAGAACGCCACGAGCAGCCATACGGCGGCGGTGCGGAGCTTGGTCCAGATCTCGTGCCCCTGGAAGGAGAGTTCGTGGACGTCGTCCCAGTCGCCCCAGCTGTCCCAGCCGCCCCAGGCATCCCAGCGGCGGTCCGCACTCCCCTCCTTGCTCAGTGAGACGCCGCTCGGACGCCGCCGACGGCCATGCCACCAGGCAACCGCGGTCGGCACCCGCAACACCCACAGTGCCAGCGCCCGCACCACCGCACACCCCGCCGCGACGGCGCCCCACACCAGCGGCCCGTTCCACGGCCGGGGCGTGGGCGCGACGCCGAGCAGCCACGTACAGGCGACCGCGGTCGCCACCCAGCCCGCCAGCGCGCACAGCCGTACGACCCAGACCAGCACCCAGAACAGCACCCGGAACAACACAGAGCGCATGAGTGCCCTCCCCCGACTCCCAAACCGAACAGCTGCATCATCACGCGTCCGGCGTCACATGCAACCTCCTGGCCACCATCAGCCAGAACACCACCGGCACCCCGGCACCCCTGGGCCCCCCGACACCCCTGCCCAGGGGCCCAGGGGTCCCCCTAGGGGATGTCACAGCTCGGCAGCAAAGCAGGGCCCGGTAGGCCAGGCCCGGCACGCCACTCTCCGGGACCAGGTACGTTCGAAGACGTGGCTGGATTCAGGATCGGACGCGGCCGGGACAACGGCGCTCCTCACGCGCGACCGCAACAACCTCCGTACGGGCAGCAGCAGGCGCCCCAGGGACCGCCGTACGGCTCGTCCCAGGGCCCGTCGTACGGCTACCCGCCGTCGCCGCAGCCCCACCCGGGGCAGCAGTACGGCGGCGGCACCCAGGCGGGCGGCTACGACGAGCCGGAGTACTTCGGCGACGGCGGCGCATACCCGCCGCAGCCCGGGCCCGACCCGTACGCCGCCAACAACCCGGGTCACACCCAGGCGTTCTCGGTCGGCGAGGACCCGTACAACCAGGGCGGCACCTACCGCGCCGGCTCGGCCCCCACGGCCCCGGTCGGACCCCGCCTGCACTGGAAGGCACTCCTGAGGGGCATCGTCCTGGCCCCCAACCAGACCTTCCTCCAGATGCGCGACTACACGGTGTGGGGCCCCGCCCTCGTCGTGTCGTTCCTCTACGGCCTGCTCGCGGTCTTCGGCTTCGACGGCGCCCGCGAGGACGCGATCAACGCCACCCTGTCGAACGCGGTCCCGATCGTCCTGATCACCGCCGTGGCGATGGTGCTGAGCTCCTTCGTCCTGGGCGTGGTCACCCACACCCTGGCCCGCCAGCTCGGCGGCGACGGCGCCTGGCAGCCCACGGTCGGCCTCTCCATGCTGATCATGTCCCTCACGGACGCCCCGCGCCTGGTCGTCGCGATGTTCTTCGGCGGCGACGCGAGCTTCGTCCAGATCCTGGGCTGGGCCACCTGGGTCGCGGCCGGCGCCCTGCTGACCCTGATGGTCACCCGCTCCCACGACCTGCCGTGGCCGAAGGCCCTGGGCGCTTCCGCGATCCAGCTGATCGCACTGCTGTCGATCGTGAAGCTGGGCACGTTCTGAGGTTCCCCAGCCGTACGAAAGAGGCATAGGAAAAGGGCTCCCCGCATGCTGCGGGGAGCCCCTTCTACTGCCTACTGCCTACTGCCTACTGCGTCTGCGCTTCATCTGCGCTCAGTCCGTCAGGCGTCGAGAACCTGACCCGCCCGCCTGATCACCGGAGGATCGACACTCCACGGGAAGTTGATCCACTCATCGGTCCGCTTCCACACGTACTCGCACTTCACCAGCGACTGGGTCTTCTCGTAGATGACCGCGCTGCGCACCTCGGCGACCGTGTCGAGACAGAAGTCACGCACCAGCTTGAGCGTCTTGCCGGTGTCGGCGACGTCGTCGGTGATGAGGACCTTCTTGGAGGAGAAGTCGATGGCGTTGGGGACGGGCGCGAGCATGACGGGCATGTCGAGCGTCGTCCCCACCCCTGTGTAGAACTCCACGTTCACGAGATGGATGTTCTTGCAGTCCAGGGCATAGGCGAGCCCGCCGGCGACGAACACGCCGCCGCGGGCGATGGAGAGCACTATGTCGGGCTCGTACCCGTCGTCGGCGATGGCCTGCGCCAGCTCGCGCACGGCGGTGCCGAACGCCTCGTAGGTCAGGTTCTCCCGGACACCGCTCACGCCACTCACACCTGTGTCCGGTGGAAGTTGAGGAAGGACCGGGAGGCGGTCGGTCCCCGCTGTCCCTGGTACCGGGACCCGTACCGCTCGCTCCCGTAGGGGTACTCGGCCGGCGAGCTGAGCCGGAACATGCACAGCTGCCCGATCTTCATCCCGGGCCAGAGCTTGATCGGGAGGGTGGCGAGGTTGGACAGCTCAAGCGTCACGTGCCCCGAGAACCCCGGGTCGATGAAACCGGCGGTGGAGTGCGTGACCAGCCCCAGCCGTCCCAGGGAACTCTTCCCCTCGAGCCGCGAGGCAAGATCGTCGGGAAGCGTGACCACCTCGTACGTGCTGGCGAGGACGAACTCCCCGGGATGCAGGATGAACGGCTCGTCGCCCTCCGGCTCGACGAGCCGCGTGAGATCCGCCTGCTCGACGGCGGGGTCGATGTGGGGGTACCGGTGGTTCTCGAACACCCGGAAGTACCGATCAAGACGTACGTCAATGCTGGACGGCTGCACCATGGATTCGTCGAAGGGATCGATCCGCACCCGTCCGGCGTCGATCTCGGCCCGGAGGTCCTTGTCTGAGAGAAGCACGCCCCGAGGATACGCAAGACGCGCGGACCGACCACCATCGGACGGCCCGCGCGCCAGCACTGCTCTCTGTACGACGGCCTATACGACTACCTGCACGACTGCTGCCAGGACACCTGCTCCGGCTAGTGCTTCTCCAACACCACCGGCACCGCACTGCGGAGCCGGGCACACCGAGGACACCGGACGAGCCGCCCGGGACCGAGCCGCTCGGCCTGCTGCATCGGGAACGAAGCGGTGCTGAACACGTGCCCATCGGCACAACGGACGACGGTGCGCTCCATCAAGTCCATGAGTCCCTTCCCCAAGAGCCGCGCCGTCCGGCTGCTACTCGCCGAACGACAAAAGCCACATTACGGGATCAAAGAAGCGACCCTCCAGGCGGCACCCCGACCCACCCGGCCCCTCTCCCACGTCTCCACCGTACGCCCCAACTCCGGCCCCCCGCAGCCCCGTCACACCCCCGAAACGCACCACGGCCCCACGGCTTCAGCGCCGGGGGCCGGACATGAGGTAAAGTGACTGTGCGTTCCGACACCGGTCGAATCCGGCGTCTTACGCGGGTGTAGTTTAGTGGTAGAACATCAGCTTCCCAAGCTGAGAGTGCGAGTTCGATTCTCGTCACCCGCTCCCTTTGAAGCCCCAGGTCAGTGACCTGGGGCTTGCTTATTGGTGAGCCGTAGCCGTCGCTGCGTTGTCAGGCGCCTCTGCACCCCGAGACCGGGCACGCAGGGGCACGGATGTCTTGGGATGGCAGCCCGATCATGGCCCAGTGGCACCGACCTGCAATTTCCCGGAGATGAGCGGGGCGAGCCCTCAGCCCGCCGTTCCCGGGTGACGCCCCCGTTCGGCATGTCCCGCTCGGTTCCTGGGGGAGGGTGGCGGACACGGCGTACGACACGGCGAGGTTTTTGCAGGAAATTCGACGAGAACGGTCCCGTGGAGCCGCCCCTTGACAGCACTCCGAGCTCGATCGACCGCAGGGAGCGGATCCGCTGCCGAAGCGGGCGGCGTTCGGGCAGACTTCGCCCAGGGCGTTCAGAGCGGGTACCTGTTGGGGGGAAGCGAACGGCATGGGAATCTCCCTTTCCGAGGCGTTGGCGGAGTTGCGGCGCGAACTGTATGCGGCGCAGGCCGACGGATCGCAGCAGCAGTTCCGGTTCGAGGTGGAGAAGGCCGAGCTGTCACTGGAGTTGGAGTTCCGCCAGGACGACAGCGGCGGAGTGAAGGTCGAAGTGAACGCGTGGGCCGCCAAGGGCGGTGCGGAGGCAGGTGGCGCGCTGGGCCGTACGAGTCGGCAGACGCTGACGCTGACGCTCCAGGTGCGCGATGAGGCCGTCGGTGGCGAGAGGGCCAGGATCCGGCGGCTCGTCGGCGGACCGGCCCTGCCGGAGGACGACTCACCGCAACCGTCACCTGGCGCCGGGCGGCCGGACGACGGCGACGCACGAGCCGACGTGACCGACGGGCATCGGCGGCCGTGGGAAGGGTGAAGTGGATCCGCAGCGACTCGTCCTGGTGCAGACCGGTGGCCCGGAGGGTTCCGGCTCCGGGTACCTGTTGGGGCCGCAGCTCGTCCTGACCGCGCTGCACGTCGTCCGGCACGGGAGCCGTTGGGTCCGGCGGGTGTCGGCGAGGGTGGGACACCCCCGCTACGGTGCAGGGCCGGTCCAGGAGCCGGCAAGGGTGTGCTGGCCGGACCCCCAGCGCGGTGCTCCCTCCGACGACGCTCCGGATGTGGCGCTTCTGTGGCTTGAGAAGCCGGTGCTCACCGAGGGTGGCCCGATACGGTGGGGGCGGCCGGGTGGCGTTGCCCCCATCCCCTTCGAGGGGGCGGGTTTCCCCGCTTTCGCCGATGACAGCCGGGGAACTGACGTCCGGTTCGAGTATCTGCGCGGAGAACTGCCGGCGGTCTCGACAGCATCGGTGGGCTGGGTGCTGAACTGCCACGAGTGGCCGGGGCTGCGCGCGGATGGCGATCGCCCGTGGGCCGGAGCGTCTGGCTCGGCGGTCTTCTGCCACGGCAGGCTCGTCGGTGTCGTGGCCGAGGACAATCGGACGATGGCCTGGCGCCGCCTGCAGGCCGCCCCGGTGCACGAGGCCCTGCGCTGCCCGGACTTCGCCGACCTGGTGAGCCGGCACGGCCACCCCGGTACCGGTACCGACGTGGACGAGCTGACCGCCGAGGGTGTGGCAGTGGCACCGCACGACGAGATGCGCGACTACCTTCAGGCGGCCTGCAGGGCCGGCGAGCGGCATCCGTACCAGAGCCTGTTCGTCCAGGGCGCGCCGCCTTCCCTGATCGACGTGTTCGTACGCCAGGCAAGCAACCGCGTCTCCGGCGACTGGCAGGCCGCGTCGACCCGCGGTGACGGCGGCATCGTCGCGCCACGTGCGGCCCGTGACATGGCTTCGGCGGAGCCGGTCGAGACGGTCTTCCACAGGGCCGACCGGCTGTGCGTCCTCCTCGCCGGCCCAGGGGGCGGCAAATCCACGACGCTGCGCATGCGGTTGCGTGACGCGGCGGCCGACTTGCTGGGGGGCGGGCGAACCGCCGGGGACGCGGAGCGAGCAGTTCCGGTGTGGGTGAGCGCACACGCGCTCACCGGCGAGGAAACCCAGGTGGCGCAGGCACTTGCCGCCGCCACCAGGAACCTCAGCCGGTACGGGCGGTGCCCGGAGCTGTCGGAGAGCCGGCTGCGGGAACGGCCGTGGCCCGGGGCCCACTGGCACCTGCTCGTCGACGACCTCGACGAGCTCCCCACCGCCACCGAACGCCGCACGGTGCTGGAGAAACTGGCCAACGCCGTGGCGAGCGATCCACCGATCTACCGGTGCGTCATCGCGACCCGCCCCCTGGCCGAGGACGAACTCGGCGTCCTCGGCCGCCACGTACCGCGCTACGAGCTGGAGCCGTTCACCGCCGACGACCTGAGCCGCTATGCCGAACGGTACTTCCGCAGCCGGTGGCCGGACCAGGAGGCGGCTGTCCGGGCCCGCCAGTTCACACAGGCGCTGCGCAACGCTTCCCTGGAGGAGCTGGCCCGCACCCCGCTGATGGCTTTCATGCTCTGCCAGCTGCATGTCGTCGATCCCGAACACCCCCTGCCCGACGGCCGCACGGCGGCGTACCAGGAGTTCACCCGGCTGCTCTACGAGAGCAACGAGAGCAAGCACGTCGCGGACAGCCACGAGGCATCGATCCGGCGTCTGGTCGAGAGTGTGCAGAGCGTGCGGGGCCGTCAGGAGGTGGACGCGGCCGCGCGGCAGGTCCACGTGCTGCTGCCCGAGCTGATCGAATACATGGCCCACCGGTGGTTCACGGGCCAGGAGTCCTCGGTGTCCGAGGCACTGACCTCGCACGAGGCCGTCCGCTGTCCCCGCCTGGTCCGGCCGGACCGCTGGGAGGCGTTCCTGGAGGATCTGCTCCTGCACACCGGGCTGCTCGTGCACCGCGCCGAAGGTCTCGGCTTCCCCCATCGAACGTTTCTCGAGCACCACGCCGCGCGCTACGCGACACGTGACGAGGCAGCGCGCGCCCACCTGCTCGACGAGTTGCTTCCCGGGTACGACCCGGCAACCGACGGCACGCCGCGGCTGGCGAGAGTTCCCCTGTCCTACCTGGGGTTCCTTCTCGACGGCCTACTCGGCGCCGACGATGTTGGCGCGACCGAGACAGCGAGGCGTCTGCGCGTCCTGGCGGAGCACGGCGAGATGAGGACCTTGGCGCTGCTCATGGCGCTGGGGGCGGGCCTGATGACCAGGCTTCCCATGGAGCCCGTCATCCGCCGCCTGCACCACCTGATCGAGCACCCGAGTATTTACGACCCCTTGAACGCACCTGTCTACGCGGCCTGGTGGCTGGCCCAGCTGGACGAGTACGCGCAGACCGGTGCGGAGATGTTGAAGCGGTTCGCGCAGGACGACGGCAACCGGGTGTGGGACCGGATCACAGC
This sequence comes from Streptomyces sp. Q2, assembly GCF_056820935.1. Taxonomy (NCBI): domain Bacteria; kingdom Bacillati; phylum Actinomycetota; class Actinomycetes; order Kitasatosporales; family Streptomycetaceae; genus Streptomyces; species Streptomyces sp. Q2. The sequence goes on along the minus strand of NZ_JBXEJE010000001.1, from coordinate 135,420 downwards.
AGTCGGCTTCCTCGGGCGGCTGGACGGGCAGCAGGAGTACGCGGCCGCCTGGCTGACCAACTGGGTCGGCTGGAGCCACTGGCTCGAGGTCGATGAACGTGTGGCCGTCGCCGAGGCGTTGGCGCGGATCGACGGGCACCTCGAAGCCGGTGCGAAGTGGTTGGTCCGTTTCACCGAGGACACCGGCCTCGCGGCGCGGGATCGTATGACGGCCGCACGGGGGCTGGCCGTGCTCCCCGGGCACCGGGCAGCCGGAGCGGCCTGGCTCGTCCGCTTCGCCGAGGACTCCGCGATCGACGACCACGGACGTGTGTGGGCGGCCTCGCAGCTGGCCTGTGTGGAGGAGTACGGGAAGACGGGGGCAGCTCTGCTGACCCGCTTCGTCGAGGACACCGCCTTCGGCGGCAGCGAGCGCGTATGGACGGCTTGGTGCCTGGCCCAGCTGGACGGACACCGCGAGGCCGGCTTCAGATGGCTGGCGCGCCTCTCCCTGGACAGCACGTTGCACACGGAGGCCGAAGAACGGCTGCGCGACCTGGCCGAGAACACCACACGACGCTTCTGACCCGGCGCGGGCCGCCGCGGTCGGGGAAGGGCGAGTCGCCTCGGTGAGGTGCCCCGGTTGGCCCAAGTGATCCTCGGGCTCGCGATGCCGGGAAGACCTCGGGCCGGGGTGAGTGCCTGGTCGGCTTCGGGCCCCGCCGGAGCGTGAGGTCCGGCGGGGCCCGCCGAGTTGTTGGTGTACTCGGTCCGCTCAGGACTGCGGGGCGATGTAGTAGCCCTGAGCAGCGCGCCGACCGGCCGGGGGCAGCCGGTACTGCAGTTCTGGTACCAGTGGGGGTAGGCGGCGGAAGGCGGTCTCCGAGGCCGCTACGACGCCGGCGGGCGCCGCGATGGTGATCTGGTACCGCAAGCCGATGCAGGGACCGAACGCCTCACGAGCCGTTGTCCGGCGCGTCGCGAGTTCCATGTCCGGATCCCGCGCCACGTTCCCGCAGGTATGGCGAGCCTCGGAGAGACAGGCCAGGCAGTCGCCGTACAGGGCGCGACGTGTCTGCACTTCGCGGTCCAGGCGCTCCCGGTGCCGGCGCCGACGGTCGAGGAGCATGGCGGAGCTCCCACCGGTGTGAGCGGCACTCCACCGTCGGCCCGAGCGGCCCGGTCACGCCTGTTGCTCGCCGGTTGTCCGGGAACCACTCCGGGATTGTCCTTGATCGGTAACGGACGCATCCCGTGGCCACCGTTCCTCGTCCTGACAGTTGGTCGCGAGGCGACCGAGGAATCGGCGAGGAACTGCGTGGGATCGGGGCGGACATGGCGCGACACGGCGGCGGGCGGGGCTGGTACGGCAAGGTGCTCGGCGCGGCGTTCGGGGTGACGTTGCTCGCCACCGGCGCCTCGATGTGGACCGCGCAGGCCGACGTCGACAGCGGCTCGTCGCCGAAGGCGAGCGCGTCGGCCACGCCGGTCAACGACGTCAAGCCGGTCGCGGTGACCATCGCGCACGCCTCGGACAAGGGCGCGCGCGGCGTCAACATCACCATCGACGACGGCCCCGACCCCGTGTGGACCCCGCAAGTGCTGGACGTGCTGCGGGAGTACGGGGTGAAGGCCACGTTCTGCATGGTGGGGACGCAGGCGCAGGCCCACCCGGACCTCGTGAAGAAGGTGGTCGCGGCCGGGCACCGGCTGTGCGACCACTCGGTGTCGCACGACACCACCATGGACAAGCAGTCCCAGGCCTACCAGTCGCAGCAGATCCTCGACGCCGAACGCATGATCACCGAGGCGTCCGGGGGCGTACGGCCGATGTACTACCGCGCGCCCGGCGGGGCCTTCACCCCGTACAGCCGCACACTCGCCGCCTCCCGCGGCATGCGCCCGCTGGGCTGGAACGTGGACACCAAGGACTTCGAGAAGCCGGGTACGGACGCCATCGTCGCCACCGTCGAGCGGGAATTGCCCAACGGGCCGACGCTCCTCTTCCACGACGCGGGAGGCGACCGCTCCCAGACCGTCGAGGCCCTGGGCCGGATCCTCCCCCGGCTCAAGGAGCAGGGCTACTCCTTCGGCTTCCCGGTGCGCTGAGCCCCGGGCCTGGTCGATGGTGCCCCGGTTCCCGCAGAGTCAGCTCACCGGCGTGAGGACCATCGTCTGTCCGCCCCCGCTGGTCATGGTCACGCCGAGGATGGTGGCGGAGGTGACCGTGCGGGTGCTGACGACCGTGGGGGTCGCGTGCGGGGTACTGCCCGCCGTGCCGTCGGCGTAGATCCTGGCCGTGTAGGACGTGGCGCTGTCGAGGAAGTCCAGCGGGACCGAAACGGTGCGCGCGGTCTCGTTGTTCATCGCGCCGAGGAACCAGGTGCCGCCGCTGCGGCGGGCCACCGCGACGTACTCGCCGAGGGAGGCCGCGGGCGTGGTGCTCTCGTCCCAGGTGGTGGGGATCGCGTCGAACCAGGACAGTCCGGGCCAGTTGGCCGTGGTGGCGTAGGCGGATGGCTTGGAGTACCAGTAGAGGAAGTTCAGCGGCTGGTAGTAGACGGCGGCCATCGCCATCTGATGGGTGTTGGTCGTCTGGTCGCGCGACTGGCCGTAGCAGATGGTGTAGTCCATCGGGCCGCCCACGTTGCGGGCGAAGGGCAGCAGGACGTTGTTGGTGGCGGTCGGGAACTGCTCGTTGCCCCGGACGCCCTCCAGGCTGATCCAGTTCGGGTAGGTGCGCTCGTAACCCCAGGAGCGGACGTCGTCGTGCATGTCGATCAGTAGCTGGTACTTGGCCGCGGCCTTGGCCCAGGTGATGATCTGGTTGGTCATCGCCTGGGTGCCGTCGTTGATGAAGCCGAGCTTGATACCGGCCACGCCCCAGCTCTTGTACAGGGCGAACAGGGTGTCCGGGTTCGTCGCGGCGATCCGGTTGACGTAGAGGAAGACGCCGATGCCCTTGCCGGTGGCGTACGAGATGACCGAGGGCAGGTCGATGGCGGCGATGGGGGTCGTCGCGTCGGTGGTGGTGAACTCCGGGCCGTACCAGTCGGCGTCGTACTCGATGTAGTCCAGGCTGCGGGCCGCGGCGAAGTCCACGCCCTCGATGCCGGCGGCGGTGGTCAGCTCGCAGCGGAACACCTTGCCCGGCTTGATCCACGAGGTGTCCGGCAGGGCGCAGGCCGGGGCGAGGTTGAGGACGAGTTCGGCGTTGTCGATCAGGTCGCCGGCCTCGTCGCCGAGCACCAGGACACGCCACGGCGTGGCGAACGGCGTGGTGACGGTCGTGGTGTTCTGCGCGGTGCCCGAGGAACGGGCGGACTTCTTCATCAGGTACGTCTTGAGCGTGCTGTCGGCGCCGGTGACGGAACTGACCATCGAGCGCGGGTAGTTGACCCGGGAGGACTCGCAGACGGTGGCATACGGCCCGTTGGCCAGGGTGACCAGCAGCGGCAGGTCGCTGAGGTTGCCGTTGTCGGTGCTGGAGGTGCCGGTGTACGGGATGGCGTCCGGCGCGATCGGGCTGTAGGCGTCCTCGTCCCGGGCGCTGTAGATCGTCGTGTTGCCGGGGAAGGCCCAGGTCGTCAGCTCGTCGGAGATGGTGGCGCTGCCGGCGTCGAGCAGGACGTAGCGCAGGGCGACACCGGTGTCGTAGGCACGCAGCTGGACGGAGAAGTTGACGCCGCTGGTGGTGTCCCGGAGGTTCCAGCGCATCTCCTGGTAGTGGTCCCGAATCGTCGCGTTGCGGCCGAAGACAGGGGTCCAGGTGCTGTCCTTGGTCCAGTGCTGGTAGTTCGTCACCACAACGTTGCCGGTGCCCAGTCGGGTGCCGTTGCTCAGCACCAGACCCAGCACCGAGGGGTTGAGGACGGGGGCGGCGCCGCGCTTCACCGACCACTGGAGCACCCCGCCGACCAGGGACATCGTGATCCTGTTCGCGCCGTCCGGCGAGGTCGCCGTGATCGACGCGTCCGCCGCCTGGGCCACGGACACGTTGCCCAGGCCAAGGACCACAGCCCCTGCGGTGACCGACGCCCCCTTGAGGAGCCCTCGTCGGGACACTCCCCGGGATCGCTCGGTCGTGGGCGGGCGGTCGGACAGGTTCCCGGATGCGGAAGCTTCCATGGCGTGACACCTCTTCTGGGAGGGCCGCAGCAGCCGACGAGATCCGGCACCGCGCGTGCGTGGCGTCTTCCCTGCGGTCCGAGACGACGCGCCTCAAACAAAACCCACCAGTAACGAACTGTTGGCGACTCGCACGGGTTGTTCTACGCGTCACCCTTCCGGCTGGTCAACGGCTCGACGTAAAGGTTTCCCCTCGAAGAGGACCCAGAGCATGACAAACCGTCATGTAGTGCCGGAGCGTACGACCATCTTCCCTTGCGGCAGCCAGGGGGAGGTCAGCATCCAGGTCGTCAGGAAACGCGTGACGCCGACATGTGACCGGTCGTCAGGCGCGTGGCTCGTCGCCCCCGCGGGCCCGACTGGGCCAGTCAAAAAGAAACAGAATCCAACGCCGATGTCTTGACAGAGCTTGTGGCGACAGTTGTCATTAACCCGCCATACGGCGGAAACACGTCGTCCCGTCAGCCGGTCATGGACCCGGCGCCGTCGTAACAGGCCCCCGCCGTACCGGGTTCCTCCGTACCTGGCCCCCTCCCTCCCCGCTTCGGACACGCGAGCGGCACACCCGTGCCTGCCTCCGGCCGAGCGCGGGCCCGGGACCTCGAAGAAGAGGTGTTGAAGCATGTCCCCAGGAACGTCTTCCGGCCAGAGCCGCGGACGCGGACCATGGCGCACCGCCGGCGTCCTGCTCCTGACCCTGCTGGCAGGTGTCGCCGCGCTCCTGATACCCGCCTCGGCCGCCCAGGCCGCCACCGTGACCTTCACGACCGGCGCGGCACGGACCGACACCAGCGGCAACGCCCTGCAGCTCCACGGCATGGGCATCATCAAGGTCGGCGACACCTGGTACGGCTTCGGCGAGAACAAGACGGGCGTGACCTCGTCCGACACGTCCTTCCAGGCCATCGCCTGCTACAGCTCGACCGACCTCGCGAACTGGACGTACCGCGGCGACGCGCTGTCCCTGCAGAGCAGCGGCGACCTCGGCCCGTCCCGCGTGGTCGAGCGGCCGAAGGTGATCTACAACGCCACCACCCAGAAGTTCGTGATGTACGTGCACATCGACAGCCTCACCTACTCCGAGGCCAAGGTCGGTGTCGCCACCAGCAGCACGCCCTGCGGCGCCTACGACTATCGGGGCAGCTCCCGCCCGTTGGGCCAACTGAGCCGTGACATCGGCCTGTTCCAGGACACCGACGGCACCGCCTACCTGCTGTCGGAGGACCGCAACAACGGCCTGCGCATCGACCTGCTGGCCGGCGACTACCTCACCCCGGTGAGCACCGTCGCCATCCTCGGCAGCGGCGGCGGCGCCAACAGCTTCGAGTCACCCGCGATGATCAAGGCCAACGGGATCTACTACCTGCTGGCCTCACACCTGACCGGCTGGAGCCTGAACGACAACGTCTACTCCACCGCCACCTCCGTCAGCGGCACCTGGTCGGCGATGAGGAACTTCGCCGCCCCGGGCACCAAGACGTACGGCAGCCAGACCGCCAACATCATCACGGTGGCCGGCACCTCCGGTACGACGTACATCTACGCCGGTGACCGCTGGAACGCCTCCGACCTCGGCACGTCCCAGCTCATCTGGCTGCCGCTGACCATCAGCGGCACGACGGTGAACCTCGGCCAGTACCCGACCTGGTCGCTGGATGTCCAGGCGGGCACCTGGACACCGAACAGCGGCGTGCCGAGTGCGGGGGCCCACACCCTGACGAACTCGGGCAGCTCCATGCTGCTCGACGTCACCGGCGCGTCCACCGCCACCAACGCCAATGTCATCCAGGCGAGCGGCACGGGCGGGGCTGACCAGCGATGGACGCTCACCAAGGTCTCGGCCAACATCTACACGCTGAAGAACGTCAACAGTGGACTGTGCCTGGACGTCCCCAGCAAGTCGACCGCCGAGAACCGCCAGCTCATCCAGTGGACCTGCAACGGCGGCACCAACCAGCAGTTCTTCTTCGACCTGGTCGGCAGCTACACCGGCAGCGTCTACATGCTGGTCGCCGTGCACAGCGGGCTGAACCTCGGGGTTCTGAACAGCGCGACGACGACCGGAGCGGCGGTCGTCCAGCTGACGGGCACGGGTGCGACGAGCCAGAAGTGGACCGTCGGCTGACGCCCTCGTGGTGAGGAGAACGGCCCGCTGCCACTGACCGTGGCGGCGGGCCCGCGTCTTGGACCGCCCGCCCGACCCGTGGCTTCGGCACCATGTCCGACCCGAAGAACAGGTGCTCGCGCCGGCGTCTAGCGCACCAGGCAGGGGCGCTTGCTGTCGAACTGCCAGCCGGGGATGAGGTGTTGCATGGTGACGGCGTCGTCGCGTGCCCCCAACGCCTTCTTGCGGTAGAGGTCGTGGGCCGCGAGGAGCCGGTCCATGTCGAGGCGGACGCCCAGTCCCGGGCCGTCCGGGACGGCGATCTCGCCCCCGACGATGCGCGGCGGGGCGGTGGTGAGCCGTTCCAGCCCCTCCTGCCAGATCCAGTGGGTGTCCAGGGCGTTGTACTCGCCCGGGGCCGCGGCGCCGCAGTGGGTCACCATGGCCAGGGAGATGTCGAAGTGGTTGTTGGAGTGGCAGCCCCAGGTCAGGCCCATCGCGTTGCACAGTTGCGCCACGCGCACGGAGCCCTGCATGGTCCAGAAGTGGGGGTCGGCCAGCGGGATGGAGACCGACTGGAGGCTCAGGGCGTGGGTCATCTGGCGCCAGTCGGTGGCGATCATGTTGGTCGCGGTGGGAAGGCCGGTGGCGCGGCGGAACTCGGCGAGGATCTCCCGTCCGGAGTAGCCGCCTTCGGCGCCGCAGGGATCCTCGGCGTAGGCGAGCGTGCCGACCAGGGGCCGGCACAGCTCGATCGCCTCGCGCAGTGACCACGCGCCGTTCGGGTCGAGGGTGATCCGGGCCTCGGGGAAGCGGTCCTTGAGGGCGCGTACGGCCGCCACCTCCTCGGTGCCCGCCAGGACGCCCCCCTTGAGCTTGAAGTCCCGGAACCCGTAGTGGTCGTAGGCCGCCTCGGCCTGACGGACGATCGCCTCCGGGGTCAGGGCCTCCTCGTGCCGCGTCCGGTACCACGCCACGGGTGAGTCGGGTTCGCGGACGTACTCCAGGTCGGTGCGGTCAGGGTCGCCGACGTAGAAGAGATAGCCCAGCACCCTTACGGAGTCCCGCTGTTGGCCGTCGCCCAGGAGCGCGGCGACCGGCACGTCGAGGTGCTGCCCGAGGAGGTCGAGCAGCGCCGACTCGACGGCGGTGACCGTGTGGACGGTGGTCCGCAGGTCGAAGGTCTGGGCGCCCCGTCCGCCGGCGTCGCGGTCGGCGAACCGGTCGCCGATCTCGCGCAGGACGCGCTTGTAGTCGCCCACCGTCGCCCCGAGGACGAGGGGTTCGGCGTCGCGGAGCGTCTGGGTGATCTTCTCGCCGCCGGGCACCTCCCCCAGTCCCGTGCGGCCCTCGGAGTCGGTGAGGACGACGACGTTGCGGGTGAAGTAGGGGCCGTGGGCGCCGGAGAGGTTCAGCTCCATGCAGTCGCGGCCGGCGACGGGGTAGACGGCGAACTCGGTGACGGTCGGCTGACTGCTCATGTTGGTCCAAGTCCCTTGTGTCATGGATGAGTCGGTTCGGGTCACAGGCTGAGGACGTCGAGGGCCCACTCGGCCACCAGGACGCCGCCCAGGCCGAGGACGGCGAGCACCGTCGTATAGGTGGTACGGACCTTGATCGCTTCGATGACGGAGAGGTTGAAGTACTCCTTGAACAGCCAGAATCCCGGGTCGTTGACGTGGGAGCACGCGATGGAACCGCAGGCGACGGCGAGCACCATCATCTCCGGGTGGACCCCGCTGCCCGCCAGGAGCGGCAGCACCACGCCGGAGGCCGTGACGACGGCGACCGTCGCCGAGCCGAGCGCGATGCGCAGGATGACGGCGACGAGCCAGGCGAGGACGATCGGCGAGACGGACCAGCCGTCCGTGACGTCCTTGATGTAGTCGGAGATCCCGCCTTCGACGAGGACGTTCTTGAAGGCCCCGCCGGCGCCGATGACCAGGAGGATCATCGCCATCGCCTGGGCCGCCGAGGTGCAGGAGGCACCGACGTCCTCCAGACTCCGGCCGATCCGCGGACCGAACGCCCAGATCGCCAGGCACAGCGTCAGCAGCAGCGCGATCGGTGCCGAGCCGATGAAGGCGACGAAGTGGAGCAAGGGGCTTTCGCCGGAGGTGGCCATGTCGGTCACGGCGGCGGCCACGATCAGCGCCACGGGGAAGAGCGCCACGAACAGCGACCAGCCCAGTGCGGGCATCTCCTCGTCGGTGAACTCCCGGTCACTGACCAGGCCCTTGGGGATGGAGGGGTTCATCGCCCTGATGAACGGAAGGCGCGGCCAGGTCAGGGCGATGAGCGCGCCGGCGGGAACGGCGATGAACAGGCCGTAGAACAGCGTCAGTCCGACGGAGGCGTGGAAGGTCGCGGCGACGGCGGTGGGGCCGGGGTGCGGCGGCAGGAAGCTGTGCATGGTGGACAGGGCGATGGACATCGGCAGGCCGACCCACAGCAGCTTCGTTCCGGTGACCCTGACCAGGGTGAACGCGATCGGCACGATGATGATGAAAGCGACCTCGTAGAACATGGTCACGCCGATCAGCATGGCCGTGACCACCATGGCGACCTGGACCCAGCGCGGTCCGAAGGCGTCGAGGAGCTTGCCGGCTATTCGCTGTGCGGCGCCGGAGTCACCCATGACACGGCCGACCATGGCGCCGAGTCCGATGGTGAGCATGGTGTCGCCGATCTGGTCCCCGATGCCTTCGGAGAGGACGTCGGGGATGGTGGCCACCGGGATTCCCCGGACCAGTGCGACGCCGACCGCCACGAGCAGAAGAGCCGCGAAGCCGTTGAGCCTCAGCCTGGTCATGAGGAGAAGCAGGATCAGAACACTGATCCCGACTACGAGGAGAGGCAAGGCAGTTCCCCTTTGAACTGTTGAATCGTTGACCAGTTGGGTGAGCAGTCGCACTCGCCGGGCGGCGACCTCTGCTGCCCCGACCCCTGCGACCTCCGCGCCGCCGCCTGGCATGTCTCATCCCTGTATGCAGACGACGTCTACGTATGCAGATGGAGGCTAGATGCGTGAACGGAGTGGGTCAACGGGTGGGATGACTCGGATCGAAGCGGAACGACGCGGATCGCCCCGGATCGGCGCCGGATCAGCGCCGATTTACGATGGGCCCATGTCGGAGGGGAGAGGCGTCCGCGGTGTGAAGTCGGCGGCCCGGACCGTCGCACTGCTGGAACTGCTCGCCGCCCGGGGCGAACAGCCCTCGCGTCTGGACCAGCTCGCGGAGGAACTGGGCGTGCCGCGCAGCAGCATGTACCAGCTGCTCCAGACGCTCGCCGACTGCGGATGGGTCCGCACCGACGCCACCGGGTCCCTCTACGGCATCGGCATCCGCGCCCTGCTCACCGGCACCAGCTATCTCGACGGCGACCGGCGCATCCGTGCGGTCCGGCCGTACCTCGACGAGGCGTCGGACGCGCTCGGCGAGACGATCCACATGGCACGGCTCGACGGCCCGGACGTCGTCTACCTCGCCACCCGCGAGTCCCACGAGTACCTGCGCACCATCAGCCGCGTCGGCCGCCGCGTCCCCGCCCATGCCGGCGCCCTCGGCAAGGCGCTGCTCGCCGAGCGCACCGACGACGAACTGCACACGAGGCTCGGGCCGTTGACGGCCCTCACGGAGAACACGCGCACCGACCGTGCCGCACTGCTCGCCGACCTGGCCCAGGTGCGCGAGCGCGGCTACTCCATCGACCGCGAGGAGACGGTGACCGGTATCGCCGGGTTCGGCTTCGCACTGCGGTACGACGCACCGGCCACCGACGCCATCAGCTGCTCGGTCCCGGTGGCCCGGCTGACCCCGGAACACGAGGTCCGGATCGTCTCCGTGATGCGGGAGACACGGGCGAAGATCGAAACCCACCTGCCGCCGGTCCCGGGCGTACCCGACTGGCGCTGAGACCACGCGTACGCCCGGGGCCTCGCCGTACGCCTCGCCACGCACCCCTCTGTGCTCCTCAGACCGGCGACGACCGACGCCCCCACGGCTCCGGCAGGCCGGTCGGCACCGACGCAGAGGAACCCCAGGCCGGTGGCCTGGGGTTCGCTCGTTGTCTCCGTGAGTGTTCGTGGGCCGTGGGTGTTCGTGCACGGGGTGCGACTACCGGGCGGAGCTGCGTCTCCCGGCGGACGGTGCGTCACTTTCCCGGTCCGACGTCGGCCAGACGTACGGCAGATCGTCCGGCACGTCGGGGAAGAGCGGGGCGTAGGCGGCCGGGTCCTTGCGTACCAGCGCCGACCGGTGGCTGCGGTGAAAGGCGTCCTCGCCGAGCCAAGGGGGCAGTTCCCCGGCGGCCGCCAGTCGCGGCTGGTCACGTGTCGGTACGTCAGGACGGAACGCCGCGAGATCAGCGACCAGTGTGGCCGCACAGGTGTCCGGATGACCCTGTTCGCACCACACCTCGCAGACCTCCAGGCCGTACCGGACCAGCGCTTCCTCGTATCCCGCCCACATACGCACGGCCGGATGCCGACGCCACCCGTAGCCCGGCACGATGAGGCCGCGAAGGACCTGCAGCGCCTCGACCCGTTGCTTGCCGAGTCGGCGACGGTCGAGGACCGACGCCGAGGCTCTGAAGTCGGGATAGGGCAGGAAAGTCTGCATGCCGTCGGCCCTCACGGATCCGGGGGGCGACGGGCCCCGCCGCCCGTCTTCGCGCCTTCGCGTCTTGCGTCTTCGCGTGTCAGAGGGTCGAACCGGGGTCCTCGGGCCGGATCCGTCCTCGCCAGGCGCCTGTCTCGCCACGGCGCCCTTCGATGTAGTCCTTGAAGCGGTGCAGGTCTCCCTTCACCCGGCGGTCGATCATGCCGAGCATGTCCGCACCCTTCTCGACCATGCCGGAGGGCTCGACATCCATGGTGAGTTCCACCCGGGTGTGCGTCTCGTCCAGCCGCTCGAACCTGACCGACCCCCGTTGCCGGGTCTCGCCTTCGACGACCCGCCACGTGATCCGGTCGTCCGGTAGCTGGTCGACGATCTCCGTGTCGAACTCGCGCCGCACTCCCCCGATCTTGGTCGTCCAGTGGTTGTGCCGCTCGTCGAGCTGCCGCACCTCCTCGACGCCCTCCATGAAGTTCGGGAAATCCTCGAACTGCGTCCACTGGTTGTAAGCGGTGTGGACGGGAACCTCGACGTCTACTGCTTCCTTCACCGTGCTCACGGGCTCCTCCTCACTGACGGTTTGACGACCGTTGCACACGCCGCCGGGTACCCGCCTACGGAGGGATGAAGACCTGCATACCGGTCCGAATCGGGGACGCCGAGGTCAGGGGCAGTCGTACGTGAAGCGGGCCGTGACCGCGTCGTGGGCAGGGGTGAGGAGGCGCAGTTCGGCCCGTGCCGCGTAGTGGCCCTTGCCCTGGAACGTCCACCGCAGGTGCAGCCGTGCCTCGTGCTGGCCCCGGACCACCACTTCGCGCAGGACGCCCGAGGCGGTGCCGTCGCTTCGGGTCCAGCGGTAGGAGAGCGCGCCCGGCCGGCCGTTCGTGGCGACGAGGGCGACGAGGTCCGCGGTGCCGTCACACCCCAGAACCGTCGGCCGGGCCGTGACCGCCACCGAGCGCACCGCGACGGCGGGTCCATGGCGCTGCCAGACGAGGAAGGCGATGACCAGGACCAGCACCAGCGCGGGCAGGGCGTGTCTGCGCAGACGCCGGCGCGGAGGCACGTGGGGTGGCGGCACCGCCGGCAGCGTCAGGTGGGGACGGTGGGCGACGACGGCTGTCACCCCCGGTCCGAAACGCAGCACGGTGCCTTCCACGCGATCCGGCCGTGTCGGCGGCGTGGGCGTCGGAGTCGGCGTCGGCAGGATCTCCGTGGAAGGCGGTCCGACGAGGGTGGCGTCCGGCTCGGGGCGCTGGATCCAGTGGCTGGCCAGCACGGTCGCGCTGTACTCGGCGTCGGCGGAACCGGGTTCGTCGCTCGGGGCGTGTCCCTCACTCGGCGCGTGCTCGTCGCCGGCGTCGAAACGGAGGGTGGGGATGTGCTCGTCGCCAGGACCGAGACGAAGAGTCGAGACGGGCTCGTCGCCGCGACCGAGACGAAGAGTCGAGACGGGCTCGTCGCCAGGACCGAGACGAAGAGTCGAGACGGGCTCGTCGCCAGGACCGAGCACCCGCGTGGGTTCCCCGTCTTCGGCAGACGCGGGAGCGCGGTCGTCGTGAGCGGTCATCGGATGTCACACCGCCTGGTCAGAAGCTGCTGCGAGGCGCCGCCGTCGGCGGACGCCGGAGTGGTCGTGGCCTGCACCGCCCAGTAACAGCCGGTGCCCTGGAAGGTGTGGTCGACGGTGATCGTGTAGTGGGTGGCGCCGCTGCGCTCGAACGTCTGGGACGCACCGTCCGGGGTGGTGCCGAGCTGGAGCCCGGTGTCGCCCGTGGACCACGAGACGGTGAGGGAGATCGGCCCGGTGCCGTCCGTGGTGATCTCGATCGTTGCCGAGGCCGTCGTCGCACCCGTCTGCTGGAAGGCCGACACCGCGACGTCCTTGACGGCGGGAGCGGCCGGTGAGGTGGGGGAAGCGGTCGTCGGCGTCGCCTCGGTGGCCGCCGCGCCGGGTGTCGTCGCCTCGGAGGCCGGAGCCGTGGTGGCGGCGGACGCCGAGGGCTCGCCGGTGCCGCTCGTCGCCAGGTCCGAGGGCGATTGGCCGGCGGACACGGTGGACGTCGGGGGCGGCGAGGAGGAGTCCGCCGACGCGGCCGGGGAGGCGGGCCCTCCCGACTCCGCGCCGGGGTGGGCACTGGTGGTGGCCAGGGCCTGCACCGCCTGCTGCGGATCCGCTCCCGGGGTGTCCTGGATGCCGTAGGAGAGGAGGACGGCCAGGAGTACGGCCGCTCCGGCCACCAGCATCCCCGGCCGGCCGGGACGCCACGACCGCGCCGGGCCGAGGCCCGGTCCGGGGCTCAGGACCGTGCGTGCGGTGTCCGTCGTGGTCCGCGGGCCGTTGCGGGCGGAGGGCAGCAGCAGCGGCAGCAGGGCCACCAGCGCGGCGAGCCGGCCGCGGCCGCGTTCCTCCCAGTGGGGCCCGTAGGCGACGCGGGCGGCCGTCTCCAGTTCCGCGACGAACGCCTCGGCGTGTCCGGGCCGTTCCCGCGGATCCTTGGCCAGGCCACGGCGTACCAGCTCCCGCACCTCCTCGGGCGCCTCCTCGGCGGGGACGGGCGCATCGACGTGCTGCAGCGCGAGTTCGGCGAGGTTGTCGCCCGAGTAGGGCTTGTGGCCGGTCAGGCACTCGAAGAACGTGGCCGTGGCCGCGTACACGTCGGCGGAGGGAGAGGCGGGCGCGCCGGTCCACTGCTCCGGGGCCATGTAGGCGGGGGTTCCCGCCACGCCGACGCTGGTGCCGGCGTCCACCGCGATCCCGAAGTCGACGAGCTTGGACGATCCGTCCGGTAGGACCAGGACGTTCGCCGGCTTGTAGTCGCGGTGGACGACGCCGACACGGTGCGCGTCGGCCAGGCCGAGCAGCGACCCCTTGAGGACCACGAGCGCGGCCTCGGGACCGAGCGGGCCCTGCCTGGTCAGCAGGGTCCGCAACGAGACGCCCTCCACCAGCTCCATCACGATGGCGGCGCCGTCCGGGCTCTCGACGTACTCGTACAACCCGGTGACGTACGGGCTCTCCAGACCGCCGAGCAGCCGTGCCTCCGCCCTGAAGTCGCGTACGAAGCCGGGCCGGGTGCGCAGTGACTCGCTGAGGTACTTCACCGCGACCTCGACGCCGGTCTCCTCGTGCACGGCGAGGATGACCCGCCCGCTCGCCCCCGACCCCAGTTCCAGTGACTCGGTGTATCCGGGCACTGCCCATGTGTTCATTCCAGCCCCCCAGGCCGCACGTGCTGCCGGAAACTCATCCGCCCCGGAGCACGGAGCATGCACCCAAAGACACACTTTCAGCCACTGTGGTTGCGGTTCGGCTTCCAGGATCCCCGCGCCGCTCGGCCCGGAACACCGGTGTCAGGTCGGCGTACGGTCCCGTTCCACGCGGCTGTACGGCTGGCCGAAAAGGATCACACGGATCGGACGGGAGGCGGGGTGTCGTCCGGCGAGAACCCGTCGGACAGCCGCGGACCGGCGTCGCCGCGCCCGCTCGCGGTCCTTCGGTGGCGCGCCGCGTGCCGACAGAGGACGCTGGATTCAGGGGCAACGTGATGGAGAGACACCCCATGACCCAGCCCAGTACAGACCACAAGGCGCACACGCCGTTTTTGTCCCGCCCCGGCGTGCGTCGCCTCATACCGTTCGTTCTGATCACCGCGATCGCTCTGGTCTTCATCTTCGAGAACCGAGCGAGCGTGGAGATTCGCCTCCTCGTCCCCTTGGTGACGATGCCGCTGTGGGGCGCCCTGCTGATCGCCTGGGGCCTCGGCATGCTCGCCTGCATCCTCACCGTGCGCCGACGCGCGCACCGGCATACACGGCCCAAGTAAGCAGGTCGGCCTCGGCTCGCCGGGGTCCGCTGCGCCCGCTCAGGCCCCGCCGAGGGGCGGGACGGGATCCAGGCTCTGTGCCGCCCAGATCGTCTTGCCGCTGGGGGTGGGGCGGGTGCCCCAGCGTTGGGTCAGCTGGGCGACCAGGAGGAGCCCGCGGCCGCCTTCGTCGTAGCTGCGGGCGCGGCGCATGTGGGGTGCCGTGTTGCTGGCGTCCGAGACCTCGCAGATGAGGCTGTTGTCGTGGATGAGGCGCAGTTTGATGGGTGGCCGGGCGTGCCGGATGGCGTTGGTGACCAGTTCGCTGACGACCAGTTCCGTGATGAAGGCCGCGTCGGTCAGGCCCCAGCCCTCCAGCCGGGCCACGGCGTTCTTGCGGGCCTCGGCGACGGCGGAGGGGTCGGGGGCCACGTCCCAGGCGGCGACCCGGTCGGCGTCGAGTGCGCGGGTGCGGGCGATGAGGAGGGCTACGTCGTCGGTGGGCCGCTCGGGGAGTACGGCTCCCAGTACCGTGTCGCACAGGACGTCCAGGGAGACCGCGGGACGGGCGAGGGTCTGGCGCAGGCGGGAGATGCCGACGTCGAAGTCGTCGTCGCGGGACTGGACCAGGCCGTCGGTGTAGAGGGCGAGCAGGCTGCCTTCCTGCAGTTCGATGTCGACCGACTCGAAGGGGAGTCCGCCCAGGCCCAGTGGCGGTCCCGCCGGAAGGTCGAGCAGTTCCACGGTGCCGTCGGGGCTCACCACCGCCGGCAGCGGATGCCCGGCGCGGGCGAGCGTGCAGTGCCGGGAGACGGGGTCGTAGACGGCGTACAGGCAGGTCGCTCCGACGTCTCCCGCGGTGTCCGCCTCCCCGGCGGTCCGCGGCTCCGTGTTCTCCGCCTCGATGGCGAGGCGGCCCACCATGTCGTCGAGGTGGGTGAGGAGTTCGTCGGGGGGCAGATCGATGTCGGCCAGGGTGCGTACGGCGGTGCGCAGTCGGCCCATGGTGGCGGAGGCCTGGATGCCGTGGCCCACGACGTCGCCCACGACCAGCGCCACTCTGGCTCCGGACAGCGGGATGACGTCGAACCAGTCGCCGCCGACTCCGGCCCGGGCTCCGGCCGGGAGGTAGCGGGTGGCGACCTCGACCGCGGCCTGGTCGGGCAGGCTCTGCGGCAGCAGGCTGCGCTGCAGGGTGACGGCGGTGCCGCGTTCGCGGGTGTAACGCAGGGAGTTGTCGAGGCAGACGGCCGCCCGCGCCGCGAGTTCCTCGGCGAGTACGAGGTCGTCCTGCTGGAACGGGTCGGGGTGCCGGTGACGGGCGAAGACGACGACGCCCAGGGTGGTTCCGCGCGCCGAGAGGGGCACGGCCATCACCGAGTGGAAGCCGAAGTCGCGGATCCGGGAGGTACGCAGCGGGTCCTTGGCCACCCAGTCGGCGATCGCGGGCTCGGTCACCGCGCGCAGTACGGCGCGTCCCGACCGCAGACTCTCCACCGGCGGGGAGCCGTCCGGGTACTCGTCCACCTCGCCGGGCGTCACGACCGCCTCGGGGCTCCCCGGATACACGGACTGGTGGGCGATGCGCCGCAGGACGAGGGAGCTGACCGCCGCCGCGATCGCCGGGGCCTCCTCGTGCAGGTCGTCGAGGGACGCCAGCAGGTCGACGCTGACGAAGTCGGCGAGGTCGGGGACCGCCACGTCCGCCAGTTCCTGTGCGGTCCGCGTCACGTCGAGGGTGCTGCCGATGCGCTGGCCGGCCTCGGCGATCAGCTGGAGGCGTTTGCGGGCCCAGTACTGCTCGGTCATGTCGTGCCCGGTGGAGGCCACGCCCAGGACGCGGCCGTCCGGGTCCTCCAGGCGGTAGAGGTGGACCGACCAGGCGTGCTCCCGGGGCTCGCCGGGGGCACGCGCATGGTTTTCCATGTACTGCGGCTCGCCCGTCTCCAGGGCCCGCCGCATCAGCCGCTCGACCTCCCCGACCATGGGGTCGTCCAGCATGTCCGACAGGCGCAGCCCGCGCATCTCGTCGTCGCTCAGGCCCAGTGCGCCGCTGGAGGCCCGGTTCGACCTGCGCATGCGCAAATCGGTGTCGTGTACCGATGTCGCGCAGAACGGGGAGAGCAGGAGTCCCTGCCGCATGAGTGCGTCGTCGTCGGGGTGGGGCCGCGACCCGGTCACGGCACAGACCAGGAGCCAGTCGCGGGCCCCGTCGTCCGGCGTCCTGTGATGCGCCAGGACCCTGGCCTCGACGCGGTGGCCGTCGCGGTGCCGGAGAGCGAGCGTGCCGTGCCACCTCGGCAGCCCGGAGAGCGGCGGGAGGTCACCGGCCGTGGGCTGCTCGGCGAGGAGCGAGGCAGCCGGCCGGCCCAGGATCTGCGGCGACGAGTAGCCGAGCAGGTGTTCGGCGCCCTCGCTCCAGCCGGTCACGGTGCCGTGTTCGTCGACGGTGGCGCGCGCGGTGAGCGCCCCACGGGCGACCTCCGGGCCGGGGCTCGCTCCCGGGTCGTCGACGAAACGCCGCTCCATGACCGTTCATCTCGCTCTCGCTGAACTCTTCACTCCCACCGGGCTGCACATGCCCCGTTATGGCACCATTCACCCTTTTTCACTGTATGCCATGCGATTTCGTGAGCAGGCCACGGCGACAGCGCAGCCCCGTCACCGGCATCGAGGGCTGGTTCGCGGTTGGTTGTAGCCCTTGACCCAAGATTCCCCGGCGCGTACGTTCCCACGGAAGTAACCGGTTACTACCCAAATTCCGTCCGCCTGCGAGCGCGTATCGACGCGATCCTCGAAGGAGAGGTCCCTTCACGATGAGAACTCCAGGAGAGCCGGCACAGCCCGCGCTGTCGCGCCGGGGCATGCTCAAGGGCGCGGCCGTCACCGTCGGGATGGCGGCGGTGGGGCTCGGCACCACGCAGCCCGCCCACGCGGCGGACACCCCGGCCGACGCGGCCCGCGCGACCGCACGCATGGGCGGCACGTCCATCACCATGTCGGTGGTGGACGGGGCCCTCGGGTGGTCCGCCAGGCGCAACGGCCAGACCGTGGTCGACACCTCGGCCCTGGGGCTCGCGCTGAGCGACGGAACCGTCCTCGGCGCCGACGTGACGGTGACCCGGAGCCGGTACCGGACCGTCCACGACACCTGGTCTCCGGTGTACGGCCGCAACGCGACCGTCACCGACCTCTACCAGGAGCAGCGCTGGGATCTGAGGGACACCGCCTCGGGCATCCGCTTCGCCGTCCAGATCCGCGCCTACCGGACCGGCGTCGCCCTCCGCTACGTCCTGCTCGACGAGGGCACCGCCACCATCTCCGACGAGCTGACCACGTTCGCCTTCCCGGACGGCACCACCGTCTACAGCGCCCGCGACGAGGACGCCTACCTCCCGGTCGCTCCCGGCTCGATCCCCGTCACCGGCACGTCGAGCACGGACCAGGGCCCGTTGACCGACCTGCCGCTGACCGCCTCCCTCGCCAACGGGTACCTCGCCTGCGTCTGCGAGTCGTCCCGGGCGGGCTTCCCCCGCCTGATGCTCGGTGCGGTCGACGGGCAGCCGGGCACCCTGGCGGCCTTCCTGATGGAGCACACCGCCCGCGGCACCGGGCCGGTGGAGACGACGTCCACGGTCGACACCCCCTTCGCGACGCCCTGGCGCGCGGTGGTCATCGGAGCCACGCACGCCGAGCTGGTCGACAACGCCGAGCTGGTGCTCAACCTGGCACCGGCCAACGTCCTGCCCGACACCTCGTGGATCAAGCCGGGCAAGGTCTTCCGCTGCGAACTGTCCACCGCCGCCGGCCTCGCGGGCGTCGACTTCGCCGTGGCCCGCGGCATCGACTACATCGAGTACGACGCCGGCTGGTACGGCCCGGAGTTCACCACCACCGACGCGACGACCCCCATCGCCGCCATCGACCTGCCCTCGGTCATCTCGTACGCCACCGCCAAGGGCATCGGCGTCTTCCTCTACGTCAACCGGCTCGCCCTGTCCGACGGGGACTCCCTGTTCGGCCTGTACAAGAGCTGGGGCGTCGCGGGCATCAAGCTCGGTTTCATCAACGACGGCACCCGGGCGATGACCGACCAGATCATCGGCTGGGCCGACACAGCCGCGAAGTACCGGCTGCTGATCGACATGCACGACGACGTCCGGCCGTTCGGCTACGAGCGCACGTACCCGAACTGGATCAGCCTGGAAGGCGTCCGGGGCAACGAGCAGTTCCCGACCGCCACCCACAACGTGACACTGCCCTTCGCCCGCAACATCGGCGGCCCGCTCGACTACACCATCTGCTATGGCCAGTCGCGCAACAAGACCACCAACGCCCACCAGATGGCGATGGCCGCCGTCTACTACCAGCCGCTCAACTTCCTTTTCTGGTACGACAAGCCGTCCAAGTACGCCAACCAGGCGGGCTGGCCCGGACTGCCCTGGTTCAACGACGTCCCCACGACCTGGGACGAGAGCAGGACCCTGGCCGGATCGATCGGCGAGTACGTGGCGGTGGCCCGCCGAGGCGGCTCCACCTGGTACCTCGGGGCGATGACCAACGAGACGGCCCGGACGCTGTCGCTCCCGCTGTCGTTCCTGGACGACGGCACCTACACGGCGACCGTGTACGCGGACGGAGCGCCCGGCACCAGCCCGTACCGGACGCCGGTCGTGGTCAGCACCCAGACCGTCACGTCGGCGACCACGCTGGACGTGGTCATGGCCGGTGCGGGCGGCCAAGCCGTCGTCCTGCGGCCGAGCTGACCCCCGGCGGGGGGCGGCCCGATTGTCGGCTGGGTGCATCGTCGTAGGGCTGGGCCGCTTCAGTGATCCTTACGCCCCGGGAGGTGCGCCGAGGTTCTGGACGCGGTGCGGCAACCGATTGACTGGCGGGACATCCGGCGCATCTCTATGCGACGCCCGCCATGTCTTTGCGGTTGTGAGGAGTAGTGCATGTCGCAGATCACCGACCCGGCCCCGGTGCACGCGTTTCCGCGACTCGGCTGGGTCGACGATTTGCTGTTCCCGGCCCTGCGGACGGCGGTCGAGGCGCTGCCGGCGGCGGAGAGCCAGGTCGCGCGGTACCACCGGGGCTGGTGCGAGGCGGACGGCACGGCGACACCGCCGTCGTCCGCCGGCCGGGGCAAGTCGGTGCGTCCCGCTCTCACGCTGCTGTCGGCGGTCGCGGTGGGCGGGCCCCCTTCGATCGCCGTACCGGGCGCGGTGGCGGTGGAGTTGGTACACGACTTCACGCTGATCCACGACGACGTCATCGACGGTGACGCGCTGCGCCGGCACCGGCCGGCCGTCTGGTCCCTGTTCGGCACGCCGGCCGCGGTGCTCACCGGCGACGCGCTGCTGGTGATGGCGATGCGCGCACTGGCCGCGGCGCCGCCCCGGCGGGCCGGCGCCGCGGTGCAGGAACTCGTCGCCGCCCTCCTCGAGTTGATGGAGGGCCAGAGCCTTGATGTGGCGTTCGAGAAGAGACCCGAGGTGTCGGTCGCGGAGTACCTGGCCATGGCCGAGGGAAAGACGGGCGCGCTGATGGGCTGCGCCTGCGCCCTGGGCGGAGTCCTGGCCGGCGCGGACGCCGCACGGGTGCGCGGGCTGCGGGAGTTCGGGCGGCGGCTGGGGGTCGCCTTCCAGTGCGCCGACGACGTACTGGGTATCTGGGGCCGGACGTCACGAAGCGGCAAGCCGGTGGGTGCGGACCTGGCCGCGCGAAAGAAGACCCTGCCCGTGGTGGCGGCCCTGGCCGGGACGGGCGCGGCCGCGGAGCGGCTGCGGGACCTGTACCGCTCCTCTCTTCCCCTGGACGAGCAGGACGTCGAGGTGGTGCGCCGCCTGGTGGAGGAGGCGGGCGGGCGGGAAGCCGCCACGCGGGAAGCGCGGCGGCAGATGACGGCCGCCCTGCGCGCGCTGTCGTTCGCGCAGCCGACGGCGGACGCGTACCGGCAACTGCACGACATCGCCCAGGCCATGACCCGGCGCGAGTCCTGACACCCCCGCCGGGCCGGACCACCGCCCCGGGACCGAGGCGGGCCCCGTGACTTCGCACCGGGCCCTGCCGTTGTTCCGTCGGCGGCCTCGACCGCCCTTCCCGACCGCCCCTGGTCTCCCACCGCGGTCCTTCTCATGACGAAACACAGTGGAGCCGTGCAGGACACCGAGCACAGCAGTGACCTCCCGGCCGTCGCCGCCTACGGACTGCAGGTGACGCGCGGCTCCCACCCGGTGCTCCGGAACATCACGTTCACCATCCCCCGGGGCTCCATCGTCGGCCTGCTCGGCCCGAGCGGCTGCGGCAAGACCACGCTGCTGCGTTGTGTGGTCGGGGTCCAGCAGGCCACCGCCGGCCACGTCCAGGTCCTCGGCCACTCCGCGGGCGCCTGGCCGTTGCGCACCCGCGTCGGCTACGTCACCCAGGCCCCCTCGGTGTACGCGGACCTGACCGTGCTGGAGAACCTGCGGTACTTCGCGGCCGCCCTCAACATGCGGGGCTGGCAGCGGGAGGACGCCGTGGTCCGCGTGGTGAAGGAGGTGGACCTCGCCTCCTACGCCGACAAGCCGGTCGCCCGGCTGTCGGGGGGACAGTACTCGCGCGTGTCGCTCGCGGTGGCGCTGCTGAACAAGCCCGACCTGCTGGTGATGGACGAACCGACGGTCGGCCTCGACCCGATGGTGCGCCGCGAACTGTGGCTGGTCTTCCAGCGGTTGGCCGAGGCGGGCACCACGCTGCTGGTCTCCAGCCATGTCATGGACGAGGCCGACCGCTGCGACCGGCTGCTGCTGATGCGCGCCGGCCGGCTCCTGGCCAGCGCCGACCGGGAGACCGTACTCAAGCACACCGGTTGCGCCGATGTGGAGGAGGCCTTCATGCATCTCGTCCGAGCCGCCGGCGCCGCGGTGGCGCGCGCCCGGAAGCGTGCCGCCGTCGACGGCGGCACGGTGCCGCACCTGCTCGACCAGGCCGGCCCGCCCGACACCGAACGGGCCTACTTCGCCACGGACACCCTCACGTGAGCATCACACCCGTCGCCGACCAGCTGCCCTTCTCGCCCACCATCACCGGTGCCACCGCGGTACGCGTGCTGCAGCAGATCTCCCGCGACCGCGGCAGCACCGCCCTGCTGTTGGGCATCCCCTGCATGCTCATGGTGCTGCTGAAGCTGATGTTCCACAGCGCGGAGCCCACCTTCGAGCGGGTCGGTCCGCAGGTCTTCGGCATCTTCCCGGTCATCGTCATGTACCTGGTGGCGTCCGTGTCCACGCTGCGGGAACGCACCTCCGGCACCGCCGAACGGCTGCTGACCATGCCGGTACGGCGCCTGGACATCGTGCTCGGCTACAGCCTCGCCTTCGCCTTCCTGGCGCTGGTCCAAGCCGTGTTGTCCACCCTGTTGTCCATCGGCCCGCTCGGTCTGGACATCAAGGGTCCGGCCTATCTGCTGATGGTCATCGCCATGCTCGGGGCGCTGCTCGGCCTGGCCCTGGGCCTGCTGGTCAGCGCCTTCGCCCGCAACGAGTTCCAGGCCGTGCAGTTCCTGCCCACCGGCGTGCTGCCGCAGTTCCTGGTGTGCGGCCTGTTCGTGCCCCGCGACGACATGCACGGCGCCCTGTCCGCCGTGGCCAAGGCCATGCCGATGGCCTACGCCGTCCAGGCCGCGGGCGAGGCCGCCACCCACACCGGCGTCACCGGGATGTTCGTCCGGGACGCGCTGCTGATCCTGGCGTGCGTGATCGTGGTCCTCGTCGCCAGCGCCGCCACCCTGAAGCGCTGACATGACGATGAAGGCCGTCCGACGACGACCCTCATCATCCGCGATCCGGCGGGACCGGCCCCTAGTGGCCCATGCCCCAGGAGAAACCGCCGGAGAGGCTGGCGGACCTCGGGACCTCGAACGGGCCGAAGTGCACGGCTGCTGGTGGTGGCCACCGAACCCGTCCGAGCCGGGCGAACCGACGACCGGCGCCGGCACGACCGAGGCACCGGCGACCGCGGTCCCGCCCGCCGTCAGCGCCAGCGCGGCCAGCGACACCACAGCGACACGGCGAAGCAGCAACGACATGACAAAACTCCACGCAGAAAGACAGAAGAAAGAGAGAGGGGGCGAAAGCAACCCTAGCCAGCACGGCCCTCCTCAGAACACCGAGAAAGGCGGCATTACCCCGAACGAAGCGGCAGAAGCACGAAGCAAAAACACCTCCCCATACGAATCCCCGACCGCGGGCCCAAACGGTGGAAAACCGATGACGAAGGAAAGCGAAAAGAATATGACCGGGATGCGGCAGACGACTCGCGCCGCCCTGTGCGCCGCTCTCGCGCTGGTGGCCGCGACCATGGCACCGGCCTGGGCCGGCCCGCCCGTGCCCGGACCGGCCAGCGCGTTGAACTGCGCGGGTCGACTGCTCAGCGGCCCGCTGTCGCAGCGGGCGTCGTCGAAGGCGAAGCCCCAGTACACCCACAGGGCCGCCGCGAGCAGCCGGTCGTCGTCGGCGGCGACCGGGGCGAACCGGGCGAAGAAGTCGGTGCTGTGCGTGGCCACCACCCACGCCTCTTCCCGCGTGGTGGCACACATGCCGCTGCTGCCGATCCATTCGACGGCCCGCTTCTCGATCCGCCGTACATGAGGATGTACGGCGGACTCCAGCGGGCAGTAAATCGGTGGCAATTGCAGGTCGGATACGGGGGGCGTCACGGCAGAACACACCTTCCGAAAAGGCTACGGGGGGGTGCCACGATCATGCGAAAAGGGTCGATCCAATTGCGACGGACCATGCCAGGCGGCTGTCGGGTGCCAATCGAAAGGGTGGCATTCCCGCCATTGTTGACCGGGCCGTTGGTGACCGGGTCCGTAAAAGGCTCAGGAGTCGTCCGGCTGGCAGTGCGGGCACCACACCGTGGTGCGGCTCGCCAGGCGGGTGCGGCACAGGGAGGTGCCGCAGCGGGGGCACGTCGGGTCCGGGGCATCGCGGTGGCCGGTGAGCCAGGTGTCGCGTGGGGGAACGCGTCCGGCGCCGACCGCGGAGCGCAGGGTGCGGCGCATGTGGGTGTAGAGGCGGCGGCGTTCGGGCTCGCTGAGGTCGTTCGCCCGGCCGGTGGGATTCAGCCCGGCCCGCCACAGGATCTCGTCGGCGAGCAGGTTGCCGAGCCCGGCCACGACGGACTGGTCGGTGAGGACGGTCTTGACGCGGCCGCGGTGGGAGGCGAGCGCGGCCTCGAACGCGTCACGATCCACCGCCATCGCGTCGGGGCCCTGCCCGTCCAGCAGCCGTTCGACGTCAAAGTCGTCGTCGGCCAGCCAGAGCCCCCGGAGTTTGCGCTGGTCGCGGTACCGGAGCGCGCGGTCGCCCGCCAGGGTGAACAGGACGCGGTCGTGGGCCTCGATCTCGTCGCCCGGACGGCCGCAGACCAGGCGGCCGGTCATGCCGAAGTGCAGCATGACCGTGGGGCCGTCGTCGGTGCGGGCGAGCAGCCACTTCCCGTGCCGCTCCGGCCTGCCGAAGCGCCGGCCCTCCAGCGCCTGGCGCAGCCGTCGCACGCTCACCTCGTGCAGGACACCCGCGTCGCGGACGTCGACGCGCTGGATGAGTCTGCCCTTGGCGCAGGACTCGAGCACCTCGCGGAACCCCTCTACGTCAGGCAGCTCAGGCATGGGTTCGTCCTTCCTCCCCGCCCTCCAGCCATGGTCGCTCGCGGCAGGCCGACGTGCTATCGCCGGACGGGGGAGAGACAGCGGGCACCCGGCGCCGACGACGCGGGGTGCCCGACTCACCGGTGGGTCACCAGGCCAGTGCGTCGGCCATGGTCGCCTGCCAGTACGAGACGCCGATCGAGTCGTCGACGTACACGCCCTTCGCGGGGAGTGACGGGCGGGCGGTGCCCGCGCCGTCGTTGAAAGAGACCGCGAGGGACTTGGCGGTGTACCCGTTCGAGCCGCTGCCGTCCGCGGCCGCGAGGAGAACGCTCGCGTAGCCGGACTCGCCGGGGGCCAGCGTCACCACCGCCTGCGGCTTGGAGTCCTCGAAGGCCGGCGGGACGGACTGGGCCTCGCCGAACCGGACGACGGGGTAGCCGGTGAGGTTGCAGTTCTTCGAGCCGGTGTTGGTGACGGTGAGGAGGAGGTGGTTCAAAGGGCGGGAGACCACGGTGGCGGTCGTCCGGGTGGCGGTGCTGGAGCAGTTCGCGGGGGCGGCCGGCGAGTCCTTCGAACCCGAGGAGCCCGAGGTGCCCTTGGATCCCGCAGTGCCCTGGGAACCCGAGGTGCCCGAGCCCGACGTGCCCGTGGATCCGGAGGTGCCCGTGGAACCCGCCGTACCGCCCGAGCCGGCGGCGGCGCCGGTCGAGCCCCCGGCGTCGGTCTGTCCCGCCCCCGTGGACGTTCCGCCGCTCGCCTTGGGCGAAGCCGTGGCGGAGGCCGCGGGCGCCGACGTGGACGCCGAGCCCGCCGACGCTCCCTCGTCCTTGACGCCCTCTCCGTTGTTGCACGCCGTCAAGGTCAGCGTGGCGATGGTGAACGCGGCGGCGAGCAGGTGGACGCGGGTGGTGCGTGCGGACATGAGTGAATCCCCCAGGTGTGTACGGGTGTTGGCACGGGGCGCTCGACCGGGTGCCGGGAGCGGCGTGCTTGGATGGCCCAAGCTTGTGCGGTGATCCGTCCCGGCCGCCACGACTGCCGGGGCATCCGGGACGCTGGAACGCATGCAACGCCTCTGACCTGGGGGAATGACCTGCCCCTGGAACGGGGGCCCGGGACGTTGGAGGGGGAGGAACGGTGGCGGGGGACGAGTTCTCGGAGCTGCTCGGGCAGTTGAAGGAGCGGTCCGGGCTCAGTTACGGGGTGCTCGGGAAGCGGCTGCACACGAGTACCTCCACGCTTCACCGGTACGTGAACGGGGACGCCGTACCGACGGACTACGCGCCCGTGGAGCGGTTCGCGCGGGTGTGCAAGGCGACGCCCGAGGAGCTGGTGGAGCTGCACCGGCGATGGGTTCTCGCGGACGCCCTGCGGGGGCGGAAGGCGGAGGAGAACCCTGCTGAGGAGCGGTCGCGGGGGACGGCGCCGACAGCGGCGGAGGACGAGACCCCGGTGACGGAGGGCGGGACTCCGGTGGCGGGGGACGAGACCCCGGCGGCCGGGGATGAGACCCCGGCGGCGGAGGACGAGACCTCGGCGGCAGAGGGCGAGACCGTTCCCGAGGTCGAGCGGGGGGATCCGGCAGAGGCGACCGAGACGCCCGTGACGCCCGTGACGCGGCGGCGGCGTACCGCCGTCCTCGCCGGTGCCGCCGTGGCCGCCGCCCTCGTGTCGGTCGCGCTCGCGATGCACCTCGTGCCCGGTACGGGCGACGACGACCAGGGCGGGAAGCAGTCCGCGGGGGCCGCCTCCGAGACCGTCGACGACAGTCCGGCGGCTTCCAAGTCGGCGGATCAAAAGGGCAGGTCGGCCTCGCCGTCCGCCTCGCGCAGCGGCAGCCCCACGGCTTCCGCCTCCGCCTCCGCCTCCGCCTCCCGAAACGGTGCGGCGGCCGGGGCGGTCCAGGGGGGCGGAGCCGAGGGCGGGGCCACCGCGCCCGCCGTCTCCGTGAATCCGTACCAGTGGGAAGGACCGTGCAGCCAGCACTACCTCGTCGACCAGAACCCCGAACAGGTGCCCCCGCCGCCGGGCGAACCCGACGCCCGCGGCTGGGTCACCGCGCTCGGCGGGGTCGCCGCCGGGCAGCAGATGCTCGCGCTGACCGTGCAGGGCACCGGGAAGGCCACCGTCGTCCTGGACGAACTGCATGTGCGGGTCGTGGAGAAGAGCGCGCCGCTCACCTGGAACGACTTCGCGATGGGCGTCGGATGCGGCGGCGGTGTCGACACGGCGGCGTTCGGTGTGGACCTCGACGCCGGGCGGCCCGCGCTCTCCCCCAGGGCCGGGCAGCGCGACTTCCCGTACAAGGTGAGCGAGTCCGACCCCGAGGTCTTCTACGTCTTCGCTGACGCGCGGACGCACAACGTGAGCTGGTACCTGGAACTGGACTGGTCCAGCGGCGACGAACAGGGCACCCTACGCATCGACGACAAGGGCAAGCCCTTCCGCACGAGCGGGAACGTGGGGCGTCCCGCGTACATCTACCCGCTCGGTGACTCCGAGTGGTCGCGGGACGAGTGGAATCCCGACGTTCCCGGCTGAGTACCCGGCGGGCGCGGACGACGCGGACGACGCGGCCACGGCTGCCGGAGCGTCTTCTCCTTCATCGGCGGCACCTGGACGGCCGGCGAGATCGCCCTCGCCGTCTTCGGCCCGTGCCCGCTGACTGCTGAAATCCCGCCACGGCTCTCTCCTGACCTCGATATCTACTTGCGTAACTCAAGCAATCCATTTATGTTTGAGTAAGTCAAGCAAACATACGCGGCCGAGCGAGGCGCGGCGTACGGAGCGGATGGAGACCGCCATGGACAGCGCGCCCCGGAACCCGGCCGCACCCGGACCGTTCGCCTCCTTCGCCCGGTTCGTGGTGCTCGGCGGGGGGCTCGGCGTCCTCTCCAGCCTGGCCATACCGTCGCTCGCCGGACTGATGCCGTGGGCGGTGGCGAACGCGCTGGTCACCGTGGCCTCCACCCTCCTGTGCACGGAGCTCCACGCCCGCTTCACCTTCGGGTCGGGCCGGCGCGCCGGATGGCGGCGCCACTGGCAGTCCGCGGGTTCGGCCGCGGTCGCCTACGCGGTGACCTGTGCCGCGGTGTTCGTCCTGCACCTGGTCCAGGCGTCGCCCGGGATGCTCACCGAGCAGATCGTCTACCTCGGTGCCTCCGGCCTCGCCGGCTTCGGCCGCTTCCTGATCCTGCGCCTGTTCGTCTTCGCCGCCGGCCGCAGCCGGACGACGGTGCCGGTGCGGGTTTCGGGGCCGGTCCCGGTGCGGGCGAAGGTGACGGTGACGGTCCCCCGGTCGGTCCGGCCGCCCGCCGTCCTGTCAGCCGCGTGAGCGGGGAGCCGACGGCACAGGCCGTCACCTACGCGGCGCCGAACCGGCTTCCTGACGGTCACTTCCTGAACCACCCGGCGAGCGGGCCCGGGTCCGGGACCCGGGCCCGCTCGCCGTGTGCGAGAGAAGGTGATCAGTCGTCAGACTCAGCCGTAGAGGGCCACCCGTGGGTGCACCGTGCCCTCGGCGTCCGGGTCGAGGACGGTGAGGCGGTACTGCTCGGTGAGGGTCTCGCCCGCGTGCAGCGTGCGCTGTGCGGTCGAGAGGTCGGTGTACAGGGTGCCGGTCTGGCTGCCGAGCTGGACGGCTTCCCAGCAGCCGCTCGCGGTGCGGTGCTCGACCTTGACGTCCGAGGGGTCCAGGAAGGGTCCCGAGTCCGGGGACTCCACCAGGAGTTGCGGGGCGACGGTCTGGTCCACCGAGGAGTCGTTGCGGTAGGTGACCGTGAACCTGTGCTTCCGGCTGTCGGCCGGAAGGGCGCTCGTGGGCAGGTCCACGAAGCCGGTGAGTATGGCGGGCTCCTGCTCGGGCAGGGCCGAGGACACTGCCGCGGGGGCCTGTTGGGTGGCTGCCGCGGCGGGTCCGGCCATGGCCAGACCGGCCGCTGCCACGACGAGGGCCACGAGAGCGACCCTGAGACGACTGTTCTTCGACGACACGTTCGCTGATCCTTCGGATTCGCTTGAGTGAACTGAACCGCATCGTAGGCGCGGTCGGCACCCGGCGTATCGGCCGAAAGGACGAGGCGGACGGCGGGAGCGTCGCTCGCCAACTCGACGCCAGGAAGCGGGAGATGAAGACTTCTTCACCTCTCGTGGATATTTCGTGGATACCCCCCGGTAAGGATCCCGGGGCGTGAACCGCCGTCATATCGGACTGATAGCTTCCGCTTCACCGGCCCGGGGGAACCATGAAAGCCGGTACCAGACCTTGACAAGTGAACCCGGACGGAATGCCTTGCGCACTTCTCGTGAAAATGCAGGAGGAAGGCACCGCTGGCGGGTGCCGAAGAGCCGACGCGGCCGAATACTCGCGGCCGGCGCGACATCCGTGGTGGCGATGGCTCTCGTCGCCCCACTGGCATCGGCGGCCTTCACCGACTCCTCCCCCCAGCGCGGCGCCGCGCCACCGCCGGACCGAGTGACCGACACCTCGCAACTGCCCTCGGGATGGCGGCAGTCCGACGACCGGATCGTCACGTACGACGGAGACCGCACCGGACTGCACGTACTGGTCGCCGACGCCGCGCACGCCTACGCATGGCGCACCGCGGCCACCCTGTCCGAGCCCGGCATCGACACCGACCAGTGGATCGGGCAGAGCTGTGTGACCGCGTCCGGCGACCGGGCCGTGGTGGTCTACGCGCCCCGCCAGGTGATCAACGATCAGGAGGGCTTCCAGCAGGGCGCGTTCGCGGCCGTGGTCGACCTGACCGACGGGACCGTGACCAAGCTGCCGCAACTGGTCTCCCTCGCCTACTTCAACCCCGGCTGCGGCGACGGCGAGCAGGCCGTGCTCTCCAGGCCGCAGGGCGAGGGCACGCAACTGCTCACCGTCGACGCGCGGCAGGGGAAGCTGACCCGTCGGCAGACCGTCCCCGGCCAGCTGACCTCCGCCGTGCCCTTCGGCACCGGCATCGCGGCGGCCAACGGCACCTCGGTGGTCTCGGTGAACCGTCGGGGAGACGTCAGCACCCTGGCCCGTACGGCGGGCACGCCGTTCCGGCTGGTGCCGGACGCGCACGGCGGCCTCGCCTACCAGGCCCCGGCCGCCGGGAAGAAGGTGCAGGTCCGCCGGGTCACGCAGGACGGCTCCGACCGACTGCTCGGCTCAGGCGCGCTCGGCGCGCTGGCGGTGCACGGCACCGGCGGCCGGGTCTTCGTCACCGGGACGGACGCCCAGGACGACATCCGGGGCTCCGCCCACCCGGAGAACTCGCCGCGGAGCTCGCCGGAGAACACTCCGCAGAGCTGGCCGAAGGGCTGGAAGGTCCTCGACGTCCCGGCCGCGTCCGAGGTCTCCACCACCGGCGCGCTCGCCCTGACCAGTGTCGGCAACGGCGCGGAGGCGGCCGGCGGCAAGGGCGTCGGCAGGGCCCTCGCCGCGGGCACCGCCCAGCCGGTCGGCATCAACGCCCTGGCCACGGGCACCGGCGCCACCTTCGACTTCCGCGTGAAGCCCAGGGCGCCGCAGCAGGGCCAGGGCGCCGAACAGTCCCCGGCCCTGGCCCCCCTCACCACCGCGGGCAGCGGCGAGAGCCCGTCCGCCGGGATGCACACGAACAGCCTCGACGTCTCGTCCGCCGGCATGCGCACGGACAGCCTCCACGGTCCGTCGGCCGGCATGCGGCTGGACAGCGTCGACGACGACGGCCCGGAGCACACCACCACCGACCCGGACCGTGCCTGCGCCGTCTCCCGCAACGACCCCGGCCTCCAGGCGCTCCAGCCGTCCCCCGCCATGGTCGAGTGGGCGACGGACCTCGCCGTACAGGGCGAGCTCGACGTCCGCCGCCGTAGCGGATGGAACGGCACCGACCTCTCGTCGTACACCCCCCAGGGGATGTTCCCGCCGGTCGAGCTCAAGGGCGGCGGACGAGTGCCCGCGCAGATCATGCTCGGTGTGCTCACCCAGGAGTCCAACCTCGTGCAGGCCACCTCGCGGGCGGCCGCCGGCGAGAGCGGCAACTTCATCCAGGGCGGCTACTACGGCAACGGCGGCAGCGTCCACACCGTCGACTGGTCGGCCGCCGACTGCGGTTACGGCATCTCCCAGGTGACCAGCGGGATGGCCCGCTCGGACACCACGTACACCGCCGAGCAGCAGAAGGCGATCACCGTCGACTACGCGGCGAACATCGCGGCCGGTCTGCAGATCCTCCAGGACAAGTGGAACCAGCTGTACACGCACGGCATCCTCGCCAACGGCGGTGACCCCCGGTACCTGGAGAACTGGTGGTTCGCGCTGTGGGCGTACAACAGCGGCTTCAACGAGCCGACCGCGTCGGACACCGCCGCTCCCTGGGGCCTGGGCTGGTTCAACAACCCGGCCAACGGCCTCTACCCGCCGGACCGGAAGATGTTCCTGTCCTCCGGCTACGACGACGCCCGCAACCCCAATCTGTGGACGTACCCGGAACGGGTCCTGGGCTGGGCGGCGTACTCCCAGCAGAAGACCGACCCGGCGACCGGCGCGTCCGGTGCGGCCTTCACCGTCGGCGACTGGCCCGCCGGCGGCGCGCCGGCCGCCGAACCGCCGCACGACGCCTTCTGCAAGCCCGCCGACAACGAGTGCGACACCTCCAAGCTCCGCAAGGTGGAAGGTTCGAGCCAGCCCGAAGGCCCCTGCCAGCG
This sequence comes from Streptomyces sp. Q2, assembly GCF_056820935.1. NCBI lineage: Bacteria > Bacillati > Actinomycetota > Actinomycetes > Kitasatosporales > Streptomycetaceae > Streptomyces > Streptomyces sp. Q2. The sequence continues at coordinate 104,457 of NZ_JBXEJE010000001.1, read as the reverse complement.
CGACGACTTCAAGTGCTGGTGGCACGCGTCCTCGACCTGGACGGACTGCGCCACCACGTGCGGCACCGAGGTGCCGGCCTACGAGGCGAGCGACCCCGAGCCGAAGGCCACCTCGCCCCGACCGGCGTCCTGCACCTCCTCCCTGCCGCAGAACGCGCTGATCGTGGACGACGTGCCGAACACGGTGAAGTTCCGGGTGGGCAGCACCAACCCCTGCGCCGACGCGAAGAACTGGACCAGCCGGGGCACCCTGACGTTCACCTTCGGCTCCGCGGTGCAGAACGGCGCGACCGTCTACCCGTCGAAGATCGACTTCCACCAGCTGGGTTCTGGCTTCGGCGGTCACTTCTGGTTCACCCACACCCGGGCGCCGAGTCTCACCGACTCGGTCGTCACCGGCACCTGGACGCCCGACCGGTCGGTCAACGGCTGGGCACGGGTCATGGTCCACCTGCCGGACCACGAGGCCGACACCGGCCAGGCGACCTACCGCATCGACCTCGGTGACGGCACCGTCGTGGAGAAGACGATCTCGCAGGACACCGGTGGCAAGAACGCCTGGGTCTCCCTGGACTCGTACGAGTTCCACGGCACCCCGAGCGTCTCGCTGAGCTCGGACACGGCCGACGGCACCGGCGACGACTCGATCGCCTGGGACGCCCTGGCCTTCGAGCCCCTGCCGGGCAAGCCCTCGGACGCCGCCTCGGCGTCTCCGTCCCCGTCCCCGTCCCCCTCTCCGGAGGAGTAGCGGCGACGGCGACGGCAGATAACCCCCCGGCCCATGGCCCGGGGGTTATCTGCTGTTCCGGTGCGGGCCCAACTCCTGTAGAACATCGCCGAGTTGGTCGGGACTGAGGGCCGGGCCGGGGAGGGGCGAGGACGCGCTCGGCGAGGCCTGCAGGCCGGCGAGGAGCAGGGCGAGGGGGCGGCGCCAGGCGTCGGGGGTCGTCGCGGTGGTCAGGGCCGGGACGGCACGGCCGAGGGCCGCGAGCGCGAACAGGACGTCCTCGACGGTGACGTCCTCGCGGACCGTGCCCTCGTCCCGACCGCGCCGCAACAGGAGTTCCACCGTCACCCGGTTGTGGACGTGCACGGCCCGCAGCGCGTCGACGCCCTCCAGCCGGGTGGTCATGAGGTCGTTGGTGCCGCGGTCGGCGGCCAGCGTGGTGAAGACGGCGCGGAGGTACGTGTTCAGGCCCGCCCACGCGTCCGGCGCGGCCCGGGCCTGCTCGCCCGCGGTCATCGTGTCCGTCAGCAGGTCGTGGAAGACGGCGTCGATGAGGGCGGCGCGGGTGGGGAAGTGCCGATAGAGCGTCGCGTTTCCGACGCCCGCCCGGCGGGCGATCACGTCCAGCGGCGCTTCGAGCCCCTGCTCGGTGAACACCTCGTGGGCCGCGGCCACCAGGAGATCCCAGCTGCGCCGCGCGTCGCGTCGCCGCGGAGGCGTCGCCCGGTGTCCTTCGACGGTCATCGTCACCCTCCGCACGGAGCCACGAACTCACGAACCCACGAACCCACGAAGCCGCACTGCCCCGGAATCCCGGAAGTGGGGAGCACTCCCCGGCAGCGATGTTATCGTCGGAACCCAAAACGGGGACCAGTCCCCATTTCGCGTGCTCGGGAGGGCGGGACATGAGCGGCACGGGCGGCACCGGCGCCACGAGCGGCACTGACAGCACAGGCGGCACGGCACTCGTACTCGGCGGTGGAGGCCCGGTCGGCGGCGCCTGGATGACCGGTGTGCTCGCCGGTCTCGCGGACGCCGGCATCGACCTCGACCGGGCCGACGTCGTCATCGGCACCTCGGCGGGCGCGATCTTCGGCTCCCGGCTCGCGTGCGGGGAGCCGCCGCGCGAGATGTACGAGCGTCAACTCACCGGCGTCGACCGGCTGGTCATGAGCGTGACCGCGGCCCAGACCCTCCGCTTCCTGTGGGCGGCGCTCGGATCCCGCGACCCCGACCGCTCCGTACGCCGTCTGGGCCGCGCCGCCCTGGCCGCCCGGCCCGCCCCCGGGCCCGACCTGCCGGAAGTCCTGCGACCACTGCTGCGCGGGGCGTCGCGATGGCCCGCGCGCGCCCTGCGGATCGCCGCGGTCGACGCCCACACCGGGCAGGTGGCGGCCTTCGGCGCGGACTCGACGCTCACCCTCGTCGAAGCGGTCGCCGCCAGCTGCGCGGTCCCCCTGGTCTGGCCGCCCGTCACGGCCGCCGGCCGCCACTGGATGGACGGCGGCAGCCGCTCCACCACCAACCTCCACCTGGCCCGCGGCTGTCGGCGGGTGGTGGCCGTCGCTCCGATCCCGTCCGCCGTCGGACCGCACCCCCACGCGCGGCAGGAGGCCGCCGCCCTCGCCGCCGAGGGCGTCGCCGTCACGCTGCTGGCCCCGGACCGCGCCTCCCGCCGGGCCATGGGACGCGACATGACCGCCGACGCCCACCGCCTGGACGCCGCCCTCGCCGGGCACGCCCAGGCCACCGCCCTCGCCGACACCGTGGCCGACGTATGGCACGGCCGTAGCAGCGAGCGATAGCCGACCGCCAGCCCTCGACGAAAGGCGATGCCATGCAGGCCCGCACCCTGGAGGAGCTGGCCCCCGACGGCCACGACCTGGCCAGTGACCCGTATCCCGTCTACGCGGCCCTGCGCGTCGAGGGGCCCGTGCACCGCGTGCTCGTGCCGGGGAGCGGAGAGTGCTGGCTGGTCGTGACCCGCGACGCGGCACGCGCCGCGCTGACCGACCCGCGCCTGCGCAACGACATCCGGCACTCCTCGTCCTGGCGGACCGACGGCGGCCACGCCCTCGGCCGCAACATGCTCCAGAGCGATCCCCCGCAGCACACCCGGCTGCGCCGGCTGGTGGCGGGCCACTTCACGCCGGCCCGGGTCGCCGCGTCACGCCCGCTGATCGAGGGCACCGCGCGTGACCTGCTCGCCGCGCTGCCCCGAGAAGGGACCGCGGACCTGGTGAGCCGGTACGCGCTCCCGCTGCCGGTCACCGTGATCTGCGATCTCCTCGGTGTCCCCGCGGCGGACCGTTCCGCCTTCCACACCTGGTCGAACGAGCTGGTCATGCCCACCTCCGAGGAAGCGGCGGCCGCGGCCGCGGGCGCACTGGCCGGCAGTCTCACCGAGCTGATCGACCGCAAGGCCGCCGGCCCGGACGGCACCCTGCTCGGCGATCTGGCCGCGACGGCCCGCGAACAACCGGTGTCCGCCGACGAGGAGAGGGAGAGGACGGACGGGGCCCCTCTCACCGACGAGGAACTCCTCGGCATGGCCTTCCTCATCCTCGTCGCCGGCCACGAGACGACGGTCAACCTGATCTCCGGAACCCTCCACGGCCTGCTCACCCATCCGGACCAGCTCGACCTGCTCCGCGCCGACCCCGGGCTGACCGGCCGCGCCGTCGAGGAGTCGCTGCGCCACACCTCACCGGTCCACGCCACCGCGTTCCGCTTCGCCGCCGAGCCCCTGGACCTCGCGGGCACCCGCATCGGCACCGGCGACGCGGTCCTGGTCTCCCTCGCCGCGGCCTCCCGCGATCCGCTGCACTTCCCCGACCCCGACCGCTTCGACATCACCCGGCGCGTCCAGGGACACCTCGGTTTCGGCCACGGCCTCCACCACTGTCTCGGCGCCCCACTGGCCCGCCTGGAGGCCGAGATCGCCGTACGCCTGCTCCTGGCGCACCACCCCCGCCTCACCTTCGCCACCGAACCGGCGACACTCCGATGGCGGACCAGCACTCTGCTGCGGGGCCTGGCCGAACTGCCGGTCCGGCTGGGCTGAAAGGCCGCGGACGAGGTGTACGCGGGTGATGCCGGAAGGGTCCGCCGGTCCTACGATGACAAGTGGGCCAGCACACAGGGAGCAGGCATGATCCGTTCAGCCGACATCCGCGAGTGGCGCAACCATGACGTGGTCGACCCGAAGGGCCACAGGATCGGCATGCTCGAAGCGGTCTACGTGGACACCACCACCGACGAACCGTCCGTGGTCACGGTCCGCACCGGACTGCCCTCCCGCCGGCGACTGGTCTTCGTCCCGCTCGACGAGGCGGTCGTCGGCCCCGGCTACGTCCAGGTCTCCCACCCCAAGGGGGAGGTGCGGAAGGCCCCTTCCATCGGCACGGACGACGTCCTGCCCGCCGAGCGGGAGGAAGCGATCTTCCAGCACTACGGCATGCCGTACCGGCCGGGCGTCAACGGCGAACGCCAACTCGCGCGCCGCTGACCCCTCATCCGCGGCACCGGGAGGTGTACGAGTCGATGGTGATCTTCCTGCTGCTCGTCCTCGTGGCCGTCGCGCTGGGCATCATCGGCGCCGCGGCGGACGGTCTGGGATACCTGTTGGCCATCGGTGTCGTGCTGTTCGTGGCCGATGTGGTCTTCATCACGGCACGAGGGGCTCGGCGGGTCCGTCGGCGGCCGATTCGCTGACCACGGGAGCAATATCTGTGACCGTGAAGTGAGAAATCGACGCGACGCGCGATGAGTATTCCCGGGTCGGCCGACCAGGCGAAATCATCGACCGTGCACGGCCGAACGCGACCTGCTACTGTCGATCTCAGTTGCAGGTGTGGTTGCCAGAAGGTTTTTTCCGACGGGCTGATCATCACGGCGACCGGAGTCCGCACACGGCGAACTCCGAACACCGTCCCAAAGGAGAAACATTATGGCTACTGGCACCGTGAAGTGGTTCAACGCGGAAAAGGGCTTCGGCTTCATCGAGCAGGACGGCGGCGGCCCCGACGTCTTCGCCCACTACTCGAACATCGCCGCCCAGGGCTTCCGTGAGCTTCAGGAGGGTCAGAAGGTGTCCTTCGACATCGCTCAGGGCCAGAAGGGCCCGACGGCCGAGAACATCGTCCCCGCCTGACACTGAATCAGACGCTGACTTCGCAGCTGGGGCCCGCACCTTGGGGTGCGGGCCCCAGCTCGCTGCGTTCCCGGGCGCCGCGTAGAAATACCGCGCCCGAAACCGGATATCGAATTCCCGATATCCATTGCTCAATCATATCGGTTGGAATTCACATTCGGCTCGTTCTTGCAATTCTCTGCGCTGCTCATCTGCTGCGGGAATTCCTTGGTACGTGCCGCATCAAGGAAGGTTCCATATGAACCGCGCCTACACGCGCACCCGCACAAACGACCGCTTCGCCCGTACCCGCACCGGAGGCATGTCCTCGGGTGCGGCCTCCAAGAAGCGCGGCAATCCCGGCCGCGGCGGTCGACAGACCGCAGTGCAGGGCGAGTTCGCCCTGCCGAAGACCGTCACCCCCGCTCTGCCCGCCGTCGAGGCGTTCGCCGAACTCGACATGCCGGAGAAGCTGTTGGCCGCACTGGGCCACGAGGGCGTGACCGTACCGTTCCCGATCCAGGCCGCGACCCTGCCGAACTCCCTCGCCGGCCGTGACGTCCTCGGCCGTGGCCGCACCGGCTCGGGCAAGACCCTCGCCTTCGGCCTCGCGCTGCTGGCCCGCACCGCGGGTCGCACCGCCCAGCCCCGGCAGCCGCTCGCCCTGGTCCTCGTGCCCACCCGCGAGCTCGCCCAGCAGGTCACCGACGCGCTCACCCCGTACGCCCGCGCCGTGAAGCTGCGGCTGGCCACCGTCGTCGGCGGAATGTCGATCGGCAGGCAGGCCGGCGCGCTGCGCGGCGGCGCCGAGGTCGTCGTGGCGACGCCGGGACGGCTCAAGGACCTGATCGACCGCGGCGACTGCCGACTGGACGACGTCGACATCACGGTCCTCGACGAGGCCGACCAGATGACGGACATGGGCTTCATGCCCCAGGTCACCGCCCTGCTCGACCAGGTGCGCGCCGACGGCCAGCGGATGCTCTTCTCGGCCACCCTGGACCGCAACGTGGACCTGCTGGTCCGCCGCTACCTGACCGACCCGGTGGTGCACTCCGTCGACCCGTCCCAGGGCGCGGTCACCACGATGGAGCACCACGTGCTCCACGTCCACGGCACGGACAAGCAGCGGACGACCACCGAGATCGCGGCCCGCGAAGGCCGCGTGATCATGTTCCTGGACACCAAGCACGCGGTGGACCGGCTGACCAAGCACCTGCTGAGCAGCGGCGTCCGCGCCGGGGCCCTCCACGGCGGCAAGTCCCAGCCGCAGCGCACCCGGACCCTCGCCCAGTTCAAGGACGGGCATGTGACGGTGCTGGTGGCGACCAACGTGGCGGCCCGTGGCATCCACGTCGACAACCTCGACCTGGTCGTGAACGTGGACCCGCCCACCGACCCCAAGGACTACCTGCACCGCGGCGGCCGTACCGCCCGTGCCGGCGAGTCCGGCAGCGTCGTCACCCTGGTGACGCCCGATCAGCGTCGCGACATGACGCGGCTGATGATGTCGGCCGGCATCAACGCGACGGTGACCCCGGTGCGTTCGGGCGAGGAGGAGCTGAGCCGTATCACCGGCGCCCAGGCTCCTTCCGGCATCCCGGTGGTCATCACCAACCCGGTGGTGGAACGCCCCCGTCGCTCCGCGTCCTCGTCCTCCTCCCGGGGCCGTCGCGGCCGCGGCAGCGCCCAGGGCGGACAGAGCGGCACGCAGAGCGGTCAGAGCCGCGGCGGCCAGGGCGGCCAGAGCCGTGGCGGTCAGGGCGGCCAGAGCCGTGGCGGTCAGAGCCGCTCCACCAGCGAGGCCGGACGCGGCACCGCGCGGCGCAGGACCTCCTACGGCTCGGCGGCCTAGTACCTGTAGCGATCGTTCGGAGACACGGGGGACGGCACGCCCATCTGCGGCGTGCCGTCCCCCGCTCACCGGCGTCAACCCCTCTTCGCCCCGTCCGCCATCTCGCAGGAGGCACTCTTTGACATCGGTTCAGATGCGGCGGCACTCGGCGGGTCCCGCCACCACTACTGTGGTCNGGACGGCACGCCCATCTGGGGCGGGCCGTCCCCCGCTCACCGGCGTCAACCCCTCTTCGCCCCGTCCGCCATCTCGCAGGAGGCACTCTTTGACATCGGTTCAGATGCGGCGGCACTCGGCGGGTCCCGCCACCACTACTGTGGTCGACGTGGACGTGGACGTGTCCGGGCCGCGGGTCTGTGACGACATGACGGTCGAAGTGGCACTGTCGGTCATGGTCGGCGCCCGGGTCCAGCATCTGCTCGTGTGCGACGGTGACGACGAGAGCACCGGCTCGATCACCCGGGCCCAGCTCGCCCGCCTCCGGGCCAGCTCCGCGTACACGGACCGGATCCGGCTGCGGGACATCCTCGGCGGACACGCGGTCAGCCCGTTCCCCTTCTCCCTGTGAGGCATCATGCGCTGTGTCATCGCCCGCTACCCCTTCGATCTCACGAAGATGGGGGTCCTGGACTCGATGAAGGGCATCAAGCCCGAACTCGTCACGGGTGAGTCCGTGACCATCGGCCGTCGCCGTTACCCCGTCAAGCAGGTGGGCGAGATCATCACCCGTCAGGACCGCCGCGACTTCTCCGCCGCCGAGGTCACCCGCGCGATGGCCCGCCTCGGCTTCACCTGTCACGAGCACCCCGAGGCCGTGCCGGTGGCACCGGTCCTCAGCCCGCTCCAGACCGCGTCGGCCCTGCTCGGCACCCCCGAGCACCAGGAGGCGTGAGGACGGGCGCAAGCCACCTCAGGACGACAGTGAGGGCCCCGCCGACAGACGTCGGCAGGGCCCTCACTGCTGTTCTCACTGGTCGGAGTAGCTGAAGTCGCCCACGGTCCAGGCGCTGACGTCCTTGATCGCGACACGGTACATTCCGCCCGTGTCGGGGATCCCGACGGTGCCCTGCAGGATCCGGGCCAGATGGAAGTGCAGATGCGTGGGCGTCTCGCCGGGGTCGGGCCGGCGCTCGGCCCGGCCGGCGGTGAAGACGTCGGCGAACGGGCCCAGGTGGTCCGAGTCCTTCAGGACCTCCGACACCCGCTCCCGCCACACGGCCTCGGGTGCCAGTCGGCCGGTGATCACGGCACCTGAGACGACCACGGTCAGCGACATCTGATTGCTCTGCTCCGACTCCACCATGGCGGAGATGGCGATGAGCAGCTCGTCAGGGTTCGGCATGAAAGCCGATTCTATGCGGCGGCCGGGCCGGGCCGCGCGGCCCCCGTGCGAACCGCAGAATACCTGGCACCCCCCTGAGCCCAAATCTACTTTTGAGGGAGTAGACATTGGCCGATGCCCCAGGTAGCGTTTCTCTCGTAGACATGGTTCAGCACAGCCCGGCAGACACGAACTGCCTGGTCGCAAGGAAGGACGGAGGAGCAGACGCCATCAGGATCGCCCGGACCGAGCACGCTCGGGCCGGGTACCGCAAGACCCCGGATTGGAAGGTGGTCCCCGGTCACGCAGCCGCGATCCCCGCAGTCCCGCCCTTCTGGGCCGGGCGGCGGACGTAGCAGGTCGGCACAGCAGTAGGGCCGACAGATGGTGTTCAATTTCCTTCGGGGCCCTGGTGCCGTACGGCGCCAGGGCCCCTCGACGCGTTGGTTCAACGAGGTGACATGACAGCAGATACTCCGCTCAGCGGTCGTCTGGACGACGACGACTACCCCGCCTACACGATGGGCCGGGCCGCCGAGATGCTCGGCACCACGCCGGGCTTTCTCCGCGCCATCGGCGAGGCCCGTCTGATCACTCCACTCCGCTCCGAGGGCGGCCATCGCCGCTACTCCCGCTACCAGCTGCGGATCGCCGCCCGGGCCCGCGAGCTCGTCGACCGGGGCACACCGATCGAGGCCGCCTGCCGCATCGTCATCCTCGAGGACCAGCTCGAGGAGGCTCAGCGCATCAACGCGGAGTACCGCCGCTCGGCGGGCCAGGCGTCCCGCGGTTCGGGCTGAGCGGCGTCAGGACTGTGCGCGGGCGGCCTTCACGAACGCCTTGATCAGGGCGGGGTCCTTGACCCCGCGGCTCTGCTCCACCCCGCTGGACACGTCGACACCCCACGGGCCCGTGGCGTCGACGGCGTGCCGTACGTTGTCCGGGCTGAGGCCGCCGGCGAGCAGCCACTTCTCTCCGGACCCCGCGAGTGGCTTGCTGTTCCAGTCCCAGGCGACGCCGGAGCCCGGCACGGGCGCGTCGAGGAGGAGCATGTCCTCGCCCATGTCCCCGAAGCGCGGTACCAGGTCGCCGAAGGCCGCGGCCCGGATCAGCGTCCACCCGCCCGTGGCCAGCTCGCCGTAGTACCCGCGGTCCTCCGGCCCGTGCAGTTGTACGGCGCCGATGCCCGCGTCGGCGGCCACGGACCGCACCTCGTCCAGGGGCTCCTTGCGGAAGACGCCCACCGTCAGCACGCCCTCCGGCACGCGAGCGCACAGTCGTGCGGCCGTGGCGACGTCGATGCGGCGCGGGCTCTCCGAGAACACGAACCCGATGGCGTCGGCCCCCGCCTCGACCGCCGTGTCGACGTCCCTCTCGGTCCTCAGGCCACAGATCTTGACGAACAGGGAGTTGCTCACGCTGGTGCTCCATTGCGGCGGACGAGGGGAACCGGGTGAGACCACGTTACCGGCGTGGTCCCGGCCGCCGAGCGGTCAGGTTCCGCGCTTCCACGCGGGGTCGCGGCCCGCCAGGCCCAGGGCGCGGTCGAACAGCGGTGCCGTACCGGGCATCGGAACCTCGGGGCCGAACACGCCGTACCGTCGGGCCGTCTCGGCCCTGGCGGCCACGTTCTCGTACACCGCAGCGGTGAGATCGTCGTCCACCCGCAGTTCCTGACCGGTGGCCACGGCCAGGTCCCAGCCGTGCAGCAGCCACTCGCACAGCAGGATTCCGCCGACGAAGGGGGCCGGCATCCGGCCACCGCCGGTCAGGCCCGTCTCACCGGCCCACGCCCGCGGCTCGCTCCAG
>NZ_JBXEJE010000001.1:0-94520 GCF_056820935.1 Streptomyces sp. Q2 | reverse complement strand
CCCCGGCCCCCGCCCGCGGCTCGCTCCAGCCGGCGGCGGCCGCCGCCGACCGCGTGGCGTACGTCTCGGCCCAGTCCGGCTCCGCGGTGAAGTCGTACCCCTCCGCCACCCGCTCCGGCGGCGGCTGCTTGAGTCCGGCGGCGTGCCCCCGTACGGCGGTCCAGAGGATCAGGTGGTTCACGAGGGCGCCGACCGTCATCTCCTCGCACGGCGTGCGCCCGTCGAGGTCGCCCGGCCGGACCCCCCGCACGACGTCCACGGCGGCGGCCGAGGCCCGGGCCATCACAGGTGCCAGTTCCATGACCCCACGGTAGGCAGGACGTCGCGGCCGACGATTGAAGAAACGCGACAACGACAGAACCCCGGGCCGACCACGTGGTCGTCCGGGGTGAGTGGGCTGGCCGAAGGGGCTTGACCGAACGGGAACGCGTCGGCGTCAGGCGCCGGTTCCGCCGGAGGGCTCCGGCGTCGGGTCGGACGCGAGCGGTGCCTGAGGGGGTGTCGCGTGGCAGGTGAAGCCGAGACGGACCAGGGCCCGGGTCACCTCACCCGCGGTGAAGTCGCGGCGGTCCTGGCGGGTGATGATCTCGCCGACCTGCTTGACCGGGTACACCGTGCGACCGATGACCACGCAGGCCCCGGTGACTTCCTCGGGTCGGATCCCCTGCATCTTCGTCTCCACCTCGGACTTCACGAGGTCGAAGGGGAAACGGGCGATCACACAGCGCATGGGTGCCTCACCTGGGTCGGGCGGAGCATGGCGGAAGCGCGGGGAAGCGCGAGGCCGGCACGTCACACGGCCGGTCCAGGAAAACGAAGAGGGCCCGCACCCAAGGTGCGGGCCCCGATCGTGCGAGCAATTAGGCGGGAACGATGTTCTCCGCCTGCGGGCCCTTCTGGCCCTGGGTGACGTCGAACGTCACCTTCTGGCCTTCCTGCAGCTCGCGGAAGCCCTGGGTGGCAATGTTCGAGTAGTGAGCGAAAACGTCGGCGCCGCCGCCGTCCTGCTCGATGAAGCCGAAGCCCTTTTCCGCGTTGAACCACTTCACGGTACCGGTGGCCATGTCATATCTCCTGAGGCAGTGCTAGGGACTCGCACTTCGCGAGTCTCGCTCATCGCCGTGATGATCACCTGCCCGGAAAACCGACAGCAAAAAGGTAACCACAACTGCAACTGACGTTGAGCCTAGCACGGAAAGAATTCGGCGCCAGGGGAAGACTTCGGCGTGTCGACCGACCGGAAAAGCGCACGTCGCAGACGCTCCGCGTCGTCCGAGAATCTTTTTCCCGGATCCGCTCGAATTTCTTCCGTGGTCACATCAGGTTTCTTCTCCGGCCACCTCAGGTTTCTGGTCCGGCCGCAGGTCACCGTTGTCGCGCAGGGCCTCCTCGAGCTGGTCTTCGAGGCCGATGATGCGCATGGCGGCCTCGATGGGGGTCCCCTGGTCGACCAGCTCGCGGGCCCGGGCCGCCAGGCGCAGCTGGTGGCGCGAGTAGCGGCGGTGGCCGCCGTCCGATCTCTTCGGGGAGAGCAGGTTCGCCTCGCCGAGGGCCCGGAGGAAGCCGGGCGTGGCACCGATCAGCTCGGCGGCCCGGCCCATGGTGTACGCCGGGTAGTGGTCGTCGTCGAGGCGGTCGGCGGCCTGCGACTGGTCTTCCGAGGGCATGTACGCCTTCCCGCGGGTCGCCAGGGCGCGGCCCGCCGCATGGGGCAGTTTCCCCGCGCGAGAACTCTAGTCGCCCGGGTGGAATCCCTGCTGCGGCGGACACAGATCTGCGGTGTCCGAAAGGGGACGTTCGCCCCCGGGAGTACGGTGGACTCGACCGTGGGCACGCGGCAGACCTGCGGCAGAAGAAGAGACTGGTGACCGTTCATGGGCTCGACGTCCGACCACCCGCCCGAGGGAGACGGCCTCGCCGAGGTCCGCATCATCGCCGCGGACCCGGACGTCGCCCAGCAGGTCGCGCTGGTCCTGCGTGAGGCGTTCCAGTGCGACGAGCCGCGCAGCTATCCGACCGGCCCGGACGGGTTCGGCACCCTGCTCCATCTGACGGTTGACACCGGTCACACCGCCGAGGCGCCGCCCGAGCCGTCGACCTGGCTGGTCAGCAGCCGTTCCAAGGGCCGTCGCGCGCACACCGACGAGCCCGGCTGACCCACGGACACCGGTCCGCGCGTACCCGCACGTGCGACGGCCGCCGTCGTCCCCTCTGTACGGGGCCGACGGCGGCCGTATGTGTGACGGGGCCCCGCGGCGGGCGTCACAGCCGCGGTTCGCCGAACGCGCCCCGGTCCCACCGGTGCCACGCACGGGGGACGTCGTCCTCCGCCACCGCACCTGCCGGCGGGCGGAGGACGACGTGCCGCTACGGCGCGTCGATCAGGTCGTGCGGCGGCACGGTCACCTTGCGGGCGCCCGGCTCACCCGACAGGACGACCTTGCGGAGCGCGACGTTGTTGTCGGTGTTGGTCTCCTGGAGCCGCTTCTCGGGGTTGGCGATCACCTGGATGTAGTACGTGCCGTTCGGCAGGTCGGTGATGTCGAAGGACTGCCCGGGCCGGTACTGGGTGTACGTGTCGCCGGAACCCACGTCGAGGACCTCGCGGACGGAGATCGAGTTCTGCTCGCCGCAGGCGGTCGACAGGTCGGTGTTGTACGGGTGCCAGTTGGCGTTCTTCACCGTGTAGTCGACGGCGTCGGTGTTGGCCAGGCAGAACGCCTCCTTGCCGCTGCGGACCTCCTTGGTCTGGTCCTCGCTCAGCAGCCGGTAGCTGGCGAAGTCCGTGAAGTGCCAGTGCTCGTGGCCGCTTCGCGGGTCCCACTCCATGGTGCCGGTGGGCGTGTACCCGACCTGCTTGCCGTCGGCGTCGTAGAAGTACTGGTACGCGTCCATCAGGTCCTTGCCGGGGCTGCGGAACCCGTCCACGACGAGCGGGGCCGGACCGGCGTTCCAGACGTTGGCGCTGAACGCGAGGTAGTCCTTGCCCGCCACGTCCCCGTCCTCGCCGTCGGTGATGGCGATGTCCCACGCCGGCAGCGACCGCAGGTCCGGCTTGGGCACGCTCGACGCGACGCCAGCCCGGCCGGTGGGCCGCTTGGCGTTCGGTGTGAGCGCGGGTGCGATGCGGGAGCCGTCGGTGTGGCCGCTTCCGTCGCCCAGGTGGTGGGCCGCACCGCGGTCTTCGAGGGCGTGGGAGAGGGCGGGGCCCGTGGGTTCGTCGGCGCCGCGAGGGCCGTAGTGGTGGGAGGGCGAGGCCGCGGCACCGGTGTGGGCTTCGTGCCCGCCGTGGCGGGCGGAGGCCAGCCCTTCCCCTTCGCCGTTGCCCATGTCCCGCACCGTCACCTTGACGGTCGGCTGGTCGTCGGGGATGTCGAACAGGTCGCGGTACTTCTTCGCCACCGACACCTTGGCCGTGTACTCACCCGCCGGCAGGTCCACCGGCTTGTCGTAGTCGACCACGCTGGTGTTGGACGCCCAGCCCTTCTCCACACCCCACACCGAGCCCAGCGTCCACGGGTTGGTCGGGCAGCTCTCCGGATAGTGCGAGGTCGCGGGGGCGTCCGGGCGGAGCCGCCCGGAGGCGTTGTTCGGACAGAAGGTCCCCTTGCTCGTCGTCACCTCCTTGCCGGCCGCGTCGGTGATCGACACGTCGAGGAAGCCCGCCAGCCCCGAGAAGTCCTTCACCAGCCCGGCGGGCAGGGTCTTGGTCCGTGTGCTCGTCCCGTCCCGGAGGATCTGCCGGGCGACGACCGGGTCCTTGTACGACTTCCGGGTCACCTTGAACTCCAGCGGCGCGTTGTCGACCGTGACATACGTGCCGAGCTCGAGGTAGACGCCGGAGTTCCAGTCGTAGCGGTCGAGCGTCACGGCGTTCGACGCGGCTATCAGCTTCAGCTTCGGCTTGCCGGGGACCGCCTCCGCCGCCTCCGCTCCGGTGCCGGGGATGGCTCCGGTCCCGGTGACGACAACGGCGAGCACGGCTCCGGCGGCGAGCGCGGAGCGCTTTAAGTGAGTCATCGGTACTTGTCTCCCAGGTGTTCTCGATCATTCCTGTGATCGCCCTGTGAGAGTTGTGAGGGCCGTGTCGGGGTTGCCTGTTGAGGACGAAATGAAGTGGAGTGCCGCGAAGTGACGTGAACTAGGCGCCGAAGTGGCCGAGTTCGATGTCGGGGCCGTCGGCTCGGCATCCGTCGAGGACGGCGTACGCCTCGTCCGCCCCGGTCGTCACGGCACTCCCGCCTACTCGCCCGCCTGTTCCCTGCCAGGCGTCCGGGCCCTCCGATGAGCGATGCCTTCCGCCCCGAAGCCGGCCGCTACGAACAGGCCCGCCAGCCACAGCAGAGACGCCCTCTGCCCCTGCAGGCCACCGAGCAGCGCCGCCACGCCGAAGGAAGGCAGCAGGACCGCCACAGCGGTCCACCACCGACCCCTGCGGGCCTGAACGACGGCGGAAGCCGCCGCGAGCACGATGAGCAACGCGGTCACTGCCACTGGTATCCGCACAGCGGCAGTCTGCCGCTCCCTTGTCCACCGACCGCCACGGCCGGGCCGGTTCGCTGCGGGCGGCGGCTCAACCCGCTGTTGGTTCTACCTGGTGGCGGCGCGTGTAGCCCAGGACATCGCTTAGAGCCCGCCCGCTGCAGGGCCCTGCTCAGCAGGTCCGTGTGGTGGCGGACGCCTGCTGCCGTGAGGGCCTTGGCCAGGCGGTCGATCGGGGCGGGCGGGTTGGTGGAGTCCTGGTCGACGTGGCCGAAGTACGGCTCGACGTGATGTGTTCGGCGAGCAGGTGGGGGCTGTCCGGCGCGTCGGTCACGAGGTACGCGCCGTGGAAGCCGGCCGCCGCGGCGACCCGGTCGGGGGTAGGTGCCGGCCGTGCGCTGGGCCAGGCCCGCGCCCGTGCAGTAGCCGGTGACGCCCACCGGGCCGTCGGTGGTCAGCGGGGACGCGGCCGGCCGGTCGAGGTTGGCGGCGGCGTTCCGCACCGCCGCCTCGTGGGTGAGGGTCTGGGCGACGGGACGGACGGCCTGGGGATCTCCGGGACACGTGCACCCGGCACCTGGAGAAGCAGCACAGCCTGCGGACCGCGCCGGCCGGGGCGCTCGCGGAGTGCTCGGGCGCCCGGGGTCCGTGGCCCTCGGTCACACACCGTCCGGGCCTCCGGCGCACTGGACTGTCCGAACGTCGCCTTCGACCACTGGACCGGCTCGACCTGGTCATCGTCCTCGACGAGGCGTTCGCGGCGCTGGCGCCGACCCAGGGCCCGGCATGCCGGTAGCCGACGCCGTCGTCGGATTCGTGTGACCCGGACCACACATCGACCGCCCAAATGGGTGATAATCGCAAGCATGAGTACCGCGACGTTTGTACTTGCGGCCACGTCGAGCGAAGTACTCAACGTGATCGCCGCTTTTGCCGGTGGCCTGTTCATCGCCGGTGCGCTGGTGTGGGCCGTGCAGTTCGGCATGCGGGTCCAGGACCGGGAATCGCCCCGGCCCCGCCCCGAGGAACAGGCGCATCTTCCCGAGACCGGACCGGTCCGCGAGATGCGGGAGGTGCGGGAGCCGGACGAGATGCCGACGCCCGGGGACAGCCGGGAACGGCTCATGCCGTATCAGCTGCACGCGTCCGGAACCCGACGGGGCAAGGACCAGCGCCGAAAGCGGTGGCTGCCCGGTTCCAGCGGTTCCTTCGGTGGCGGCGGCATCGGGCACGTGTGACCGACGGCCGGGTGGGACCGGCCGTCGGCTGGGACATGGGACACCGGCCTCCGGGCGAGACCGGCCGTCGGGTGGAGCCGGACGGGCTAGGCGTTGCCGCGCGTCGCATCGGCGGGCCGGTACACCGCCAGCGACCAGATCACGAAGACGTTGACGGCGAGCATGACGATCGACCAGACCGGGGAGTACGGCAGGAACAGGAACTGGGCGATCATGTTCAGGGACGCCAGGAAGATGCCGGTGATGCGGGCCCAGGCGGCGCCCCTGAGGATTCCCGCGCCGGTGAGCACCGACACCGCGCCGAGGACGAGCAGGATCACGCCCCAGCCGGTGAGGTTGATCTTGTAGACGTAGTCGCCGAGGTTGGCCCACACATCGTCCTTGGCGAGCGCGGAGATGCCCTGGAAGATCGCCAGGATGCCGTTCACCAGCATCAGGACGCCGGCGAACACCACGCCGCCCGCGGCCCAGCCGCTCTCGGCCGACCTCGGCGTGTAGCCGTAGTCGGCCCGGCCGCCGGGCATGTCCGACCGCTGGGTGTCGTCCCAGGCGGGCTGCTGTCGCTGCCCGCCCGTCGGCTGCTGCCCTCCGCCGGTCGGCGGCTGCGTGGCGTGCGGTTGCTGGCTCATGAGCGGGCCCCGTTTCTTCCGAGTCTGCGAATCCTTCGAGTCCTACGACCCTTCGACGATCGGGCGGCACGGGGCGCGTCGCCATGGGAGCGGGCCATTCGGGTGAGGTGCGGCCCGCTGTGGTTGGCACGGCTTTTGGACGGGTCGACCGTCCGCGGTCACCCGAACGGCCCAGCCCGCCCACCAGGCTCCGACCCGCGCGACAGTGACGCACACCGTGACGACGAGGCAGGGCGATGAGCGAGACACCGGTTGCCTTCACCGAGCACGACTACGAGGACCGTATGGTCCGGGCCGCCCGGGACGCCGTCGACGCCGGGCTTTCGGGGCTGCTCGTCACGCCCGGCCCCGACCTGGTCCGGCTGTGCGGCTACCGGCCCACCGCCCTCACCGAACGCCTCACCCTGCTGGTACTGGTCCCCGAGTCGGAACCCCGGCTGCTGGTCCCGGCGCCGGAACGCCCGGACGCGGAGGCGGCCCCCGGCGCGGCCGTCCTGCGGGTGTCGGAGTGGCACGACGGCCAGGACCCGTACGCGGCGGCGGCCGGACTGCTGCGCCCGAACGGCCACTACGGCGTCTCCGACGCCACCTGGGCCTTGCACCTCCTCGGCCTCCAGGAGGCGCTGCCGCTCACCACGTACCGGGCGCTGAGCACCACGTTGCCGATGCTGCGGGCGGTCAAGGACGAGCACGAGCTGGCGCGGCTCGCGGCGGCCGGTGCGGCGGCGGACGCGGCGTACGAGGAGATCCTCGCCGTACGGTTCGCCGGGCGCCGGGAGACCGACGTGGCCGGCGACCTCGCCCGCCTCCTGCTCGCGCACGGTCACGGCCAGGTCGACTTCACCGTGGTCGGCTCCGGGCCCAACGGCGCGAACCCGCACCACGAGGCCGGCGAACGCATCATCGAGGACGGCGACATGGTGGTCCTGGACTTCGGGGGTCTGAAGGACGGGTACGGCTCGGACACCACCCGGACCGTGCACGTGGGTGAGCCCACGGACGAGGAACGCAAAGTGCACGACGTCGTGCGCCGGGCCCAGCAGGCCGCCTTCGAGGCCGTACGGCCCGGCGTGCCGTGCGCGGAGATCGACAGGGTGGCCCGCACGGTGATCGAGGACGCCGGGTACGGCGCGTACGTCGTCCGCCGCACCGGCCACGGCGTCGGCGTCACCACGCACGAGCCGCCGTACCTCGTGCCGGGCGAACAGCGGCCGCTGGTACCGGGGATGTGCTTCTCCATCGAGCCCGGCATCCATCTGCCCGGCCGCTTCGGCGTCCGTATCGAGGACGTCGTGACGTGCACGGAGACGGGCGGGCGGCGGCTGAACGGCACCTCGCACGGGATGGCCCTCGTCAGCTGATCTTCCGACGGGTCACCGTGGGCTCCCCAGAGGGGCTCACGCCATCCAGAAGAAGACCGCCGTCATCCGCTTCTCCTCCAGCGTGCGGCCGACGTATCCGGTCGCGCTGTGCACGAGGTTGGCGTTGTAGAGGAGCAGCCGGTTGTACCGGTGCGGCACGCGGACGTCCTCCTCGAAGGCGTCCGGGGCGACGAACCGGGTGCCGAGGGCGTCGACGAGGCTGTTGTGCGGGGCCTGGACGACGTTGCCGCCGAGCCGGCCGCCGGGCAGGGACTGCCGGTAGAAGCTGGTGCCGCAGTCCTTGGGGACGCCGGGGTTGAGGTAGAGCACGGCGGCGTACCGGCACAGGGAGCGCGAGTCGGTGTGCGGGCGGGGCGTGCTCTCGCCCTCCCCGACGACCTGGACGCAGTTGTGGTTGAGGGTGCCGCCGCCGGGTGTGCGCTGCACCCACAGTTCGCGCGCCCCGGTCGCCTGCCGCACCAGCCGCTCCACGCGGGCCAGTTCGGCCGGTTCGAGGCCGGGCATCGCGCGCAGCCCCGGCCAGGCCTCGGGCTTGTGCGGGTAGCCCTCGGTCCAGTCGTCCTTGGCGAGGCAGCGTTCCCGTACGGCGTCCGCGCCGGCGGTCGGGAGTACGTCGTCCAGGACCCAGTAGTCGCGGCCCTTGGTGGGTTTGCGGTACGGCAGGACGGGGAGGGCCGTCCGCGGGGGACCAGGGGCCTCTGCCGGACCTGTCGGGCGGCGCCGAGCTGACATGGACATGCAGGTGAAGCTATCTCCGGGGTCCTTCCGCACTCGCCCGCGAACTGGTCAAGCTTGCGTCAATCCCGACCGCCGGCCCGCGCCCACCGTGACGGCGGTCTGCTCGCTCGCCGCGCTCACCCCGTTCAGCGCGGCCGTCGCCTGAAGTCGGCCCGCGCCCGCGGGAAGTGCCGCGCCCGGCACGCAGGACCACGTGCCGTCGGTGGCCGCGGTCGCCGCGCAGACCTCGCCCTCGAGGGCGTCCCGGACGGTGACCTGGGACCCGGGGTACGCCGTACCGGCCACCTCCGGACGCTGCGGCAGCGGCACTCCCGACTCGGGCCGGGTCAGCGTGGGCCCGGGCAGGCCGACGGTCACCTCGCACGCGCCCCGCTCCGTCACCGCACCCCGCGCGTCCGTGAGCCGCAGCGCGCACCCGCGCAGCCGCGTCCCCGGCACCGCGTCCGGGTCCACCGCCAGGACGAAGGGGAAGACCCGCCCCCGCCACGCCTGCGCCGCCGCCTGGGACGCGGTGGCGGCCGTGACCTCCGCGCCCCCCGGGAAGGTGTACGTCCCACCGCTCCCGCCGGACGTCACCGCCCCCCGATAGCCGCCGGCGGCGAGCGGCACGCCCGTGACCTCGCTGCCGTCGGGCGCCGTCAGGGTCAGCGCGGACCCGGCGCCCAGCGTCGCCGCCCCCGCGTACTCCGCGACCTCGACGACCCCCTCCCGTCCGGGGACGATCGTCACGGCGGCCCCCCACAACTCCCGCCCGTGCGCGGCGGCCTCCGGCGCCGGGCCGGACACGGCCGTCGTGCCCACCACCGCGATCACCGCCAGCGCGACCCTCGTCGCCATGCTCGCCATGCTCATCGTCGGCACCGCTCCTCACCGGACGTCGTGGACCCCGACGCGTGCGATTCTCGCGGCCCGGCCGCGCCGGTGGCGTGCGCTGTGAGCCGTATGGGCGAGGCGGTGCGGCCTGACGGCCCCTCCGGGTGCGAGGGCCGCTCGGCTTTCCACCGAAGATTTTACCAATTCAAAAGGTTCTTGACGCTCCCGTGTCCGTACCTCTGAGCGTCCGACCGCCTGCAGGCGGGACCCCTACCGGGCAGGAGACACGGTGCGACTTTCGCGGAACTCGATGGGAACCCTTTTCGTGGGTGGTGCCCTCACGCTGACCCTGGGCGCGCTCGCGTACCCCTCGATGCTTGGTCTCGACACTGTCTCCAGCGCGCAGGACAGAGTGATCGCCCAGACGCAGTGGGGGCCGTTGACCGAGCAGGACCGTGCCTTCGTGGTCTCTGTGCGCGCGGCCGGGCTGTGGGAGTACCCGCTCGGGCAGATCGGCCTGAAGAAGGGGACGGCCCCGGAGGTCAAGACCGCGTCCGAGCACCTCATCGACGGACACGGGGCACTGGACGCCAGTTGCCGCAAGATCGCCCCGTTGCTGAACATCACCCTGCCGAACGTGGCGAGCCCACAGCAGGTCGCGTTCGTGAACCAGATCAACTCCTCGCAGGCCGGCAACGCGTTCGACTCGAACTTCGCCAACATCCTGCGGATCACGCACGGTTCGATCTTCAACACCATCGCGAAGATCCGCTCCACCACCAAGAACTCGCTGATACGGCAGCTGGCCGACCAGGCCAACAACACCGTCCTGGACCACATCACGGTCATGGAGAAGACCGGCCTGGTCAACTTCGACCAGGCCCTCTTCCAGCAGACCACCCCGCCGAAGCTGCCCCAGAGCGACATGACTCCGCCGCCGCCGCAGCCCGGTGAGCCGATGGTCGTCCTGACCCCTCCGCCGACCGCGACCGCGACGCCGACCATCACCCCCTGAGCCCGTCGGCGGGGCGGCCGGTCGCTAGGGAGCGAGCCAGACGGTCGTGTCCGGCCCGAGCCGCCCGTCCTCGAACGGGCGGCTCGCGAGCAGCACTTCGCCCGGCGGCAGGGGTACGGCCGCCCCCGACAGGTTGGTGACACACCGCCAGCCGTCGTTGCGGGTGAAGTCCAGCACGCCGTCCGGGCTGTCGGCCCCCCAGGTCAGGGTCTCGCCCTCCAGCAGCTTGCGGCGCAGCCGGAGGGCTTTGCGGTAGAGCTCCAGGGTCGAGCCCTCGACCCCGTCCTGCGCCTCGACGGCGTAGGACGCGAAGCTCTCCGGCTGCGGCAGCCAGGCACCGCCCGCGCCGAAGCCGTAGGACGGCCCCGTGCTCGTCCACGGCAGCGGCACCCGGCACCCGTCCCTGCCCTTGCGGACGCGTCCCGTCTGTTCCCAGATCGGGTCCTGAAGGACCTCGAAGGGCAGGTCGGCGACTTCGGGCAGGCCGAGTTCCTCGCCCTGGTAGACGTACGAGGATCCCGGCAGCGCCAGCATCAGGAGCGTGGCGGCGCGGGCTCGCCGCAGGCCCTCGGCCGGGTCGACGGCGGGGGCGTGGCCGCCGGACAGCAGCCAGGCGTTGTCGTCGGTGCCGGGCGGGAGCATCAGGCGGGAGGCGTGCCGCAGGACGTCGTGGTTGGACAGCACCCAGGTGGCGGAGGCGCCGGCCTCCGACGCGGTGGCCAGCGAGTCGGTGATGACCTGGCGCAGCTCGCCGGCGTCCCAGCCGGCCTGCAGGTACTCGAAGTTGAAGGCCTGGCCGAGTTCGTCGGGGCGGGCGTACCGCACGCGCCGCGCCCCCTGGACCCAGGCCTCGGCGACGGCCATGCGGGGCGGGCGGTAGGCGTCCAGGATCTTGCGCCAGTCGCGGTAGATCTCGTGGACCTCGTCGCGGTCGAAGAAGGGGTGCGCGCCGGGCGGGAACCGGGGCAGCGACTCCTCACTGCTGAGCTCGGGGGCACCGAGGTCGCGCAGTGGTTCCTCCAGGTCCTTGGCGAGGGCGTGGGCGACGTCGACGCGGAAGCCGTCGACCCCGCGGTCGGACCAGAAGCGCAGGGTGGTGCGGAAGTCGGCGCGGACCTCCTCGTTGTCCCAGTTCAGGTCGGGCTGCTCGGGGGCGAACAGGTGCAGGTACCACTGTCCGTCCGGCACCCGTTTCCAGGCGCTGCCGCCGAAGACGGACTGCCAGTCGGTGGGCGGGAGTTCGCCGTGGCTGCCGCGGCCGTCGCGGAAGACGTAGCGGTCGCGGGCGGGCGAGCCGGGGGCGGCGGCGAGGGCCTCCCGGAACCAGACGTGCTGGTGGGAGGTGTGGTTGGGGACGAGGTCGACGATCACCTTCAGGCCCAGGCGGTGGGCCTCGGCGGCCAGCGCGTCGAAGTCGTCGAGGGTGCCCAGGCGAGGGTCGACGTCGCGGTGGTCCGCGACGTCGTAGCCACCGTCGGCGAGTTCGGAGGGGTAGAAGGGGCTGAGCCACAGGGCGTCGACGCCCAGCGCGGCGAGATGGTTCAGGCGCCGGGTGATCCCGCGCAGGTCACCGAGCCCGTCGCCGTCGGCGTCGGCGAAGCTGCGGGGGTAGACCTGGTAGACGACGGCCTGCCGCCACCAGTCGGGGTCCTTGGAGGAGAGGTCGGGAAGGTGCAGTCGGTGGTCTCGGTTCGGGTCGGTCACGCGGCGTTCTCCCTCATGGCGGTCGTGACGGTGGGCACGGCACTCAGGTACCTGTCCACATTGTCGGGAAAGGGAACTCGAACGCCGTCCGGAGCGGTTCATTCCCTGTGTGTCGGAATTGTGAGGGAGTTCTGAACTCCCTCTGCATATCCGCAGGTTGACAGGGTTCCGCTGGGAGATCCACGATGTGCGGACACTGTGGCGCATGTGACCAATGGGCCCAGTGTTCTCAGAGGTGTTTCCACAGCACCTCAGCACCCCTCACACACATCCGATGGGATCCGCATGTCGACAGCCAGACGTGTCACCGCGCGCCGCCTGCTGGGGACGGGCGCCGCGGCGCTCGTCCTTTGTTCCGCCTCCGTCGCCGCCGCTTCCGGCGCCTGGGCCACCGGCACTCCCGGTGGCGACGGCTGGAATTCCGGCGGCACCTACAAGCCCGGCACCGGCGCGGGCACCGAGACCGGGACCGACCGCTGCCAGTTCTCGCTGGACGGCACGAGCTTCTTCGACTCGGTCAAGGTCGACGACCAGAACCTCAAGCCGACCGACGACGGCAAGGTCCACATCAAGGTCCGCACCGCGGGCGACGCCGCCACCTGCACGGCCTCCCTGGCCTCCTACCTCGCCCACGGCGCCACCTTCGGCACCTCCGGCGAGCAGGTCTTCGTCGACTTCGACACCGTCACCGTCAAGCCGGGCCAGACCGACTCCCTCGACATCGCGGTGCCCGACGCGGGCTGCTTCGCGCAGATAGACCTCTACCGCGGCGCGGTCAAGTTCGACGGCAAGCTCGACGCGAACGACGGCTTCGTCCACGGCGACCTGCCCAAGGGCCCGGACCGCCCGGTCATCAAGGACAAGCTGATCGCGGCCTGGAACGGCGGCACGAAGGACTGCACGACGGCCCCGTCCGAGCCGCCGGCCACCCCGACGCCGACCCCGTCGACGCCGGAGTCCACCGAGCCCTCGACGCCGGCGGAGGAGACGACGCCCCCGGCGACGGAGACCCCCGCCGAGTCCCCCTCGCCCTCCACCGAGGCCCCGAGCCCGTCGGCCTCCGAGTCCACCACGTCCCCTGCCGCCACCCCGAACGGCGGCGGTGACCTCGCGGAGACCGGTGGCAGCAGCGCGACCGGTCCGATCGCGATCGGTGCGGCGGTGCTGCTCTCGGGCGGTGCGGGCATCGTGCTGGCGACGCGGCGTCGCAAGGCTGCCCGCTCGTAATCAGGCGCAGTCGGTGTGATCAGCGCCGGTCGGGCGGTTTCGGCCCGGCCGGCGCTTTTCGGGTTGAGGACACGGGATGTCACCCGCGCCGCCCCTTCCCGTCCCGTCCCTGGGGGCTACGCCCCCAGACCCCCGCGTTCGGCCCGAAGGGCCTCGTCCTCAGACTCCCCCAGAGGGGGGACCCCCAGACGGGCCGGATGGGGTCGCGCACTGCTTGAGCAGCGCGGCGATGTCGGCGTCCACCACGCGGTAGCGCACGATCCGTCCCTCCTTCTCGCCCTCTACGACACCCGCCGCCCGCAGCAGCCTGAGCGCCTGGGACACGGCGGGGTCGTTCATGCCGGTGGCGATCGCCAGGTCGGAGACGGCCAGGGGGCCGGCCCGGTGCAGGGCGAGCAGCAGGGCGAGCCGCTTGGGGTCGGCGAGCAGCGAGAAGCGGTCGGCCCAGGTGCGGACATGGCCCGGTTCGCCGATCGCGGCGATGGCGTCGCACACCCGGTGCCCGTCGATGGTTCGGCGATCCGCTCGGTCGGCCGGAACGAGATGCATGCCGTCATCCTCGCAGGCACCCCCATGTGATCTTTCATACCTGCCCAGGTACGCAGCTATGCAGGAGACCGCTTGCCACCCTACGGTGGGCTGGCCGTGGTGCTCGGGAAGCCGGTGACGACCCCTCAGGGGGTCCATGCCGGAGCGGCCCTCGCCACTGTGATCGGGGAGTTTCCGTCCCGTCCGGCGCCAGCCGGGCCACTGGTCGCAAGACCGGGAAGGCAGGAACGGACACGTACGACCCGTAAGCCAGGAGACCGGCCACGGCATCTCACGAGTTGATCCACGAGGTGCTGGAGCGTGACCGGATGACCCTGCCCAACCCTGCCCAGAAGTCTGCGCATGTCCCCGCCCCGACGTCCTCCTTCAAATGGCGCCGGGAAGACACCCTCAAGACCGCCGGCCTCATGGCGGTCGTCGCCGCACTGCACGTCGTCGCCTTCGGAATCCTGTTCCTCCTCGTCGCCCCCGGGCACTACGAGGTCGGCAACAAGGCCTTCGGCATCGGCCTCGGCATCACCGCCTACACCCTCGGCATGCGGCACGCCTTCGACGCCGACCACATCGCCGCGATCGACAACACCACCCGCAAGCTGATGGCCGACGGCAAGCGCCCGGTGTCGGTGGGCTTCTGGTTCGCGCTCGGCCACTCCAGCGTGGTGGTCGTCCTCGCCCTGCTGATCGCGGGCGGCACCCAGCTGGCCGGAAAGGTCATGAACGAGGGCTCCGGCACCCACCAGGTGCTCGGCTTCCTCGGTACGACGATCTCCGGCACGTTCCTCTACCTCATCGCCGCCCTCAACCTGGCCGCCCTGCTCGGCATCCTGAAGGTGTTCAAGGCGATGCGGGCGGGCGCCTACGACGAGAAGGAACTCGAACAGCACCTGGACTCGCGCGGCTTCATGAACCGGATCCTCGGCCGCCTCACCAAGTCCATCAGCCGCCCCGGCCAGATGTTCCCGCTCGGCTTCCTCTTCGGCCTCGGCTTCGACACCGCGACCGAGGTCACCCTGATGGTGATGGCCGGCTCGGGCGCGGCGGCCGGCCTGCCCTGGTACGCGATCCTGTCCCTGCCGCTCCTGTTCGCCGCCGGCATGAGCCTGTTCGACACCCTCGACGGCACGTTCATGAACTTCGCCTACCAGTGGGCGTTCTCCAACCCGGTCCGCAAGGTCTTCTACAACCTCACCATCACCGGCCTGTCGGTCGCCGTCGCCTTCTTCATCGGCACCATCGAACTCGTCGGCGTCCTGCACGAGAAGCTCGACCTGAGCGACACGGTCACCACCTGGATCGCCGACATCAACCTCGACAGCGTCGGCTACGTCATCGTCGGCCTGTTCGTGGTGGTGTGGGCGGCCGCCATCGCCTACTGGCGGCTCGCCAGGGTGGAGCAGCGGTGGGCGGTCCGGCCCGCGGCGGAGACGCGCTAGACACCCTCCACCGTCGTCAGCCACAGCTTCACGTACCGCTCCACGTCCACGCCCAACGCCACGTCCACCAGGCGCTGTTCACGGGTACCCTCGTGGATCTCGGACTCGCCGGGGCGCGGGCGCCGGTCGACGATCGTCTGGCCCCGGGTGGCCCCCGGGGCCAGGCTCACCTCGACCGGGAGCAATTCGGTGGTGATGCCCCCCGGGTCGACGACCGCGCAGACGGCGCCCGCGTCGCCGAGGCCGCCCGTGGGCGTGGGGTCGCCGGAGGTGGCGGGGTCGCGGTGGGCGAGGAGTTCGCCGGCCATGCGCAGGCGGGGTTCGGAGCTCGCGCGCAGCCGCTGCACGTCCCCGGCCGGGACGAGGACCTGCTTGAAGACGTCCAGGCCGTACATGGTGATCGGTACCCCGGCGGTGAGCAGGATCGCGGCCGCCTCCGGGTCGTGCCACACGTTGAACTCCGCGACCGGCGTGGCGTTCCCGGTCGCCACCGCGCCGCCCATGAACACGATCCGCTCGATGTTGCGGACCACCTCGGGGTGGGTGCGCAGCAGCAGCGCGATGTTGGTCAGGGGCGCGGTGGGGATGAGGGTGACCGGCGTCGGTGAGGCGAGGATCTCCCGCCGCAGCAGCGTCACCGCGTCCACGTCGACCGGCCGGCGGGTCGGCGCGGGCAGCCCCAGGTCGCCCATCCCGTCCTCGCCGTGCACGTGCCGTGCCGTGCGTACCGGCTCGATCAGCGGGCGCTCGGCACCCCGCGCGACCGGGATGTCACCGGCCCCGGCCTGCTCCAGCACGGTCAGGGTGTTGCGGACGACGCCGTCCACGTCGGTGTTCCCGGCCACGCAGGTCACCGCGCGCACGTCGAGCGCGGGATGCCGTACGGCGAACAGCAGGGCCAGGGCGTCGTCGACGCCCGTGTCGCAGTCGATGATCACCGGGATGGGCTGACCGGTCACGGCGGGTTCCTCTTTCCGGGCTACGACGGGTTACGAAGCGACCTTACGCAGCCGCCCACAGTTCGGTCCCGCGATCACCGACCCGGGCGGCGATCCGGTCCAGCAGCTCACCGACCGGCACCGCCCCCGGACGGCTCCCGTCCCGCAGCCGCAGCGCCGCCAGGTCGCCGTCGGCCTCCCGCTCCCCGATCACCGCCTGGTACGGCACGAGTCGCGCCGCCCGGATCCGGGCGCCGAGGGTGCCGTCGCCGGGGCCGTGGAGTTCCGCCCGGAGCCCTCGCGCCAGGGCCCGCCGTACGACCTCGTGGGCCCGCTCCTCCTGCGCGTCCGCGACCGGCAGCACCGCCAGCTGCACGGGCGCGAGCCACGCCGGGAACGCGCCGCCGTGCTGCTCGACGAGATGCGCGACAGCCCGTTCCACGCTGCCGATGATGCTGCGGTGCACCATGACCGGCCGGTGCTTCGCGCCGTCGGCGCCGATGTAGTGCAGGTCGAAGCGTTCGGGCTGGTGGAAGTCGATCTGGACGGTGGAGAGGGTGCTCTCGCGGCCGGCGGGGTCGGTGATCTGGACGTCGATCTTGGGGCCGTAGAAGGCGGCTTCGCCCTCGGCGGCCTCGTACGCCACGCCGGCGGCGTCGAGCACCTCCCGCAGCAGCGCGGTGGCCCGCCGCCACAGGGCCGGGTCGGCGACGTACTTGCCGCCCTCGCCGGGCAGCGAGAGCCGGTATCGGGCGGGGCGGATGCCGAGATCGGCGTAGGCGCGGCCGATCAGCTCCAGGGCGTCCCGGGCCTCGTCCACGGCCTGGTCCAGGGTGCAGAAGATGTGGGCGTCGTTGAGCTGGATGGCCCGGACCCGGGTCAGCCCGCCGAGCACCCCGGACGGCTCGGAGCGGTACATGCCGCCCAACTCGGCCATCCGCAAGGGCAGTTCGCGGTAGCTGTGGGAGCGGGAGCGGTAGATCAGCGCGTGGTGGGGGCACAGGCTGGGCCGCAGTACGACCTCCTCCGCGCCCAGCGCCATCGGCGGGAACATGTCCTCGCTGTAGTGCGACCAGTGCCCCGAGATCTCGTACAGCTCGCGTTTACCGAGGACCGGCGAGTACACGTGCCGGTAGCCGGCGGCGCGTTCGGCCTCCCGGACGTACTCCTCCAGGGTGTGCCGTACGACGGCCCCGTCGGGGAGCCAGTACGGCAGGCCCGCGCCCATCAGCGGGTCGGTGTCGAACAGGCCGAGTTCCCGGCCGAGTCGGCGGTGGTCGTGCGGGCCGGTCATGGCGGTCATGGCGGTGCTCTCCTCACGGTGACCG
This sequence comes from Streptomyces sp. Q2, assembly GCF_056820935.1. Lineage (NCBI taxonomy): Bacteria > Bacillati > Actinomycetota > Actinomycetes > Kitasatosporales > Streptomycetaceae > Streptomyces > Streptomyces sp. Q2. The sequence continues at coordinate 77,044 of NZ_JBXEJE010000001.1, read as the reverse complement.
GAGACGAGCCCCCGCACGCCGAAGCCCAGGGGCACTCGCCCCGGGGCTTGGACTGGGTCAGCTGTCAGCGCGCCGGGACACTCTCCGGCGTCGTCGTGAGGGACACGGGTACGACATGGGCACGCTGCATGGGGCGACGGTAACAAGGGGGCGAGCAGGGGGCGATCGGTTTTCGGGACCCGCGCCCACCCCGGCCCCCGGCGCCGGCCCCGCTCACCCGTACGGCCCGGCTCGCTGGTGGGCCGGCGGAGCTGGTGGTGCCGTAGGAGGGCGTACTCGATCTTGGACGGCCTCAAGGAGGCACCCCCGATGACCCCGCCCCCGGCCCGCGCGCTCGCCGCCTGTGCCGTCAGTCTGAGTGCCCTGGTCGGTGCGGCCGGCTGCTCCGCCCTCAGTACGCCGCCCACCGCCCAGAAGCCCGACTACGGGACCACCACCAGCGCACCCGTGACGTCCGCCACCCCGTCGTCCGTGGGCCTCACCCAGGCGCAGGCTCAGGCCGCCCTCGTCACGGAGGTCGATCTCGGCGAGCCCTGGGCCCCTACGCAGGGGGCCGCGACCTGGCACGACGGGCTGCTGAAGGCGACGGCTCAGTGGCCCGAGTGCCGGCGCCTGCTCGAGGTCCTCTACGCCGAGGAGCTGTTCGGCGCGGACGCCCGCCCCCGGGCGGTGATCGGCCTCGACGACGTCTGGAACGGGTCCCAGCTGCGCTACCAGGTCGTCACCCAGCGGCCGACGGACGTGGACCGGAGTCTGGCCTGGCTGAAGACCCTGCCGCAGAAGTGCGCGCGGTTCCCGTCGACGACCGCCCAGGGACACGTGACGGACGTCCAGGTCACCGACGCCGGGCTGCCGGAGGTGGGAGACGCACGCCAGGGCCTGCGGGTCACCGTGTCCGGCGCGACGCTGAACGGCGAACCGGTCATGCTCACCCTGGACGTCGCCGTCGTCCGGGTCGGCGCCGACGCGATCGGGCTCACCCACGGCGGTCTCGGTGACGTGTCGGCCGACGTCACCCGGGCGGCCGTGGACCTGGGCGCGCGGCGTCTGGCGGAGGTCCACAAGCAGGGCCGGGTGGAGATCTAGGCCAGCCGGTCGACCGCTTCCTTGGCCTCCTTCAGGCCTTCCCCGGTGATCTCCCGGTACCGCTTGACCGCCGTCACGGTCCTGCCCTCACGGGCGAGCGCGGCGACCTCGTCCATCCGCGGGTCGTGCTCGGTCAGCCCCAGCTGGTCCAGGATCAGGTCGAGCTTGCGCTCCACCCGCGCCATGCGGCGGTCGGCACGGGAGATTCGGCTCTCCACACTGCCGATGCCCACCAATACGACCGCGGCGATCAGGAACAGTCCCCATGTGTCCATGATCGACGATCCTAGGCCCGATCCGGGACTCCCTCCAGCAGTTCCTCCGGACCGAGCGTGCGCTCCGCCGGCGCGCGGGCGACGGCCGTCATGGGCAGTCGCGACTTCTCCTCGTACCGGCGCAGCAGTACCAGCGCCTCTGCGAGGGAGACACCCGCGTACTCCGCCAGGAGTCCCTTGGCGAGCTCGACCGTCGCCTTCGCGGAGACCGCGGCCTGCAGGGAGGTGAGCAGATCGTGCGGACGCCGGGCTTCGGCGAGCCAGTGGGCCAGGGTGAGCGCGGCGATGTCGCACAGCCCCTGCGCCACGACGATGTCGTCGGCCGGCAGGACGTCGCTGTGCCGGCCCGCGAGACTCTCCGCACCGATCGTGCGGCCGTCGAGCCGCAGCGGCAGCACGTGCAGGGAGACGTAACCGGCCGTCAGGGCGTGCGCCGTGTAGTCGGGCCAGCGGGCGCCCTCGCGCAGATCGTCGGCGGTGACGGCTCGCCGGTGCGGAAGCAGTCGACGGACGGTCCCTCCCCCTGCCGCGTCTGGAGCAGGTCCAGCCGGCCGAGGTCGTCGTCGGAGGCCGTCATGGCGCGCAGGGCGCCCCGCGCGTCGGCCATCACCACCCCGACCGCGTCCACGGCCGGCAGGCTCGTGCAGTGGTCGCCGAGCCGGGCGAAGAGATCGAGCGGATCGAAGTGCGCGCCCAGCGTGTCCGCGAGGTCCATGAAGGCGCGGATGAGCCGCATGTCATCCCGGGTCATCCCAGCCTCCTCACACCGTCACCACTACGCCGGTTCGCCGGTCGGCGGGCCGGGCTGTTCCTAGTCGCGGTCGAACCTCTTCCTGTGCGAGACGACCTCGCGCGCCACCTCGGCGGCGGTGCGGTTGTGCGCGAAGGCGTTGGCACGCAACCGGGCCAGCGCCTCGTCCGAGCCGACTCCGAGCTGCACCATGATCATGCCGATGGCCTGGTAGACCTCGTCGTGGTCCGCGGCCAGGCCGCTCAACCAGGGTTCCGTTCCTCCCTGACCATTCTCCTCCCCCCGGGGCAGCGCCATGAGGCCGACCGTCATGACACTCGCCACGAGTTGCGCGGTGCGCAGGCCACGGGCGTCGAGTTCGCCGGGGGTGGCGCGGTAGAGGTCGAGCGTACCGAGGCACACGGCGTCGTTCCCGAGCGGAACCGAGTAGACGGCCTGCACGCCGGCCTCCGTCGCCTGCTGGGCGAAGACCGGCCAGCGGCGAACGTCCCGCCCGCTCGTGAGGTCGGAGGCGAGCACCGGGGCGCCGGTCTCGGCGGCGTGCGTGCAGGGCCCGTCCCCCAGCGTGGCCTGGACCTCCGACAGGTGCGCGGCCTGGTCGCTGCTCGCGGCCAGCTGGACGGGCATGCCGTCACTGCGCAGCGACACGCTCGCCCCGATCACCGGCAACAGCTTGACCGCCACCATGCACAGCCGTCCGGGGATCTCCACGGGCTGGGCGCCCCGCACCCCCTCGGCGATCACATGGGCCGACTCCACCCGCTCGCCCTGTTGCTCCTGTGCGGCGTCGCGGTTGGACAGCCGGGGGTCGCCGCCCCCCGGCGTGGCGTACGAACCGTGGTCGTCGCCGGGGGCGCCGTCGCGGTCGTCCCTGCCCCGCACGGCCACCGCCTCCTTCGATCAGCGCACCCAGACCGTCCATGGCCCTCAGAACGGGCGCATCAGGAAAGGGCCAGGGTTCGTGGCGCGGCCGGGGCGCCCCGGCCGACTACCCGTCGCCCGACCCGCGAAACGCGCTCTGCCCGTCACCGCCGAACGGCGTGGCACGGGGCCACAGCGGGCGGACGGAGGGCGGCTCACCGCCGACCTTGGTGACGATCTCGGTGGCGAGGTCGCGCAGCTTCACGTTCCGGTGCTGGGAGGCCCGGGTGAGGATCTCGAAAGCCCGCTCGGAGGAGCACGACTCCTGGGTCATGACGATGCCGAGCGCCTGGTCGATGACGGTCCGCGAGGAGATCGCGCTCTGCAGGTCCAGGCTGAACTGGAGCTGCCCCGCGAACTTCAGCGCCACACCCAGCGCGCCCGACGCGTGCGACGCGAAGACGGCGGCCTGTTCGCGCACCTGGGGGGTGAAGGTGCGCGACTCCATGGAGTACATGTTCAGGACGCCGGGGACCTGCTGCCGGGGTGGGGCGAGCGGCAGCGCGAGCACGCTCCGTACGCCGTGCTTCCGGGCGAGCTCGGGGAAGGATCCGAAGCGTTCCTCCGCGTCGGCATCCTCGATGCAGTGCGGTGAGCCGGTCCGCAGCGTCTCCAGACAGGGGCCCTCGCCCACCTCGTACTGCCGCTGGTCGAACAGGTCCACCATCTCGTCGCTGGCCGCCGCGGTGTAGGGGTGGTGGCGGTTCTCTGTGCCGAGCGTGACCGAGCAGTGCACCGGGACGGGCAGGGCGGCCGCGGCGACGGTGACGAGCTGCTGGAGGAAGTCGTCCAGCCGGTCGGACTCGAGGAGCAGGTTCTGCAGCCGGACCAGGAGCTGCTCGCCGTACCCCGGTTCGCCGGACAGGGGCACTGAAGACGGATCGGTCATGACGAGCCTCCTCCGTCCGGGAACGGTCCGGGCATCGAGTACCCGATCGCGCCGGAACGAGACGGGGAACGCCGCCCGTGCTCGGTCAGCGCTGCTCGTACGGATCCGCCGGCTGCTTCACCCGCTGCACCGACGTGACGTCGAGCACCGCCGGCCAGGCCGCGTCGGTGCCGAGGGCGCCCTCGGGGTGCCAGGTGCCGGTGACGGTGACCCAGGTGTCGACGGGCGGCGCGTCGTCCCCTCGCACCTCGACCGTGCCGGTCGTCGCGTCGGCGGCGCAGCAGCTGACGAGGAGCCGGGTGACGTACCAGACGCCGTCGTCGCCGTGGGTGACGAAGCCGGTCATCCGGACCGTACGGCCCTTCAGCGACCGCCCGCTGTCGTAGATCGCCCGGGAGTTGAACTCGCCGAGGGTCAGCGCCACCGGGTCCCCGGCGGCGAGCGCCGGGAAGGCCCCGACCCCCTGTGCGGCCCGCTGGGCGGACTCGCGCCCCGCGCTGTACGAACCGAGGGCGGGCGGCGGGAAGAGCAGCAGGGCGAGGGCGGGGAGGGTGAGGAGCCAGGCGATGCGGGGGCCGTGGCCGTGGTGGTGACCGTGCCCGTCGTGATCGTCCTCTTCGTGGCCGTCCGGCGCGGGTTCATGACCCTCGGGCGCGGACCGGCGTACGACCGCCGTCACCGCGCCCAGCAGCACCAGCAGCACCCCGGACACGACCAGGTAGGGCCGTAGCCCCGCCTGCACATAGCGCAGGTACAGCTCGCTGAAGAGCGAGATCCGCAGGATCGCCGCGCCGGTGAGGACGAGGAGGAGAGGGGAGCCGTACCGCCCCGGGGTCACAGCAGCCACCACCCGACCAGCACACTGCTCGCCACGGCCACCACCCAGGTCACGGCCGAGAACCGTACGGCGAAGGCGCGCCCGAAGGTCCCCGTCTGCAGGGCGATCAGCTTCAGGTCGACCATCGGCCCGACGACCATGAACGCCAGCCGGGCGGTGGGCGAGAAGCCGCTGAGCGAGGCGGCGACGAAGGCGTCGGCCTCGCTGCACACGCACAGGACGACGGCCAGGACGGCCAGCAGCAGCACCGCCAGCCAGGCCGAGCCGGTGAAGAGGTCGAGGACGGACCGCGGGACGGCGATGTTGAAGGTCGCCGCGGCGGCCGCGCCGAGGACGAGGAAGCCGCCGGCGTGCAGGAAGTCGTGCTGCAGGCCGGCGCCGAAGGCCCGCAGTCCGCCCCCGCCGGCCGGGGCGCGCCGCTTGGGCAGCCGTATCCACTCCTCCCGCCCGAAGCGGGCCCACAGCCAGCCCATCACCACCGCCGTCCCCAGCGAGGCGACCAGCCGGCCGAGGACCATCTCGGGCTGCCGGGGGAAGGCGATGGAGGTCGCCACCAGCACCACCGGGTTGATCGCGGGCGCGGAGAGCAGGAAGGCGAGGGCGGCCGCGGGGGCCACCCCCCGGCTCATCAGGCTCCCGGCCACCGGCACGGACGCGCACTCGCAGCCGGGCAGCACGATGCCCGCGGCCCCCGCGACGGGCACGGCGAGGGCCTGGTTGCGGGGGAGGAGCCGACGGAAGACCTGCTCCGGTACGAAGGCGCCTATGGCCGCCGAGACGACCGTGCCGAGCAGGAGGAACGGCACGCCCTGGACGGCGACCGCCGTGAAGACGGTCCACCAGGCGGCGACCGGCGGGGTGTACAGGTCGAGGGCGAGCATCGGCCCGAGGACGGAGACGACCGTGACGACGACGAACAGCGCCGCCCCGCCGAGAACGGCGTACACGAGCGCGCGCACGGCGAGGCGCAGGCTGTCGCCCGTCGTCCGCTGATTCTCCACGTGCCTGTCCCGGTAGTCCGTGTGTCTCCGCGCACGGTAGCCGGGACCGCTGTGCGCCCGCCCGGTTTCGTCACAGAGGAGGCTGTGCGGGGGCCGGTCCGAGGGTGGTCGTGCCCGGCGCCGTACGGTGTCCGAGCCCTGTCCGGTACGCGTCCAGGGCCGCCTCCACGCGTCCCGAACGCCGCAGCAGGTCCCCCAGCAGCCGGCACAGGTCGGCCAGGTCACCGGCCGCGCCCGCCCGCTCCAGCAGGCTCAGGGCGCGGACGTAGTGCTCCTCGGCGGCCTCGGTGTCCCGGGCGTCCTCGGCGATGATGCCGAGGAGGCGGTGGGCGGCGGCGGCGTGCAGGGCGCCGCGTTCGGCGGTGAAGTCGCTGAGCACGTCGTGCAGCAGGGCGGCGGCCTCGTCGGACCTGCCGAGCCGGTGCAGTACGTCGGCCAGCTCGACGGCGACCTGGCTGGAGTAGAGGGCGGCCCGCTTGGCGGAGAGCATCGTGAGCGCCTCCCGCAACTCGGCCTCGGCGCGGCTCAGTTCGCCGTTCTGCGCGTACACGTAGCCGCGCATCCAGTGGCAGTTGGCGAGTTCGGTACGGATCTGCAGCCGCCGGTACAGCTCGGCCGCCTTGGCGAGCGAGGCGTCGGCCTCGGCGATCCGGCCCTCGGCGAGCAGGGTGCGGGCGACCGAGCGGTGCATACGGGCCACCAGGGCCGGGTCGCCGGCCTGGGGGGCCAGGGCGAGGGCGAGCTCGGCGGCCTGGGCGGCGCGGGCGTGGGCGCCCAGGTCCATGTAGGGGCCGATGACGCTGGCGTAGAGGAGCAGCAGGGCGTCGGGGTCGTGCAGGCCGCCGCGGTTGAGCTCGTCGAGCGTCGACTCCAACAGGTAGACCGCGTAACGGAGTTCGCCGCCCAGGTAGTGGGAGACGGCCCGGCCCCGGATCGCCGGGACGCGGGCCGGCAGCGGGGCACCCGCGCCGGCGAGCGCCTCCTCGGCCCGCTCGAAGTACAGCCGGGCGGCGGCCAGGTCACCGGTGTCGATGCCGGCCTCGCCGAGCCCGAGCAGCGCGTCGGCCTGCTCGCTCGCCAGACGGTGCGTCTCCGCCTCCGCGAGCACGGCCGCGAAGGCCTCGCCCGCCGCCTCGGTGGCTCCCGTCGCCAGGGTGCGCTGCGCGCCCGTCAGTCGCAGCCGCAGCTCGGTGACCAGACGGGCCGGCCGGCCGGTCGCCAGCTCCTCGAAGCCGACGCCGAGCCGCTCGGCGAGGTGCCTGAGGGCCTCGTCGGAGGGGCGGACGCGGCCGGCCTCCAGGGTGGAGATGTAGGCGGGCGTGTAGGCCGGTTCGGCCACCTGTTTCTGGGTCAGCCCGCGATCGATCCGCAGTCGCTGCACCCTGCGCCCGATGATCAGCGGGTCGTCGCGCTCCGACATGCCCAACTCCCCTGGTGCCTCTTGCCGTTCGACTCCGACAGCCCCTAGGTTAAACGGCGTATTAAGCATGCTTAACACGACGCTGCACATGTTCGTCCTGTCGTCGCCGATGTTCGTGTTCTTGCAGTTGTCGCCGTTGCTTGCCGTTGTTGTCGCCGTTGTTTGTCGCTGTTGTTTGTCGCCGCTGCGAGGTTGTCGTGCCTGAACGCACCAGCGCCACCGAGCGTTACGCCCGGAGCATCGTCGCCGCCGTCGTCGCGGTCACCGCCCTGGTACTGGCGGCGAACGCGGGCCCCGCGAGAGCGACCGAGCCCCGGCCCGCACAGCACGCCACGCAGCTCACGGGCTCCGCGGCCCCCGCCGGCCGCTGGACACACCCCGGCCCACCGTCCGTCGAGGGCTTCGTGCCGGGACAGCACACCTAGTCCGGCAGCGCCTTCCGCAGGGCCTCGTCCAGTCGCGTCGCGAGCTGTGCGTCGGTCGGAGGGCGGTCCTTGTACAGGGCGCCCAACTGGGCGGTGAAGGTCTGGGTGAAGGCGCCGTACAACGGGGTGCGGGGACGCTGTACGGCGGCTTGGAGCGCCGGGAGGAGGATGCGGCGGGCGTAGGCGGGGCGGCCGTCCTTGTCGCGGGGCATACGGTCGGCGCGCTCGCCGGTTGGGGAGGCGGAGGGGGCCGGGGAGGTCAGGGTGCACTTCACCGTGGAGCTGTCGTACGCCGATGTCCGGGTCGCCGCGAACCCCGCGTCCAGCAGACAGCGTTCGCTCTCCTTGCCGGTGAGGAAGCCGATCAGGTCGGCCGCCTTGGCCGCCCGCTGGGAGGCCGCGGTCACCGCGAGGTTCTGGCCGCCGAGCACCGCCCGGCCGGGCAGCGGGGCCACGCCGAGCTGCTCGGCGTCGAAGGACTGGTGCAGCGTGCGGTAGGCGTAGGGCCAGTGGCGCAGGAAGGCGGTGCGGCCCGCGGCGAAGTCCGCGAGGGAGGCGGCCTCGTCGGAGTGGACGGCGTCCGGGAGGGTGTACGGCGGACTGGTGCGCTGCCGCAGTTCCGCGATGCCCTCGGTCAACTGCTCGGCGGAGGCGACGTACCGGCCGTCGGCGTCGATGAGGGCGAGGTCCGGCGTCGCGGACGCGAACGCCTCCAGGGCGTTGACCGTGCGGCCCTCGTAAGGCGCGAGTTGGGTGGTCCAGCCCTGCTCGTAACCCTTGGGCGGCTGGTTCTCCAGCGACTGGATGGTCTCCTGGAGCCAGGCCCGGTCGACGCCCGCGCTCAGGTCGGTCTGCGGGACGCCCACCGCGATCAGGTGGTCGCGCCGGTAGTAGAGCAGGCCGACGTCACTGTTGAACGGCACCGAGTACACCTCGCCGCCCCAGCGGGCCGTGTCGGCGACGGACTTGATGACGTCACCGTCCAGCACCCCGTCGGGCAGCCGGCGCACGAGGCCGGCGGCGGCGAACTCCGGTACCCAGGTGACGTCGAGGTTGACGACGTCGTAGGCGGCGCTGCCCGACTGGAGGGCGCCGAGGAGCTGACTGCGCTGTTCGTCCGCGCTGCCGGGCAGTTCCACCAGGCGGGCGCGGTAGCCGGTGCCGGCCTTCTCCTGCCGCCGGTTCCAGGCGTCGATGAGCTGCTGGCGGATGCCGTTCTTGCCGGTGACGTCCCGGCCACTGGCGACGACGATGTCCCCCGGCCGGCCGGCGCCGGGCGTCGCGGAATCCCCCGCACCACCACCGGTGCACGCCGCGACCAGGAGCAGCACAAGCAGTACGACCACACGCCGCCGGACGCGACGGACAGCCGTCCCGCACCCCGCACTCCACCCCACCACCGGCCCGCCTGAGTCGCCGCGGTCCGTCCCCCGCCCCGTGCCGCGTCCCGCCATCAGTCCGCCCCCATTCCGGTGCGTGCGACCTCGTCGGTCAGGCCCGCGCCGAGGTTCTCGTCGGTGTCCAGGCAGCGGCCCCCGCTCGCGGCGGAGATGCGGGCGGCCGGCCGGTTCGGGTCGCAGCCGCCGGTCTCCAGGGAGACCATGGCGACCGGCACCTTCGCCGTCCGTGCCCGGTTCAGTACCTCGTCGAGGTTGGCGCCGGTGAGGCGGTTGTCGTCCTCGCCGTCGGTGATGTGGACGAGGAGGCGGGGGCGTTCGTCCGGGCCGAGGCCGCCGAGGTCGTCGAGCGCGGCGAGCAGGGCGCGATGCGGGTCGGCCTCGGCGTCCCGCACGCGGGCCGCGTCGACGGCGCTTTCGGCGTCCTTGCGGGTGTGGGGGCCGAAGGGAAGCACGGTCTCGTACGAGCGCTCGGCACCGGACGTCCCGGACACCGCCCACACGCCGTACTCGTCCCCGCCGCCGAGCCCGCCCAGGGACTGCTTGAGCAGGCCGGGCCCGCCGCTGGGCCCCTCCCACAGGGAAGCCATCGAACCGGAGCTGTCCAGCAGGAACAGGACCCGGCCGGGGCCGTGCGCGGCACGGTACTGGCTGAGCGTCGTCTCCGTCTCGACGCGTCCGGCGGTCTCGGTGAGCGGCCTCGGCTCCCACAACACCCCGTCGGGGACCGGACCGTCGGTGTCCAGCAGGTGGCGCTCGTCGCGCGCGGAACGGAAGCCGTCCCGGCCGAAGGCGGCCTGCCCGTCCGCCCCGGCGAGCCAGGTACGGAAGCTCTCGGCCGCCTCGTCACGCGCCGCCTCGTCCCGGTCGGCGTCCTGCCAGCGGACCCGCACGAACGTGGGCTCCAGCCCCGGTACGTCACCGGGGTAATGGGCGACCCGGCGCGTCCGGGTCGCCCGGTCGCAGCCGACGCCGCTGCGCAGCAGGAACTCGGGGACGAGGGCGGCGGTGCTGTTGTCCACCGCGTCGTGGTCGGGCAGCGTGCACAGCAGGTCGGCGGCCGTGGGAGAGGGCGGCCCCTGCTGGGCGACCTTCAGCTCCGCCCCGGCCGGGTCGGCTCCGCCCGCGTACAGGCCGATCGTGGCGAGCAGCGCGGAGGTCGCGAACTCCGGGTCCGAGCGGCGCACCTCGGCATCCGCGTCGCGTTCCCGCAGGCCGGTGATCAGCAGCGACAGCGAGGATGTGACGCGGTCGTTCAGGTCGGCGGCGAGGTCCCGCGGGACGGCGAGCACGACCGGGGAGTACGCCAGCGGCTCGTCGTCGGGCTCCAGGCGGGCCACGGCGTCGGTGTCCTGGGCGTGCGCCGCCCGGGCGGCGTCGGCGGCGGTGGCGGGGATCCAGACGTCCGGCTGCGGCCCCACGTCCCGCTGCGGGTTGGCGTCCTCGTCCCGGGGCTCCTGCCAGGCGTCCGACTGCCCGGCGAGCGCGCTGACCGCGTCGGCGGAGCCCGCGCTGTACACCGTGATGCCGCTGCGCCGGCAGCCGTCGCCGGTGGTGTTCGCGCCCGAGGTCAGATAGGCCTCCGCCGCCGCGCTCACCGTCGGTTCGAGGTCGGGGTCGGTCAGGACGCGCAGTTCGAGGGGCGGCGCGCAGGAGGGGTGGCCGGCGGTGAGGGTGACGATGCCGTACGAGCCGAGCCCCAGGGCGGCGAGGACCAGAGCGAGGACGAGGGTGACGCGGCCGGCGGGGTGGCCGGGGGCGGGCAGCCGTCGCCAGGCGCGGGCGAGGGCCGTGGCACCGGCGCGGAGGCGGGCGAGGAGGGCGGCCGCGGCGGTACGGAGACGGGAGGGGCCCGGTTCGCGTTCTTCGCCGGGCCGCTCGGGCACGCTCCGCCGCTCTCCCGGCGGCCACGGCCCCGATCCGCCCCACGGCTGCCGGACGGGGGGAGCCGGCCGTGCGGACAGCAGGACGTCCTCACCCGGTTCCGTCCTGCTCTGCGGCTCCCACGGCTCCCCGCGCACCGTCTTGTACCCGGCCGCCGTCATCCGGTCCCGCAGCCGGTCCGCGACCTCCTGGAAACTCAACTCCCCGTTTTCTTCGAGGAGTTGCACGAGCTCATCGGTGAACGGCGTCGGTGTCGAGGTCTCCCCGGCGTCGATACGGTGATTGGCCTGCACGCTCATCAGCAGCAGCACGCGCCGCTTGTCGCGGAAGGTCTCCCAGATCCACGCGGCGTTGCCCGCGAAGCAGCAGTCGAGGACCACCACGATCCGCTCGGCCGGACCGGCGGCCAGCACGGTCAGGGCGGTGCTGAACGTCTCCGAGCCGGGGAAGACCGCGTGCCCGCCCGCCACCACGCTCGCGTTGCGCATCTGCAGGAACAGCTCGTCGCCCGCGCTGGGAATGGCCCCGTGCCCCGAGAAGTACAGGAACAGCAGCCCCTCCGCCTCCGCGGCGGTCCTGCGCAGGGCGTGGTCGAAGTCGTCCCGGGACGGCGAGCGGGCCACGGTGATCTCGTGCTCGCCGAAGACCCGGCCCCGTAACAGCGTCTCCCGGAGCCGGTTCAGGTTGTGCTTGACGGCGGGGAGGTCGCCGGGCACGCCGTGCGGCGGCTCCGTGAGGTCGTATTCGGAGACCCCCACCAGCAACGCCCGGTTCACCCGTCCACGCGGGTCGAAGCGGGTCACCGGCCTACCTGTCGTCGAGGCCCACGGTGTCGACACGGCCTTCGGGCGGATCGCCGTCCTCGACCTCTCTGCGGTTGGCCCGCCATGCCTCCACGGCCTGCTTGACCTGCGTCAGCAGCTCCTTGAAGACGGTGGCCGCGCCCGCCCCGACGATGGCGACGACGATGTCCATGCCGACGCCCATCGGGGCACCCGGCTCGTCCGTGCGGCGCTGCTCGTGAATCTGCAGCCGGCCGGCCCGCACCAGTTCGTCGAGTGGTTTCTCCCTCTCCAGCCACTTGCGCAGAGCGCCGACGTCGCTCTCGCTCGCGGTCCCGTCCAGCCGAACCCGAATGCCTTGGTTGGCCACTCCATCCCCCTCAGCCATAACTCACCATCATGGCACCGAGGCCGGAGTCAGGGGAGGGGTACGCAACCTTCCGTCTTCACGAGCCGAGCGTCTGCAACTGCCGCAGCTGCCGCCGGATGTGGTCCAGTGCACCCTCCCGGCGCCCCGGCACCCGCGCCCGCAAGTCGGCCAGCTCGGCGCCGAGTTCACGGGCCGCCGCCGGATCGCCGACTTGCCCCCACTGGTGGTGCGCCCGGTCCACGGCCGACTCCACGGCAGGCGCGTCCACCGCCTGCCCGGCATCCAGCCGGGCGGACGCCACCGCCAGCCAGGTCTGGCAGCTGCGCGCCGGATCGCCCGCGAACATCGCCAGATCCGCCCGGACCTCGGCCCAGTGCAGTGCCTGCTCCGAGGCACGGCCGTGAGCCCGTACGGCGGCCTGCTCGTGCTCGGCGGCAAGGGCGTCGGCGGCGTCATGGCGGCCGTCCTGGACGGCCGTGGTGATGGCGGCGTGCGGATCGTTGTCGACGGCCTTCCGGTCGGCGTCGCTCTCCGCACGCGGCCGGGCGATCTCCGGACGCCGGTCCCCACCGGCGGGCCCGCCCGGCGCTTGAGAACGCACCGGCTCAGACTGGTACGGGGGCCTGCTACCGGATCCGTCCGGAACGGGGACGCCCACACCGGGCACGCCCGAGCCAGGCACGCCCACACCGGGCACGCCCAAGCCGGGGACGCCCGAGCCAGGCACGCCCACGCCGGGGACGCCCACGCCGGACACGCCCAAGCCGGGCACGCCCGAGCCAGGCACGCCCACGCCAGGGACGCCTGAGCCGGGCACGCCCTCGTCAGGGACACCCGAAGCCGGCACACCCACGCCGGGGACGCCTGAGCCAGGCACGCCCGCACCGAAGACGCGCAAGCCGGGGACGCCCGAGCCAGGAACGTCCATGCCAGGAACGCCTGAGCCAGGCACGCCCACGCCGAGGACGCCCAAGCCGGGCACGCCCGAGCCAGGCACGCCCACACCGGGCACGCCCATGCCGGGCACGCCTGAGCCGCCCACGCCGAGGACCAGGTCGCCGTATGCCTCGCTCCCCAGCCGGGCCAGTGCCTGCTCGTGCAACTGCTCCATCGGCGGACGCCACCCGCTCCGCAGGATCGTCGCGACCGCCTTCATGTACGCCGGCGCGGCCACCGCCCGCCGAGACGACGGCGGCGGCGCGATACGTCCGTACACCGCGGCGCTGCGCCCGCAGTCGAGCGGGTGGGCGCGCAGCCACTGCCAGGTCTCGACGTCGGCGTGCAGGTCGAGCAGCAGGGTCGTCGTCCCGGGTGTGCGCAGGCGCAGTTCCTCGCGGATCCAGTGCCAGGGCAGGCCGGTGTAGCGGACGGTGGCGGTGGTGGTGCGGGCCAGCGCGAGGTGCGGCAGGTGCTGGCGGCGGTCGAGCAGGAGCTGGCCGGTGACGAAGACGGTGAGCGGGCCGGGGGCGGTCGCGGCGGCACGCAGCCGGGTGAGGACGGCCTGGGGTTCCAGCGGGTCGGCGAGCTCGACGACGTTGGCGGTGTCGGTGCCGGACAGCACGGCGGGCGGCACGGCCGCGAGCACGGGGAGCACGGAGGCCGCGTCCACCAGACAGCCCTTGCCCACCGGCGATGCGGCCAGCAGCAGCACGGTTCCCGGCATCGGTCCCTCCCCGTCCCCCTCGATCACGTACGCAGCACCGTAACCGCTGCGGCTGCAAAGAGGGGTCTCAGACCTGCGAACGACCCTGCCCGACCCCGGCACAGTGATCCACCGCACGCGAACACGGCGTGCCGTCGGCCGTTTCGGCGCGAGCGGGTGGAGCGGACCCCCGTCACGACGGGTCTCGGTCACGCCGCCGCTGACGAGAAGCAAAGTGCCGCCGGGCCGAGGGGCAGCCGATAGTGACCGCCGAGGCCCGACGACGGCCGCCGTCGCCCGGCGGCCGAAGCCGCAGACCTGCCGAACCCACCCCCGACCAGCCCCGACCAGCCCCGACGCCACGATGAGGCACCCAAAGGACGACCAACAGGCCCCCGGCGAACCCGCCGAGACCAGACCAAAACCACCGCCACCCGGCACCCGGCACCCGAAGCCGCACGCCTGCGGGAGCGGCTGCCGCGCGGTACGAGCCCGTACCCCCTGCCGGTCCGGCCCCCGGCGCCGGTTCGTGGCCGAAGGTGACGGGGGCGCGCCCAGCCCAGGGAAGCCGGGCGGCGCCACGGTGGCCGTCCGGACCGGGTGGGCGCCTCCGTCGACTTGCCAGGGATTGCCCTCAGGTGTGGTCTGGAAGGCGGGGGCGAGGAGAGAGGAGTGCTCTCATGGCTCACGCGGCACCCACGCCCGGGAGAATGCGCGGCACGCGACGTCCGACCCGTCCGGCCCGGCGGGGCATGACCCGGCCGACCCGCACGCCCGACCTGTTCAGCGAGCGCGTCCACACGATGGCGAGGTTCGCGGTGCCCGTCGTGCTCGGACTCGTCTACGGCTACTGGGCCGCGGCCAACCGCCGCCAGGGTGGGCCCATCACCGGCTGGAACCTCCTGTTCGGCTTCGTCACCGCGATCGCTTTCATCGTGTTGTGCCTCGCCGTGGCGACGTTCGCCCCGCGGCTGAAGCGGGAGCTGCACTCGCTCACGAAGTCCGCCTTCGCGGGCGCGGCCATCGGCTTCCTGTACAGCCAGACCGGCGAGAGCGTGCTCAGGTCCACGGCCCTGGGGCTGGTGGTCGGGGCGGGCATCTTCGGCGTGTTCTTCTACCGCTACTACACGCGGGAGGACGCGGAGGGAAACCGCATCCGCTGACCAACCAACCACACGTCCGTCACCTGACAGGGGCCCCGGTGATCAGCCGGGGCCCCTGCACTCGCCTCGTCCCTCCCCCGCTCACCCGGAGGATCCGGTCACGCTCCAGCTCCACGAACCGGAGGCGCTCCAGGAGCCGGATCCGGAGGAGACGGACCAGGAACCCGAACCCGAACCCGAACCCGACACGGCCCAGGACCCGTTCCAGTCCGGGTCGTTCCAATTCGGGTTGGACCGGGCGTCGTTCTTCCATTCCGGGCACGGGTCCGAGCAGGTCGGCACCCAACGCCCGCCGGTGTCCACGAAGTCGGCGCTCACCCAGCCCTGGACGCCGACGAACCAGTACCAGTACGGGTTGCCGTTGACGCTCTGGCCGCGGACCTCGCACTCGACACGGTCCTGACTGCCCGGCGAGAGCCGGTCGACGACGGGTGAGTGGGTGGTGGGCGCCGCTCGCACGCCGAGGGCGGTGCCGGAGACGATGGTGCCCCGGATCGGACCGCCGGATCCGCCGCTGCCCTGCCCGTCGGCGTGGGTCGGCGGGGTGGCGGCAGCTGCCGTGGTTCCCGCTGCCGCGACGGCGAAGGTGCCGCCGGTGAGCAGGATCGCGGCGAGGGTCCGCAGGGCCGGAGTGGTGCGCATGAATCGGCCTCCTTCTCCCCGAAACCAGGTAACACCCGTTCGGAGGAACCCTCCACCGGAGAGCGGAGGACCCAGTTCCGCCAAGGTTTTCGGGGTGACTCGCGGGGGGTTCGGGCGGCTCGACGCACGTTCGGCGTGCACGGTGCGCCCATATGCAGTCACGCCGCTCGCGGCCCCGGCCCGGCCCGTCTTGCCTGGAAGGGTGCCCTCTCGACTCCGGAACGCCCTGTCGGCCGTATTGATCGCCCTGGCCTGTCTGCTCGTGCCGTTCGGCGCGTCGGCGGCCTGGGTGGCGTACGGGCTCGCCGACACCGGCCGGTACGTCACCACGATGGCGCCGCTCGCCGCCGATCCGGACGTGCGGGACGCGATCGCGGACACCGTCGGAGCCGAGATCGTGAACTCGGCGGACGTCGGCGGGACGATGCGCCCCTTCGTGCGGGACGCGGTGCGCTCGTTCACCCGGACCGAGGCGTTCCGCACGGTGTGGGACGCGGGCAACCGGGCCGTGCACGAAGCGGTGTTGGGCGCGCTGCGGGGCGGCGGCCAGCGCGAGGTGACGGTGGACCTCGCTCCGGTCGCCACCGAGGTCAGAACGCAACTGACCGAGGACCACGTGCCGTTCGCGCACCGCATCCCGGTCCGGCACACCGAGGTCTCCGTCCTCCCGGCCGCGGACCTGCCCCGGCTCCGGAAGGGGTTCCACATGCTCGACGTCGCCGGTTTCTGGCTGCCCGTGGCGGCGGCCGTGCTCGCGGCCGCCGGGATCGCCGTGGCGGCCTGCCGTCGCCGCGCGGTCACGGCGACGGCCCTGGGCACCGCCCTGGGCGGCGCCCTGCTCGGCCTCGCGGTCGCCGTCGGCCGCCGTCTCACCCTCGCCGACCTGCCCGACCCGGCCCACCGGCCCGCCGCCGGCGCGATCTACGACGCCCTCACGGCGACCTTGCGCACGGTCTCCTTGCTGCTGGTCGCCGTCGGCCTGACGGTCGCGCTGGTCTGCCTGCTCACCGGCCGCTACGGGCATCTCGTACGCCGTCGGCCACCTCGGCCAGCGTCCGCAGCGCCCGCCGCAGATCCGGCACAGCGGCCGACGCGAGCCCGAGCCTGACCGCGTCCGGCGTGCGGCTCGGGTCGACGGTGAAGGCGGGGCCGGGCGTTATGGCGACACCGCGTGCGGCGGCCGCGGCCGTGAAGGTGTCCGCGCGCCACGGGGCGGGCAGCTCCCACCAGGCGTAGTAGGCGCGCGGATCGGACCGTACGGCGAACCCCCGCAGTTCCTCCTCCAGGATCCGCTGCCTGTGCCCCGCGTCCGCCCGCTTCGCCGCGACCAGCCGCGCCACCGTCCCGTCCTCGATCCACCGCACCCCCGCCTCCAGCGCGAACCGCCCCGCACTCCACCCGCCGGACCGCACGGCGGCGGCCACGGCGTCGACGCGATGCGGCGGTACGACGAGAAAGCCGACGGTCAGCCCGGGCGCCACGCGCTTGGACAGGCCGTCGACGACGTGGGTGAGGTCGGGGGCATAGACGGCCAGCGGTGTGATCAGGTCGTCGGCCAGGAAGGACCAGATGCGGTCCTCGACGATCGGGATGCCCAAGTCCGACGCGACAGCCGCCAGTTGGCGCTTGCGTTCCTCGCTCGTCGTCACGGACGTCGGGTTGTGCAGGGCCGGCTGGACGTACAGGGCGGACAGGGGTGCCGTGCGGTGCGCGGCGGCGAGGGACTCCGGGCGCGGGCCGCCCTCGTCCGTGGCGAGCGGCACCAGCGTGATGCCCAGCCGGGCCGCGATCTCCTTGACCACGGGATACGTCAGCGCCTCGACGCCGACCCGGCCACCGGGCCGTACCAGGGAGGCGAGGACGGCGGCGATCGCCTGCCGGGCGTTGCCGGCGAAGAGGAGCTGTCCCGGGGACGGGCGCCAGCCGGGGGCGGCGAGCAGACCGGCGGCCGCTTCCCGGGCCGCGCGGGTGCCGGTGGCGGCGGCCGGGCGGAGGGCCTCGGCCAGGACGTCGGGGCGCAGGAGGGGCGCGAGGGCGGGGGCGAGGAGCTCGGTCTGGCCGGGCGCGGAGGGGTAGTTGAGCTCCATGTCGACGGGCGCGGCGGCTTCGGCCGGCTCGGTGAGCGCCCGGCCCGTCTCCTCGGCCCGAGCCGCCCGCACGAACGTCCCGCGCCCCACCTCCCCCACCACCAGCCCGCGCCGCACGAGTTCGCCGTACACCCGCCCGGCCGTCGACCCGGCGATCCCGCGCCGCCGCGCGAACGCCCGTTGCGGGGGCAGCCGTTCACCGGGCTTGAGGCGTCCGGCGGCGATGTCGTCGGCCAGGCGGTCGGCGAGGCGCCGGTAGTCGTCCACGGGGTCCCCCATCAGATTGCACCGAGTGCAAAGATCTTATTGCACCGACGAGTTGGGGCGATCTAGGGTCGCTCACATGACCACTTTCCCGGAGTTCCTCGCATACGAGGACAAGGGTGCCGATACTCCCGCGGTCCCCCTTGTCCTGGTCCACGGCCACCCCTTCGACCGCACCATGTGGGCCCCGCAGATCGCGGCGTTCTCCGCCACCCGCCGGGTGATCGCCCCCGACCTGCGCGGCTACGGCGAGTCCCCGCAGACCCCCGGCGTCACCCGGTTCGAGCAGTTCGCCGAGGACGTCGAGGCGCTCCTCGACGACCTGAAGGTGGAGACCTTCGTGCTGGCCGGCCTGTCGATGGGCGGCCAGATCGCCATGGACGGCTACCGGCGGTTCGGCGAGCGCGTCCGGGGCCTGGTCCTCGCGGACACCTTCCCGGCGGCCGAGACCCCAAAGGGCGTGCGCACCCGCAACGCCATGGCGGACCGGCTGCTGCGGGAGGGGATGCGGGGGTACGCCGACGAGGTGCTGGAGAAGATGGTGGCGCCGTACTCGTCACCCGAGGTGAAGGCCCACGTCCACCGCATGATGACGTCCGCGCCCCCGCAGGGTGCCGCCGCCGCCCTCCGCGCCCGCGCCGGACGCCCCGACTACCGCGAGCTGCTGACCCGCGTCACCGTCCCCGCGCTGGTGGTGGTGGGCTCCGACGACGCCTACACGCCGGTCTCCGACGCCGAGGCCATGCACGCCGCCCTCCCCGACTCGACGCTGCGGGTGATCGCGAGGGCCGCCCACATGCCGAACCTGGAGCGGCCCGAGGAGTTCAACGGGGCCCTCGGGGACTTCCTGGCGCGGGTGGACCGGCGCTCGTAGGCTCGGGACGGTGACCCGACAGCGCTCTCGCCGCCCCGGCATCTGGATCGCCGCGCCGCTGTTCGCCGGGGTGAGCGTCGTCGTG
The DNA here is from genome assembly GCF_056820935.1 of Streptomyces sp. Q2. Classification (NCBI taxonomy): domain Bacteria; kingdom Bacillati; phylum Actinomycetota; class Actinomycetes; order Kitasatosporales; family Streptomycetaceae; genus Streptomyces; species Streptomyces sp. Q2. The sequence continues at coordinate 58,248 of NZ_JBXEJE010000001.1, read as the reverse complement.
GGGTGCCGGGTCGCCGACACCGACGGGATCACCCCCGTCCCCCAGCTCCTCGCCTTCCTGCCGTGGCTGCTCGCACCCGCCGCGCTGGGGCTGGGGATCGCCCTGCTCGCCCGGTGGTGGACCGGGGTGGTGTGGGCGGTCGTCGTCATCGGACTGCTGGCGTGGTTCATGGAGCCGTACGGGAAGAGCAGCGAGCCCGGCGGTGCGGCCGTCGCCTCCTTGCGGGTGCTGACCTCGAACATCGAGTTCGGGCAGGCCACCGACTCCCTCGTCGCCACGGTCCGCAAGGAGCGGCCGGACCTCGTTTTCGTACAGGAGTGCGAGTACACGTGCGATGCGGAGCTGAAGCAGGTCCTCGGCGCCGACTACCCGCACCGACAGGCCGTCGAGGGCGGCGGATCGGCGGGGTCGGTCCTCCTCAGCCGCTTCCCCCTCAAGGGCACCGAGAGCATCCCCGGCACCATGGGCATGCCGGGTGCCGTCGCCGACGTGCGCGGGCGGGCCGTACGGCTCCAGCTCGCGCACCCGATGCCCCCGCTGCCCGGCCAGGTCGAGGTCTGGCGGCGCGAGCTGGGCGCCCTGCGCGACTTCGCCGCCGCCCGGCCACGGACCCCGACCATCCTGGCCGGCGACTTCAACGCCTCCCAGGACCACGCCGCCTTCCGCCGCATCCTCGACACCGGCCTGCGCGACGCGGCCCGCCTCGCCGGCTCCGACCGCACGCCCACCTGGCCCGCCCGCACGGCCGGGACCACCCCGGCGCTGGGCGCCCAGATCGACCACGTGCTGGTCTCCGGCGACTTCGCCGCCCGCGACACCCGCTTCCTCGACCTCGCCGACACCGACCACCGCGCACTGCTCGTCGACGTCACGCTCCACGAGCGGAGATGAAGACGGCGAAGACTTCGCGCGGAGACAACGTTGCTCAGACGCCGCAGACGACTGTGCTCAGACGCCGATGTCGTCGCCGTCGGCGCGCCACACCGCCACCACCGCCGGGCGGACGATCCTGCCCGGCCCGTCCGGCCAGGTGCTGGCCGGCTTCTCCACGGACGCGCCGTTGATCTCGCCCGGGTGCTGCACGGAGACGAGCACCCGCCGGTCCTGGATGACCGGGCCGCAGGTCTCGGCGCCGACCGGCATGGTCAGGAACTGCTTGAGCTCACCGCGCCGCTCTCCCTTCGTGGCGACGCCGAAGAGGCCGTCGTGGAAGCCGAGCTGGGCGCCGTCGGTGGAGATCCACAGGTTGCCGTACGGGTCGAAGGCCACGTTGTCCGGGCAGGAGATCGGGCTGACGTCGTCCTTGGGGAATCCCGCGAAGTAGGTGGCGGGGTCCTCCGGGTCACCGGCGACGAGGAAGAGCGTCCAGGCGAACCTCGTGCTGTCGGCCCTGTTCCGGCGCTCGGTGAGCTCCAGGACGTGTCCGTGCTTGTTGGCGGTCCGCGGGTTGGCCTCGTCGGCCGGGGCGTTCGTGCCGACACCGCGGTTGGTGTTGTTGGTGAGGGCGACGTACACCTTGCCGGAGTGCGGGTTCGGCTCGATGTCCTCGGGCCGGTCCATCTTGGTGGCGCCGACCTTGTCCCCGGCGAGGCGGGTGAAGACGAACACCTCGTCGGCGCTCATCCCGTCCACGTGCGAGACGGCCCCGTCGGCGGTGGCGGTGGCCAGCGGGATCCACTCGCCGCTGCCGTCGAACTCGCCGTCGGCGGGCAGCTTGCCCGTCCCGTCGATCTCGATGGCGGGGGAGTCGCCGGTGAGCCTGGCGACGTACAGCGTCCCCTCGTCGAGCAGCGAGAGGTTGTGCTCCCGCACGGCACGGGAGGCCCCCTTCCTCATCCGCTTGCTGCCGACGAACTTGTAGAAGTAGTCGAACCGCTCGTCGTCCCCGGTGTAGACGACCGGCCGGCCGTCGTCCGTGAGCCGCACGGTCGCGCCCTCGTGCTTGAAGCGGCCGAGGGCGGTGTGCTTGCGGGGCGTGGAGGAGGGGTCGTACGGGTCGAGCTCGACGACGTACCCGAAGCGGTGCACCTCGTTCGGCTCCTGGGCCACGTCGAACCGCTTGTCGAACCGCTCCCACTTGCGCTCGGAGGCCGCGGTGCCGATGCCGTACCGCTTGTCCGTCGCCCGGCTCGCGTTGGCGAAGTACTGGTTGAAGTTCTCCTCGCCGTGGAGCGTGGTGCCCCAGGGGGTCGTGCCGCCCGAGCAGTTGTTGAGGGTGCCCAGGACCTTGGTGCCGGTCGGGTCGACGGAGGTCTTCACCAGGTCGGACCCGGCGACGGGACCGGTGAGCCGGAACTCGGTGGTGGCGGTGACCCGCCGGTTCAGGGGATGCCGGGAGACGGCGGACAGCTTCCCGCTCCTGCGGTCCCCCTCGACGACGACGGCGGACAGCCCGTGGGCCGCCCACGCGATCTCGACCTGCTCGCGGGTCGGGTTGGCGGCGTCGTAGCCGCGGAACATGAGCACCTCGTCGGTGTACTCGTGATTGGCGACGAGGATCTGCCTGTTCCGCTCACCCGGCAGCGGGAGGAGTGAGAGGAAGTCGTTGTTGTACCCGAACTGACCGGCCTGGGCGGCGGCGGTCTGCTTCTCCGGGTCGAAGGCCGGCGCACCGCGCAGGATGGGCTCGCCCCAGCGGATGACGAGATTCTGCCGGTACCCGTCCGGGACGGTCACGACATCGGCGGTGTTCGGCGCGACGGCGGTGAAGCGGAGGCCGCGGGCACCCTTCGCACCACCGGGTTTGCGCGAAGTGGAGCCCTTTGCGCTGGTTGCGCTGGTTGCGCTGTTTTCGGCCGCGGCGGCCGGTGAGGCGAGCCCCGTCCCCGCGGCACCGGCCACGGTGACGACGGCCGCGGCCCGCATGATCGACCGCCGGCTGAGCGCACCGGCGATGACGTCACCGACGTACGGGTTGGCGGAGGTGTTCGGCGCCTCGTGGAAACAGGCGTCACCACACCGGAACCGGCAGGTGAGGGCGGAGCGCCCCCCGGGGTGCTCGTTCGAGGTCCTGATCAACGGCAACTGCATACGCACTTTGCTCTCCCCTTGCTTCCCCTTGGGTCCGGTGTGACGGACGCTAGGGGCACGCTTGTGCGGGAGCGGGGCGTGCCGGTGAACCGAGGGTGAACCCGAGGTGGCGGTAAGCCAGTTGGTGCCGGGGGGCGGACGCGCGGGTCAAGGCTTGATATGCCCTCTTGACGTCTCCTGCTTCGCGTGACCCGCCCCTGCCCAAGATCGCCTTCCGGGGCCGCTAACCTTACGTGTCCGTCCTGGCCAGGGATTGACGGGCTACAACTCATGCGAAGGGTTGCGCACATGGGCATTCTCACTCTCCTGCGGAACGCGTTCGGCCGGTCACGCAAGGGGCACACCACCGCCCCTTCGCAGGAAACCGAGGTTGCCTCGCAGGAGGCCGCGCCGACGGTACCGGCCCCCGCAACGGAGCCGACCCCGGACCCGCAGCCGACGGCGACGGTCCCGGAACCGCGCACGTCGACGCCGTCCACACCATCCACACCGTCCACCGAGTCCACTTTGTCCACGAAGGACGAGCACGACCTCGTCGCGGCGGCCTTCGACAAGGTGGCCGTACCGAAGCCGGCGGAATCGACGGAGACGCCGGTCGCCGAGGAGCCGACGCCGGAGCCGGTGCAGACGCCGGTCGCCGAGGAGCCGACGCCGGAGCCGGTGGTGCAGACGCCGGTCGCCGAGGAGCCGACGCCGGAGCCGGTGGTGCAGACGCCGGAGCCGGTCGCGGAGGTCACGCCGGAGCCGGAAGCCGCCGCGGAACCGGTGGCCGTCGAAGAGCCGGCCGTCGAGGCCGCCGAGGAGCCGGAGCCGGTCGCGAAGGCCACTCCCGAGCCCGAGCCCGAGCCGGTGATCGAGCCGGAGCCGGAGCCGGCCGCTGAGCCGACCGCCGAGGCGACTCCCGAGCCGGAGCCGGTTGTGGAGGCAGCCCCGGAGCCGGAGCCCGCCGCCGAACCGGTGGCCGTCGAGGAGCCGGAGCCGGTCGCGGAGGTTACTCCCGAGCCCGAGCCCGAGCCGGCCGCGGAGGTCACTCCGGAGCCCGAGCCCGAGCCGGCCGCGGAGGTCACCCCCGAGCCGGAGCCCGAGCCGATCGTCGAGCCGGAGCCGGAGCCGACCGCCGAGGTCAGCCCCGAACCCGAGCCGGAGGCGTCCCCGGAGCCGGAGCCGGAGCCCCAGCCGGAGCCGGTCGCGGAGGAGCCCTCGGCCCCCGAGCCGGTCTCCACCCCCGAACCGCCGGCCGCCGACGGCGAGGAAGCCCCACAGGGGCCACTCGCAGCCGACGACGAAAGCAGCACGGGTGGTGCGGGTGGGAACACCGAGGCCGAAGGCGAAGCCGAGGCCGAGGCCACCGTGCCCGCCACCCTCCGCACCGCCTACGAGGCCGCCGACACCACCCTCAAGGACAGCAACCTCACCGGCACCCGTGCCAAGGTCTACCTCGTCCTCGACCGCTCCGCGTCCATGCGCCCGTACTACAAGGACGGCTCCGCCCAGGCCCTCGGCGAGCAGACCCTCGCCCTCGCCGCCCACCTCGACCCCGAGGCCAAGGTCCACGTCGTCTTCTTCTCGACGGAACTCGACGGCACCGGCGAGCTGACCCTCACCGACCACGACAACAAGATCGACGAGCTGCACGCCGGCCTCGGCCGCATGGGCCGTACCAGCTACCACGCCGCCGTCGAGGCAGTCGTCACCCACCACGCGCGGGAAGCAGCCCCCGGCACCCCCGCTCTGGTCGTCTTCCAGACGGACGGCGCCCCCGACGCCAAGACCCCCGCCACCCAGTCCCTCACGGACGCCGCGAAGAACCACCCCACGGTCTTCTTCTCCTTCGTCGCCTTCGGCGAGCAGGACAACAAGGCCTTCGACTACCTCCGCAAGCTGAAGACGGGCAACACGTCCTTCTTCCACGCGGGCCCGACCCCGCGCGAGCTCACGGACGCCGAGCTCTACGAAGGCGTACTGGCCACCTGGCGCCCGTAGCCCCGCAGCCGCCTCGGGGGGGTGGACGGATCTCCGGCCCGGATCTCCGGTCCGGATCTCCGGTCCACCCCCCGAAACGCATGTGAGTCGACCTTCGCGAGCCCAGTAGGATTTCGGGCATGGCGGCCACTGGAACCGAGAAGCAGGGGGCGAAGGCGTACTACGTCTCGACCCCCATTTACTACGTCAACGACGCTCCTCACCTGGGCCACGCCTACACGACCGTCGCAGGGGACGTGCTCACGCGCTGGCACCGTCAGCGCGGCGAGAAGGTGTGGTACCTCACCGGCACGGACGAGCACGGTCAGAAGATCATGCGTACCGCGGACGCGAACGGGGTGACCCCGCAGGAGTGGTGCGACAAGCTCGTGGAGGAGGCCTGGAAGCCCCTCTGGGAGCACCTGGAGATCGAGAACGACGACTTCATCCGCACCACGCAGAAGCGGCACACGGACCGCGTCCAGGAGTTCGTCCAGGACCTGTACGACAAGGGCGAGATCTACAAGGGCGGCTATGAGGGCCCGTACTGCGTCGGCTGCGAGGAGTACAAGCTCCCGGGCGAGCTGCTCGACGGCGAGGGTGACTTCGCGGGTCAGAAGCTGTGCCCGATCCACAAGAAGCCGGTGGAGATCCTCAGCGAGGAGAACTACTTCTTCAAGCTGAGCGAGTACGGCGACAAGCTCCTCGCCCACTACGAGGCGAACCCGGGCTTCATCCAGCCGGAGTCCGCGCGCAACGAGGTCGTGAACTTCGTCCGCCAGGGCCTGCAGGACCTGTCGATCTCCCGCTCGACGTTCGACTGGGGCATCCCGATCCCGTGGGACCAGAAGCACGTGATCTACGTGTGGATCGACGCGCTGCTGAACTACGCCACGGCGGTCGGTTACAACGAGAACCAGCAGAAGTTCGAGGAGACCTTCCCGGCCGACGTCCACCTGGTCGGCAAGGACATCCTCCGTTTCCACGCGGTGATCTGGCCCGCGATGCTCATGGCACAGGGTCTGCCCCTGCCCGGCAAGATCGCCGCGAACGGCTGGCTGATGGTCGGCGGCGAGAAGATGTCGAAGTCCAACCTGACCGGCATCAAGCCGCAGGACCTGACCTCGCACTTCGGCGTGGACGCGTACCGCTGGTACTTCCTGCGCGCGATCGCCTTCGGCCAGGACGGCTCCTTCTCGTGGGAGGACTTCTCCGCCCGCTACACGAGCGAGCTGGCGAACGACTACGGCAACCTCGCCTCGCGCGTCGCGGCCATGGTCGGCAAGTACTTCGACGGCGCCCTGCCCGAGGCGACCGCGTCCGGCGAGGCCGAGAAGGCGGTCCAGGACGGCCTGGCGAAGGCGGTCGTCGAAGCCGACCGGAAGATCGGCGAGGAGCTGGACTTCCAGGGCGGCATCCTGGCCGTCTTCGACTTCGTCAAGCAGGTCAACGGCTACATCACGGAGCAGGAGCCGTGGAAGGTCGCGAAGGACACGAGTGACGAGGGCAAGGCCCGCCTGGCCACGATCCTCTACACGGCCGCGGAGTCGCTCCGCGCGGCCGCGGTCCTCCTGAACCCGGTCATGCCGGACACCTCCCAGAAGCTCTGGGACTCGCTCGGCGCCGGGACCTCCCTCGGCGCCCTCGCGGACCAGAAGGTCCAGGAGGCCGGCGAGTGGGGCAGGCTTCCGGCCGGTACGACGGTCACCAAGGGCGCGGTCCTCTTCCCGCGCCTGGAGGAGAAGCCGACGGCGTAGCGCGCCCATCGGCGCAGGGCCCGGGAAGCACACCGCTTCCCGGGCCTCGCCCGTACCCCTACCCCCTGCCGGAATGTCCCCGACCACCCGTATGGTTTCCGCCATGGCAATGGCAGTACCCGAGGTCATTCCGATCGCCTACGCGCCCAGGCGTCACACCGAGTCCATCGGCCGGTACGCGGACGGCCAGTTCCTGGCGTCGATCACGTACGCCTTCCCCGAGGGCTTCCGTCCCGACGAGGGCTGGGAAGAGCACAAACGCCTCTACGTGGCACTGCACACCTTCGACGCCGACGGCCACTACCGCGACTCGGAGATCTGGTGCGCGGGCACCTGGGCCGACCAGCAGCGCGCCCCGCACGGCAACGACTCGGTCCTCGGCCGCGCCCGCATCCACCTGGCGAAACTCCTGCGCAGTCTGCCGCGCCGCTCCTACACGGACATAGCCGTCCGCCCCTTCCAGCTCACCGTCGACGGCGTCCGTTTCGGCCTGGTGATCCGCGAGGAGGACGACGAGTCCTGGGCCGAGCTCTACCCGGACCGCCTGGAATTCGCAGAACCGTGGGACGGCCGGTACGTCACCTGACCCGCAACTGGTGGAGGAGGGCGGCGAGGCGTCACCTCCAAGCAGCTCAGGGCGCTGAGGGTAGATAGAATCAATCTACGTAGAATGAATCTACCTAAGGTCGGAGGTGCCATGCCCACCCCTTTCGTAGGCCGTCAAGCCGAGCTGGACCTCCTTCACAAGCGTCTCGCTCGTGTCACCGGCGACGGCGCCGGGGTCGCGGTCGCCATGCGGGGACGGCGTCAGGTCGGGAAGTCACGGCTCGTGCAGGAGTTCTGCGACCGGGCCGGACGACCGTACGTCTTCTTCACCGCGACCAAAGGTGCTTCGCCCGTGGAGGGCATCGCCGACTTCATGGCGGAACTTCGTGAGTCCTCTCTTCCCGCCGACCCGGAACTCGTGCCCGCGACCGCCCCCACCAACTGGTCCGACGCCTTCCGTACCCTCGCCGCCGTGCTGCCCGCCTCGCCCAGCATCGTCGTAGTGGACGAACTGCCCTGGCTCTCCGAACAGGACCCCGTGTTCGACGGCGCGCTGCAGACCGCCTGGGACCGGTTGCTGTCCGATCGACCCGTACTTCTGCTGCTGCTCGGCAGTGATCTGCACATGATGGAGCGGTTCACCGCCTACGACCGGCCCTTCTACGGCCGGGCCGACTCCTTCGTGCTCGGTCCGCTCAATCCGGCCGAGGTGGGAAGCGCACTCGGACTGGACGCGGCCGACGCGATCGATGCCCACCTGGTGTCCGGCGGACTGCCCGGCATCCTCCGGGCCTGGCCGCACGGCACTCCGGCGCTCGACTTCGTCAAGACCGAGTGCGCCGATCCGGCCTCGCCCCTCTTCGGCGTCCCGGAAGCGGCTCTCATGGCCGAGTTCCCGGCGCCGGACCAGGCACGCCGTGTCCTTGAGGCGGTGGGCAGCGGAGACCGCACGCACGCGAACATCGCCGCGACAGCCGGCAGCCAGAGCGGCGCCCTGCCCTCCGGCGTACTGTCCCCGCTGTTGCGGCGCCTCACCGACGAGAAGCGGGCCCTCGCATCGGACCCACCGCTCTCCACCCGACCCGGCAAACCGGCTCTCTACCGCGTGGCCGACAGCAATCTGCGTCTGTACCTCGCCGCGATGCGCTCCGCGCAGGAGCTGTCCCGGCGTGGTCGACCCGAGGCCGCGTACCGGGTGGTCGAGCGACGGTGGGCGGCTTGGCGGGGACGGGCCGTCGAACCCCTGGTCCGTCAGGCGCTGGAACTGGCCGCGGCGGCGGGGGAGTTCCCCTGGCCGGACACGGAAGTCGTCGGCGGCTGGTGGAACCGGCAGTTCTCACCGGAGATCGACCTCGTCGGCGCCGACCGCTCGCCCGTGGCGGGCACGGTCTTCTTCGCGGGCTCCGTGAAGTGGCTCGCCTCCCCCTTCGACCAGCACGACCTGACCGCCCTCGTGCAAGGTGCCGCCCAGGTCCCCGGCTTCACACCGGGAACCACCGGTCTCGCCGTCGTCTCGCTCTCGGGCACGACCGGGGCGGTGACCGAGGACGCTGTCGGGCTCATGTGGGGGGCGGGGGACGTGGTCTCTGCCTGGCCTGGCTGACCTCTCGGCCCCGGACGAGGAAGTCGGGCCACAGCAGAGAGAAAGGGACCGGGAAGCCAACCGCTTCCCAGCCCCCTGCACTCGGCGGTGCCCTACAGCACCCCGGCCCCCGTCGTCGTCGCCAGCGACGTCAGCAGGTTCTTCGCCGAGGTCTCCAGCCCCGCCGTGAGCGACGGCGTCCAGTTCACCGTCGTCTTCAGCTTCTTCGAGCTCGCGGCGTTGTACGCGGCGACGACATCCGTCGCCGTGCCGTTGACGAGGTTGCCGCCGCCCGCGACCGATCCCGTGCCGTCGCCGCTGAGCAGCTTGGCGACCTTGCCGCCGGCCGGGACCTTCCAGTGGTTGTTCTCCGCGACAACCTGGGCCTTGGCGCGGGAGTTGATGCTGTACTGCGGCGCGTAGCCGTTCAGCGTCGTCGTGTCGTAGACGTTGTTGTAGATGTGGATCTGGCCGATGCGGGCCAGCGGGGCGCGCTGGATGATGCCCTTCCACACGTTGTGGTGGATGGAGACGCGCAGCTTGCCGACGCTGTCGGTGTCGCTGCTGCCGATCAGCATCGTCTTGTCGTGGTTGGTGAACTGGTTGCGCGAGACGGTCACGAGGTCGGAGCCCTTGGTGATGTCGAGGGCGCCGTCGTGGATCTGGTACTCGCGGCCGTAGTACTTCGGGTTGGCGCTGTCGAAGTGCGGCGCGTCCGTGAACGTGTTGTGGTCGGCCCAGACGTGGGTCGCCCCGCGCAGGGTGACCGAGTCGTAGTTCGAGTTCCAGTTGCCGTCGTCGCCGTCGGTCGGGTCCCACTGCGGGAAGCAGTCCTCGGTGGCGGCGAAGGTGAGGTTGCGGACGATGACGTTGTCCACGTTCTGGATCTGGAGCATGCCGCCGCTGATCCCGGCCTTCGTGCCGGGCACACCCACGATGCTGGTGTTGGCGGGCACCTTGAAGACGATGTTCTTCGCCTGCTTGGACTGGGCGGCGGCGCGGGCGCTCTCCTGGGTGCCGGAGGGCAGCTTCGAGGTGCCGTACGTCGCCGGGTCGAACGCCTTCAGGTACGCGGAGAGCGAGTAGCCGGTGCCCGACGCGTAGTTCGCACAGGTCAGCTTCTTGCCCGCGTCGTCGGTGTTGGCGTCGATCGTGCCCTTGACCTTGATGATCCGCGGCGTGGTGTCGGAGGCGGAACCGAGCGCCTTCACCAGCTCCGCACGCGTGCTGACGGTGAAGGTGTGCGCGGCGTCCGCCTTGGCGCCACCCGTCGTGCCGGTGCCGGAGGACGCCCAGCCGTCCTTCGCCGCGAGCGTCTGGTGGAACAGGTCGACGGCTTCGGCATTCGCGTTCATCACGAATAAGGAGGTGCCGAGGGCGGCGGCCGCGACGGCGGCGGCGGAGACGACGAGGGTGCGCCGCTTGCGGAGGGACCGACGGTGGGAGGGGGATGCCACGAGGGAGGTTCCTTACGGGTGGTGGAACGTACTGTCACCCCGTCAGTGGCCGCAGACCCCGGAAGGGTTGCCGCTCACGATCACTTCTCCCACACCCCTGTACACACTTACCCACCAGACGGTACACAATACGAAGATCACGTGAAGCCGGGGCGTAACGGAACGCACCCGGGCACATGAGCCGATCGAGTGGGGGGATCCACCATGGGCATGTTCGGAAACGCGCACACCGTCGACCCGGGCCAGGCGCAGCAGGACTACGCGCGTCTGCTGGGCGCCGGTGAGCAGGTGCAGGCCGCGTACCAGCTGGTGCGCGACGTCATCCTGTTCACCGACCGCCGCCTGCTCCTGGTCGACAAGCAGGGCATCACCGGAAAAAAGGTGGAGTACCACTCCATCCCCTTCCGCAGCATCACCCACTTCGCGGTGGAAACCGCCGGCGCCTTCGACCTCGACGCCGAGCTGAAGATCTGGGTCTCGGGCAACTCCGTCCCGATCCAGAAGACCTTCACCAAGGGCGTCGACATCTACGAGGTGCAGGCGATCCTCACGCAGTTCGTGACGAAGTAGGAATGCGGAGGGAGCCGAGGCTCAACCAGAAGGTTGGCGCTGTCGGTTGAGAGATCAGCTCTCCAAGGCGTACGCCACAAAGCCCGCCCATGCTTCCGGCGCGAGCGCGAGCTGAGGCCCGCCCGTGGTCTTGGAGTCGCGGACGTGCACCGCGCCGGGGGCTAGGGCAATCTCGACGCAGGAGTTGCCGTCAGGGCCGTCGCTGTAGCTGCTCTTGAACCACTCCAGCTCGGAGCTGTCTACGGCAGAAGCCTTGCGGATCATGTCTCTCCCAGCAGTTGCTCAATGAAGCCCAGCGACTCCCGTGGGGTAAGAGCCTGGGCCCGGATGGTGCCATACCGCAGCTCCAGGATCCGCAACTGCTTCGGATCGGAGGTCGGCCGGCCGCTGTATGCACCGTCGGAGCGGCCCACCGCTGTGCCGTCCGCGAACTTCAGCACTTCGATCTTCCCGTCGAGCCCTGGGTGAGCCTCCGCGTTCGTTGGCATCACCTGAAGCGTGACGTTGCGCAACCGCCCCACCTCCAGCAGATGTTCGAGCTGCTGACGCCACACCATTGTGCCTCCGACGGGACGGCGGAGTGTCGCCTCTTCCTGGACGAAGCTCAGCGCGGGTGCAGGCGAGCGCTCGAAGATGGCCTGCCGCGCCATACGAGCGGTCACCATGCGCTCCACCTCCTCGGGCGAGTACGCGGGCTGCCAGGCCTCGAACAGGGCTCGCGCATGTTCAGGCGTCTGCAACAAGCCGTGGATGCTGAGCCCGACGTATACGCCCAGCTCAACCGATCTGGCCTCCATCTGCGCCAAGTCCCGTACCTGCTTCGGATACCGGACCTTCGCCACATCCTCCTTCATCGCCGAGAGCAACCCACCCGCCCCCAACACCTCGTCCGCCCTGTCCAGATACTCGCCCCGAGGGATCCGCTTGCCGCCCTCGATCTTGTAGACCAGGTCCTCCCCGTACCCCACCGCCGCCCCGAACTCGGCGGCCCGCATCCCCACCGCCTCCCGCCGCAGCCTGAGCTGCCGCCCCACGGTCGCGACGACGGCCACGCCCCAGTCGTCGTCCGGGTCGACCTCCCAACCCGGCTCGTCCGCCTCGCTCTTGAGCCGTCGCACCTCGCCGTCCACCGACATGCCGCACCCCTCCGTCGTACCTCCGTGCCGCAACGCACGTACCCCTGCGGCCGGTACCGACAGCCCGGACATCAGCGGACAAGCTCCGGACGGTCACCGTACGCATCGGCGTCGTCACTGTTCACGGTAAGCACGCACGGCCACGCTCAGTGATGTGAACAAGGAAAAGTCCACCCAACCCGACACCCTCCCCTGTCACTTCAGCGTCCTGCTGCCGCCCACGCCTTATGGCTCAGCTCCCGCCTCCCGCCGTACCGAAGAGAACGCGGCGGACGCGCGTGCGGTGCCGGGCGAACAGGCGGGGTGGTCGCCGACGTACATCGTGCCGACGATCAGCAGAGTCAGCGCGGTGGTCAGCACGGTCGCGTGTTGCGGCAGTCCGCCGAGCAGTCCGATCGCCAGGGCGGAGAAGTAGTACGCGATCTCGTGCTGGGCGATCTCGTACGACCGCAGCCGGATGATCGACAGCACCCCGAACAGGCCCATCCCTAAGCCGATCCCGACCGACGTGGAATTGAGCGTCATCGCCACGGAGAGCACGCCGATCTTGACACCGAGGAACGCGGCGACGAGGTCCCGGCGGTGGTGACGCGGGAAGAAGACGCCGAAGGTGAGTACGGAGACTGCGACGAGGTCGCAGGCGACCAACACCAGTTGGTTCACGGCCGTTGAGGTCATGGGACGACAGTCGGGGAGGCTTCTGTGAAGCGTCTGTGAGCTGCCTTAAAAGGGCGTTCCTAATGTCCGGCGGCACACGCTGATCGCGACCGGCGACCGGCGACCGGCGACCGGCGACCGGCGACCGGCGGTGAGCGTGCGGCCTCCCGGCTTGTTGGAACATTTCCACTTTTTCGTGATTTTCCGCTTTTGCCGTGGCAGCGAGTGGTTACGCGTAGGGAACGACAGGAGCAAGGAGAGCGCCAATGATCACTCGCGACCAGATATCCACCGTTCTGGATCACCCCGTCCACGACGTGGCAGGCAACAAGATCGGTGAAGCCAAGCACGTCTTCTTGGACGACGTGACCGGTGAGCCCGAATGGGTGAGCGTGAAGACCGGCCTGTTCGGCACCAGCGAGTCGTTCGTGCCGATCCACGACGGGACCGTGGTGGAGGACCACCTGGAGGTGCCCTACGCCAGGGACACGGTCAAGGACGCGCCGAACGTCGACGTCGACGCCGGCGGACATCTGTCCGAACAGGAAGAACACCGCCTCTACGAGCACTACGGCATCGACTGGGACACCGCTTGGCAGCAGGCCGAGCAGCCCCACGAAGGCGGCCGGGCACGCACCGGAACCGACACCACCGGGCAGGCCAGGACCGCTACCGGGACACGGCCTGGCGGCGACGACGCGATGACGCGCTCCGAGGAGCAGATGCACGTCGGTGTCGAACGCCGAGAGACTGGCCGGGCACGCCTGCGCAAGTACGTGGTCACCGAGGAGGTCCAGCAGACCGTTCCCGTGCGCCACGAAGAAGTCCGCGTCGAGCGCGAGCCGATCACCGACGCCAACCGGGACGCGGCCATGTCCGGCTCCGACATCTCCGAGGCCGAGCACGAGGTGACCCTCCACGAAGAGCGCCCCGTCGTTCAGACGGAGGCCGTTCCCGTCGAACGCGTCCGGCTGAGTACCGAGGAGCGTACCGAGGAGGAAACCGTTCATGGCGAGGTCCGCAAGGAGCGGATCGAGATCGATCGCACTGACGAGACCGAGACCGAGACCGGCCAGGGTGACCGATGACGGGATCCTCCTGGACCCGCTGGTCCCGCCGGACCCGCCCCGACACGCACCGCAGGATCTCGTTGATCAGCGCATGAGGAGGACGTCATGGGCACCATCAGCCAGCCCCTCACGGACGAAAGCATCAAGGTCCGTCAGCTCAGCCACTACCAGTTCAGCTGGGTCGCCGGCGACGCGGGCGCACGCGGCACGTTCACCCTGCAGCTCGTGCTCGACGAGGGCGCCTGGGAGGAAGTGCTGACCGTCGACGTCGACGACGCCGATGTCCTGGACGACCTGCTGAAGACCACCGGGACCGTCCACTACGACGTCGGTCGCCGCACCCTGATCTTCGGCGTCACCCGCGTCGCCGCCTAGACCAGGCGTTCAGCACCCGCCCTGCCCCTTCACCTGCGCGGACACGCCCCCGCCCCCTGATAGCATCCGGCCACTTGTGCGAGGGCGGGGGCCCTCGCGGGGGAGGGAACTTCACGTGGGCAGACACGCCCCGAGACGGGGCGGTCGTGCCGCTCTCGTCTCCGCGCTCGCGGTCGCCGTGGCGGCCGGATCCATCACTTTGTTCTCCGGTACGGAGGACGGCGGCGGCGCCGCTCAAGCCGCCACAACGGCCGCCACCGCCGCGGCCGGCACCGCCGAGATCGTCCTGGACGACCCGCGCATCGAGACGCGGCGCAGCGACCGGCTGCTGGCGGCGGGCGAGACCGGCTTCCTGCACCGGCAGGCGGCGGTCGGGGGCCTGCTCTGGACGGACTACGAGGACGGCAGCACCGTCACCGTCGAGGGACCGTCCGGGGTCTACAAGCCGACCACCACCAGTTGCTGGGACATCTCCCTGCGCTGCGCCTCGGGCGTGTTCGGGCAGGGCGCCGACACGGTGGCGCTGCCGGACCGCACCTACGGCGACCCGGTGTCGCTGTGGAGCCCGGACGGCAGCGCCCTGCGGACCGTCGATCTGAGGCAGTCGGCCGGCCGCGTGGGTACGTACGGCGAGACGACCGTCACGGTCGAGTCGAACGGCGTCGTCGACGGCACAACGCTGGAGGGCTACTGGCTGCACCTCGTCGACCTCGTCGACGGTAAGCAGCGCGACCGTGTCGTCACCGGCTTCCCGGCCGACGGGGCCGGCGTGTCCGCGCGCACCGGCGACGCGAACGGCTCCCTGCTGGCCTACCGTGTCCGCGACGAGAACGGCGACCTGTCGTCGTACACCGTCAGTTACCTCGACTTCGCCACCACGCAGCTCACCCCGGTCTTCACCGGCCTTGAGGCGCTGCCGGAACTCGTCCTCACCGACGACCGCGTCGGCTGGTACACGCAGGCCGCCGGACTGCACCTCAAGCCGCGCGCCGACCTCACCGCCGAGGAGACGGTCCCGGTGGCCGGCGAGGAGACCACCGTCTCCCCCGTTCCCGTCCTGGTCGGCAACTGGCTGGTTCTGACCGGCGCCCCCGGCGTCAAGGCCGTCTCCCTGACCGACGGCACCACCAAGACCCTGCTGACCGCCTCGTACGGCACCCCGCTGGCGACCCCCGACGGCGGCGCCCTCGTCACCGGCGGCACCACCGCGGCCGACTGGTGGGTGCAGCGCGTGTCCGTGGGCCCCGACGGCGCCCCGCAGCTGAGGAAGCTGTCCAAGGTGCCGCCGTACGAGAACGACAAGACCGGGCTCGCGCTCAGCCGCGGCAGCCTGCGCGTCGCCGAGGACAACCCGAACGGCGGCTCGGACACCACCTCCGTCCGTACGCTCACCACGAACGGCGGCACCGAGCTGACCGCGTCCGCCGCCACGGAAAGCTCTTCGGTCTACCCGACGTGCCCGTACGCGAACACGACCTGCTCGGCGATGTGGGCCAACTACGGCGACGGCCCCAGGGACGTCTACCTCAACACGTACTCCGACGGCGACGAGGGCGGCAGCGGGCTGGAGAACGCCGACCGGCTGATGTCCATCGGCAACAACCCCCTGGAGTTCCACACCGAGGGCGGCTCCATCGTCGACGTCTCCGACGACTACGCCGTCTACAACTCCGGCGGCGCCACCCCGGCGCAGTACGTCGGAGAGTTCAACCAGGGGCAGAAGCTGAAGCGCTCGATACGCGCCGCCGCCCTGAACGGCTCCACGCTGTGGAGTGCCGCCGACACCGGCAAGCTCACCTCCTACAGCCTCAGCGAGGACAAGACCCTCGCCACGGTGACGGTCCCCTCGCTCGGCTGCGTGCCGAGCGAGCTCCAGGCCGCGGGCCGCTGGGTCTACTGGTCCTGCGGGACGGCCTCGGCGGGCGTGTACGACACCAGGGCCGGTACGTCGGTCGCCGTGCAGCCCGGTGACGTGCTGCTCGGCGACGGCTTCACCGTCCGCCACGACCACGAGGGCGACCGGCTCATCCTCACCGACGCGGCCACCGGCACCACCCGCGTGATCGCCTCCGGCCTGCCCGACAGCGGCCTCGCCGTGGACCGCCGCTACCGGTGGACGGTCGACGAGTACACGGGCCTGGTCGCCTGGTTCGACTCGTTCGAGCAGACGCACATCGCCACGACCGGCGTCACGCCGTCCGCGCCGACGGCCTTCGAGACGGACGCCGCCGGCTACGTCTCACCGACCTCCTCGTCCACCGCCTGGGCCGGCCGGTGGCTCCTGTCCCGCCCCGTCACGTCCTGGTCCCTCACCTTCACCTCGGTCCAGAGCGGTGCGACCGGCAGGACGACCCGCACGATCACCGGCGCGGCGGCCTCGGCCTGGGTGTCGGCGAACTGGAACGGCAAGACGGCGAACGGCGCCTACTTCGCCAACGGCTGGTTCACCTGGACGCTGAAGGCAACCGGTCTGGGCACCTCGGTCCCGGTCACGGTGAAGTCCGGCGAGGGCTTCCTGACCCGGGGCGCGCCGGTACCGCGCGACTTCACCAGCCCCGACGGCCCGGACGGCCGCGGCGACCTGCTCACCCTGAACTCCTCCGGCGGCCTGACCTTCCACAGCGGCACCGGAACGGGCAAGGTCAACTCCAAGTACACCGGCACGGGGTGGGCGACCTCGGTCAAGGCGATCCCCTTCGGGGACCTGAGCGGCGACCGCTGCAACGACGTCCTGGTGCGGTACGGCAGCGGCGCCCTGCGCCTGTACAAGCCGGGCTGCGGCAAGGCGGTCACACCGTCGACGTCGTACACGACCCTCCCCACCGGCGGCTGGACCCAGTACGACGTCCTCACCTCGCCCGGCGACGTCAGCGGCGACGGCCGCCCGGACCTGATCGCCCGCAACACGTCCACCGGCACGGTCTACCTCTACGAGGGCACCAGCACCGGCAAGCTGTCCGCCCGCGTGAAGCTCTACGACAACTGGAAGACGTACAAGAAGATCGTGGGCGTCGGCGACCTCAACGGCGACGGCATCGGCGACCTGCTCGCCCAGGACAAGGCGAACACCCTGTACCGCTACTACGGCAAGGGCAACGGCACCTTCGGCGCCCGCACCCAGCTGTTCGCGAACTGGGGCGGCTCGTACAACGTAATCGTCGGCGTCGGCGACATCACCGACGACGGCAAGGCCGACATCGTCTCCCGCGACAGCGGCGGCAACCTGTTCCGCAACAGCGGGGACGGCAAGGGGTCGTTCGGGGCGCGGGCGACCATCGCCACCGGCTGGAGCGGCTACAAGTCGCTTTCGTGAACTGTGAGTTCGTGAATGCGGGCGCCCGGGGTGCGGTTCACCCCGGGCGCCTTCGCGTTGCTCAGGACACGACGGGCCGCTGTGCGCTCGTCTCCGGCGCGGTCCGCGGCAGGGCGTCGGACCTCCCGCGGGTGTTCCTGATGAAGACCACCCCGATCACCGCGAGGAGCGACGCGGCGGAGAGCGTGTACAGGCCGCCGTTCGTGCTGCCGGTCGTGTCCTTGAGGTAGCCGAAGAGCGTGGGGGAGACGAAACCGCCCAGGTTTCCGATGGAGTTGACCACGGCCAGGCCGGGCGCCGCGACCTTGAGGTCGAGTCCGGACTGGGCCATCGGCCAGTACAGGGTGGCCGCGCACTTCCCGCCGACCGCGGCGAGCGTGAGGGCGGCGAGCCCGAACCACGGGGAGCCGAGAGTGGCGAGGAAGGTGCCCACGGCCGACAGGACCAGGGCGATCGCCAGATAGGGGCGGCGGTCCGGGGCGCCGTCGGTGAAGTGGCTCACCGTGTACATCGCGATCACGGCGCAGATCCACGGTACGGCCGTGAGCAGCCCGACCTGGAAGGACGACAGCCCGCCGATGTCGTCGACCAGGCTGGGCAGCCAGAAGGTGATCGCGTAGCCGGTGAGCGCCATCGCGAAGAAGACGCCGGTCAGCAGGGCGACCTGGGGGTGGAACAGGAGCTTGAGCCGCGAGACCCGGGGGGCTCGGCTGCGGGCTTCCTTGTCACGGTCGACCGCCGCGCTCAGCGCCGCCTTCTCCTCGCGCGTGAGCCAGCGGGCGTCCTCGATGCGGGAGACGAGGAAGAATCCGGCGACGATCCCGACGAGGATCGAGAAGGCGCCCTCCAGGGCGAACATCCAGCGCCAGCCGGCGAATCCGCCCGCGCCGTGCAGCTCCAGCAGGGCTCCGGTGATCGGTCCCGTGACGATGTACGCGGTGGCCGAACCGCCGAGGAAGATCGCGCTCGCCCGGCCCCGGCTGGAGTCGGGCAGCCACTGGGTGAAGTAGAGGAGCACGCCGGGAAAGAAGCCGGCCTCCGCGACGCCGAGGAGGAAACGGAGGGCGTAGAACACCGCGACGTTGTGGATGAAGCACATCGCCACGATCACCAGACCCCAGGTGATCATGATGCGGGTGAGCCAGACCCTGGCCCCGAACCGCTCCAGGAGCATGTTGCTCGGCACCTCGAACAGCGCGTACCCGATGAAGAAGAGTCCGGCGCCGAGACCGTACGCGGTGGCACTCACCCCCACATCGGCCCGCAACTCGTCCTGCACGAAGCCGACGTTCGTCCGGTCCATCTGATTGACCAGCAGCATCAGGACCAGGATCGGCAGCATGCGACGCAGGAACTTGCCGACTGCTCGGCTTTCGGCGTCGGGTGTCACGACCTCTGACACGACTTCTGACATCGTTGTCTCCCTCGTGGTGCACATACGTGAACTGCAATCACGTACGCGGGCACTGGGGGACGTTACGGAGGCCGATCTTCCGGGTCAATGGGTTGAGCAAATGTTCATGTACGCGAACACCGCGACCCATTGACCCGGGGCGGCAGCGATCAGGTGCCGTCGTTCGTCTCGTCCGGCGCTACGCCCACCGTGATGGAGCCGACGACGCCCTTGGCGATGTTCTTCTTGTCGTACTTCAGCTTGAGGAGACCACCCTGGGTGCCGCTCTGGTCGTAGATGGTGTCCTCGGTGAGCGTGGTGCGCTCGGTGGTGCTGGTGGAGTACGGCTCGACCTCGGCGGAGGCGAGCACCGACGCCTCGTCGAAGAAGAACTGGCCGGTGTGGCAGGCGTGTCCGCCCTCGTAACCGGCGTCCGTCCACTCGCCGTCCACATGCACCTTGGTGTGGATGTGGACACAGCGGCCGCGGTACCAACCCGGGAAGATCGTCTTGAACGTGACCCGGCCCTGCTTGTCCGTCCTCCAGGTGCCACGCAGGTAGCGCTCGTCGTCGGTGGGCTCCTCGTGAACCCCGCCACCGCCGCCGGGGCCGCCAGACGGTGCGCCCGACGGCGGCTCGCCCGTCGGGGTGCCGGTGGGTTCGCCCGAGGGGGCGCCGGTCGGAGCGGTTCCGCCACCGCCGGTCGACAGGCTCTCGTAGCCGGAGTAGATGCCCAGCGCGTCACAGTGCCAGATGTCGACGGCGGCGTTGCCGATCGGCTTGCAGGTCTCGGAGTCGATCACCTTGAGGGTGAGGGTGAGCGGGATGCCCTCCTTGTCCTCGGTGGTGTCCCGGCGGATCTTGTCGGCGTCGATGTAGTAGGGGCCCTCGGTGGTCTCCGAGGTGAGCTTGTAGCAGACCTCCGCGCTGCTCGACGTGCTGGACACGGTCGAGGTCGCGGTCGCGCCCGCCGTCGACTCGTCCGCGGAGGCCGTCATGGCGAGGGCACCGCCCACGCCCACGGCGGCCACCGCCGCGCCACCCGCCACGACGACCTTACGACGCGTCAGATCCTGCTTGTGTTTCGGCCCTTGGGTTGTCTGGTTTCCCGTCATGAGCAGGGAAACTAGGTAAGAAGGCTGTCAAAGACGTGGGAGCGGACTGTGGTTTCCCCAGCCCATGCGAAGGGGCCCGAAACCGACGTCGGTTTCGGGCCCCTTCGCGAAGCGAACCACTCAGCGCACTACCGAGTGACCACGAAGCGGACTACTTCGGCTGCGGCTTGCGCACCGACAGGTGCAGCTCCCGCAGCCGCGCCTCCTCCAGCTCCGTCGGCGCGCCCATCATCAGGTCCTGGGCGTTGCCGTTGAGCGGGAAGGCGATCGTCTCGCGGATGTTCGGCTCGTCGGCCAGCAGCATCACGATGCGGTCGACGCCGGGCGCGATGCCGCCGTGCGGCGGGGCGCCGAAGCGGAACGCGCGCAGCATGCCGGCGAACTTCTCCTCGACGGTCTCCCGGTCGTAGCCGGCGATCTCGAAGGCCTTGAGCATGATCTCCGGCTCGTGGTTCCGGATCGCGCCCGAGGACAGCTCGACGCCGTTGCAGACGATGTCGTACTGCCAGCCCAGGATGTCCAGCGGGTCCTGGGTCTCCAGGGCCTCCAGACCGCCCTGCGGCATCGAGAACGGGTTGTGCGAGAAGTCGATCGCGCCGCTCTCCTCGTCCTTCTCGTACATCGGGAAGTCGACGATCCAGCAGAACCGGAAGACGTTCTCCTCGAAGTGCCCGGCACGCTTGGCGGCCTCGACCCGCACCGCGCCCATGATCTTCGAGACCTCGTCGAACTCACCCGCGCCGAAGAACACGGCGTGACCGGCGGCGAGCGACAGCCGCTTGGTCAGCTCGGCGACGTTCTCCTCGGTGAGGAACTTCGCGATCGGGCCGGTCAGCGAGCCGTCCTCGGTCACGCGCACCCAGGCCAGGCCCTTGGCACCCTGCGAGACGGCGAAGTCGCCGAGCTGGTCGAAGAACTTGCGGGGCTGCGCGGAGACGTCCGGCACCGGAAGGGCACGCACGTGCTTGCCGGCGAAGGCCTTGAACTCCGAGCCCTCGAAGATGTCGGTGATGTCGACCAGCTCCAGCTGGGCCCTCAGGTCCGGCTTGTCGGAGCCGTACTTCAGCATCGCCTCGCGGAACGGGATGCGCGGGAAGGGGGACGTCACATGACGGCCGTTCCCGAACTCCTCGAACAGCTCGGTCATGAGCTTCTCGATCGGCTGGAACACGTCCTCCTGCTCGACGAAGCTCATCTCCACGTCGAGCTGGTAGAACTCGCCCGGCGAGCGGTCCGCGCGGGCGTCCTCGTCGCGGAAGCAGGGCGCGATCTGGAAGTAGCGGTCGAAGCCGGAGATCATCAGCAGCTGCTTGAACTGCTGCGGGGCCTGGGGGAGGGCGTAGAACTTGCCCGGGTTCAGGCGGGAGGGGACCACGAAGTCGCGGGCGCCCTCGGGGGAGGTGGCGGACAGGATCGGCGTCGCCATCTCGTTGAAGCCCAGCGCCGTCATCTTGTGGCGGATCGCGGAGATGACCGACGTACGCAGCAGGATGTTGCGGTGCATGCGCTCGCGGCGCAGGTCCAGGAAGCGGTACTCCAGACGCCGCTCCTCGTTGACCCCGTCCTCGGCGTTGATCGTGAAGGGCAGCGGGGCGGCCGCGCCGAGCAGCTCGACCTCGCCGACCTCGACCTCGATCTCGCCGGACGGGAGGTCCGGGTTCACGTTCTCGGTTCCACGTGAAACAACGCGGCCGTCGACGCGGACCGTGGACTCCTTGGAGACCTTGTCGAGGGCCTCGTACGCCGGGGTGCCGGGGCGGGCCACCAGCTGCGTGATGCCGTAGTGGTCGCGCAGATCGATGAAGAGGATGCCGCCCAGGTCGCGCCGATTGTGCAGCCAGCCGCTCAGCCGGACGTCGGTGCCGACGTCAGAGGCGCGGAGCTCGCCGCAGGTGTGGGACCTGTACCGATGCATCGTCGTTCATCCAGCCTTCGCTGATCGGGAATCTCCGGGGCCCGGTGCCCGGACCTCCCAAGGGTACCGGCCACCTCGCGATCACCTCCCCACCATTAAGAGCCCGGTGATCAGTGGCACTCCTCGCCCTCGTCTTCTTAAGGTGGGGCAATGCGCAATGGCGAGCCTCTGCCCGCCGTGGGGGAGGTTCTCGCCGTCCTCGCGACCGGCCTGTGGCACTGGGACACCGCCACCGGACTGGTCACGGTCGACGCCGAGGCAGCCCGGCTGCTCGGGCTGCCCGCCGAGGAGACCGTCCTCACGGAAGCCCAGACCCGGGCCCGGCTCCACCCCGTCGACTGGAACGAGATCACCGGAGTGATCCAGCTCGCCGTCGCCGAGGACACCCTCGCCGAAGTGCGCGTGCGGATCATGGACCCCGAGGGGCAGGTCGTCCGCGTCGTCCGCAGCCGCTCCAAGCCGTCCTTCGACCCGGCGCGGAAGGTCTACGAGCTGATCGGCACCCTCCAGGAGGTCACCGAGCCCAGGCCCGGCACACCCGCCGGACGCACCGCCGTCACCGGCGACTGGCGCCGCTCCCGCGAGGCGTTCCTGCTGGACGCGGGCCGCGCCCTGGCCGAGGCCCGCTCCACGGCCGAGGTCCTGCGGGTCGCCGCGGGCCTGGCCATGCCGGGCTTCTCCCCGGACGGCCTGGCCGTCTTCGGCGTCGACGGCGACCGCCTGACGATCATCGGCCACCACGGCCACCAGCCCGGCGACGAGAACCCCTTCTCCCAGATGTCCCTCGAAACCGACTATCCCGCCGCCGAGGTGGCCCGCACCGGCCGCGCCGTCTACCTCTCCTCCCCCGAGGACTACAAGTCCCGCTACCCCGTCACCTGGCCGCTCGCCCGGCACTTCGGCCGCCGGTCCTGGGCCTTCCTGCCGCTGACCGTCGCCGGCCGCACGATGGGCGCCTGGATGGCGGCCTTCACGTATCCGGTGGCTTTCACACCGGACGAGCGCTCGGTCCTGACGACGGTGGCCCGCATGCTCGCCCAGGCCCTCTCCCGGGCGGGCGTGGCGGAGTCGGAGCGGGAGCTCACGGACGGCCTCCAGCGCTCCATGCTCCCCACCCTCGGCCCCCGAATACCGGGCATGAGCATCGCCGCCCGGTACGTCCCCACCGGCGGCGGCCTCCAGGTCGGCGGCGACTGGTACGACATGATCCCCCTGCCGGGCGGCCGCTTCGCCCTGGTCATCGGCGACGTCCAGGGCCACGACGTCCGCGCGGCCGGCCTGATGGGCCAGCTCCGCATCGCGCTCAGGGCGTACGCCTCGGAGGGACACCGCCCCGACGCGGTCCTCTCCCGCGCCTCCCGCTTCCTGCACGGCATGACGTACGGCGACACCGACGCCACCGACCTCCGCTTCGCGACCTGCCTGTACGTGGAGGCCGACCCCACCACCGGCATCCTGGACGTCGCCCGCGCCGGCCACCCCGACCCCGCGATCCGCATGGCGGACGGCACGGTTCTGACCCGCCCCACGGCAGGCGGCCTCCCCCTGGGCATCGATCCCGACGCCGACTACCCCACCACCCGGATCACCCTCGAACCCTCGGAGACCCTGCTGCTGTGCACCGACGGCCTCATCGAGACCGGCGGCCACGACATGGAGACCGGCTGGAAGCGCATCCGCACGATCCTGGAGGACCACGAGGGCGACCTGGAAACCCTGGCCGACGCCCTGGTCCAGGCCGTGCACGGCCCCTCCTCCCACCACACCATCGGCCCCCTGGCCGACCGCCGCGAGGACGACATAGCCGTCCTGCTGCTGTGCCGACAGGGCGAGGGCTGCGGCTGCGGCGACACCGTCGCCGTACGCCCACGGGTCCGCCGCACGATGCTCTCGGTCGCCCAGGCCGAACCGGAACGGGTGGCGGTGGCCCGGCAACAGCTGCGGGAGCTGCTGCACGACTGGGCGTCGCAGGACCAGATCGACTCGGCGGTGCTGCTGCTCTCCGAGATGCTGACCAACGTCCTGGTCCACACCGACGCGGACGCCCTCCTGCTGGCCGAGGTACGGGGCGAGCCGGGCGGACGCCGGATGCGCGTCGAGGTCACGGACACCAGCGACGACCTCCCCCACAAGCGCAGACCGGGTGAGCTGGCGTCGTCCGGCCGCGGACTGGTGCTGATCGAGCTGCTCGCGGATGTGTGGGGGGTGGATCCGCGGGGCGAGGGCAAGAGCATCTGGTTCGAGCTGTTCGAAACCCACGAGGCGTAGCACGAGTCGTGGAACGGGTGGTCCACGCAGGCGTCGCCTGCCGCGCGGCGAGGAGACGCACGTCACATTCGCGCCTGTCACATCTTGGTGAGCGGTGCCGTCAAGGAGGTGTAACCGCCAGCCACCACCCAGG
Source organism: Streptomyces sp. Q2 (assembly GCF_056820935.1). NCBI lineage: Bacteria > Bacillati > Actinomycetota > Actinomycetes > Kitasatosporales > Streptomycetaceae > Streptomyces > Streptomyces sp. Q2. Next base: position 33,969 of record NZ_JBXEJE010000001.1, on the reverse strand, counting down.
AGTTCACCATGGACGCTCGACTCAACCTCTTCGGCAACCCCGTCGCAGGCAAGTTCCTGAAGCACATCAACTCGGCGGGGAAGGTGGTCTCCGACACGACCCTGCCGGCCGCGACGCAGGAACTGGTGAAGATCCGCGCCAGTCAGATCAACGGCTGCGGCTTCTGCACCGACATGCACACCAAGGACGCCGCGCACGCCGGGGAGACCTCGACCCGCCTCCACCTGATCGCGGCCTGGCGGGAGGCCAAGGTGTTCACCGACGCCGAGCGCGCCGCCCTGGAGCTGACGGAGCAGGGCACCCGCATCGCCGACGCGGCCGGCGGCGTCACGGACGAGGCCTGGGCGAACGCCGCCAAGCACTACGACGAGGAACAGCTCGTCGCCCTGGCGGCCCTCATCGCCGTCATCAACGCATACAACCGCCTGAACGTCATCGTCCAGCAGCCCGCCGGGGACTACCAGCCCGGCATGTTCGGATAACGAGAGCAGGGGCAGCCAAGGGACAGCGGATCGGGGCCGCAGCGCCCTGGACACCGAAGCCGGGGCCCGGTCTGCCCGGGCCCCGCCTTCGGTGACTTCTACAGGCCGCCCTCGGACATCCCGTGCACCGCCGGGATCGTCCCCAGTCGGCCCTTCTGGAAGTCGTCGAAGGCCTGCTGCAGTTCGTCCCGCGTGTTCATCACGAAGGGCCCGTAGTGGGCCATCGGCTCACGGATCGGCTGTCCGCCCAGGACCACGACCTCGAGGTCCGGCGTGTGGGAGTCCTGCTGCTCGTCCGCGCGGACGGTCAGCGAGGAACCGGCGCCGAAGACGGCCGTCTGCCCCATGCGGACGGGACGCCGCTCGGCGCCCACCGCACCCTTGCCCGCCAGGACGTAGGCGAGACCGTTGAAGTCCTCCCGCCACGGCAGCGTGAGCTCCGCACCCGGGGCCAGCGTCGCGTGGACCATGGTGATGGGGGTGTGGGTGATGCCGGGACCCTCGTGACCGTCCAGCTCACCGGCGATCACGCGCATCAGCGCGCCGCCGTCCGGCGAGGCGAGGAGCTGCACCTGGCCACCACGGATGTCCTGGTAGCGCGGGGGCATCATCTTGTCCTTGGCAGGCAGGTTCACCCACAGCTGGAGCCCGTGGAAGAGACCGCCGGACATGACCAGCGACTCCGGCGGGGCCTCGATGTGCAGCAGACCCGAGCCCGCGGTCATCCACTGGGTGTCACCGTTGGTGATCGTGCCGCCGCCACCGTTGGAGTCCTGGTGGTCGAAGATCCCGTCGATGATGTAGGTGACGGTCTCGAAGCCGCGGTGCGGATGCCAGGGGGTGCCCTTGGGCTCACCCGGCGCGTACTCCACCTCACCCATCTGGTCCATCATGATGAACGGGTCCAGGTGGCGGTAGTTGATCCCGGCGAACGCTCGGCGCACCGGGAAGCCCTCGCCCTCGAAACCGCTCGGCGCGGTCGTGACGGTGAGCACGGGACGGGCCACGGCGTCGGTGGGTGCGGCGACGCGGGGCAGCGTCAGCGGGTTCTCGACGGTCACTGCAGGCATGTCGGTACCTCCTTGTGCTCCGAGTTTAGTTGAGCATTGAACTTTCTGCCACCTCCAACCGCGAACGACGGGAGGGCATTCCCGTCTGCCGGACGGGGGACGTGGGACGTGGCGGACAATGCCCGAGGCCGGCACCCTTCCCAGGGCACCGGCCTCCCGGCCCAACTCAATCAGGTCAGGCGATCAGCTCGGACTCCTTCGCGGAATCCGGACCCGAACCGGAGTCCAGGGCCGAGCCCGCCTCCGAACCCGAGCCCGCATCCCCACCAGAGCGCGCCCCCGGACCCCCCTGCGGCTCCTGCGGCCCCTTCTTCCCGTCCCGCATCACCACCGTCGCCAGCACCGCCGCCGCCAGCACACCGATCGCGCTCACCGTGAAGGTCGTCGACATCGACGCGGTGAAGGCCTCCCGTGCCGCCCGCGCCAGCCCGCTGTCCCCCTGGGCCACCGTGAGCGCCTCTGCGATCGAGTTCCTGGCCCCTTCCGGAGCGTCCGCCGGCATCTGCGCCCTGAAGCCGCTCGACAGCAGCGAGCCGAGGATCGCGATGCCCAGAGCCGTACCGGCCTGCTGGATGGTGTCGTTCAGGGCCGAGCCGACGCCCGCCTTGTCGGCGGGGATGGTGCCCATCAGCGCGGCCACCGCGGCCGGCATCGCGAGGCCCGCCCCGAGGCCGAGCAGCCCGAGAGCCACCGCCGGGACCGTGAAGCCGGAGTCGGCGTCCACCGTGGCCATCAGGGCGAAGCAGACGACCATGACCAGCATGCCGCCGAGGATGACGAAGCGGTTGCCGATCGCCGCGGAGAGCTTGACGCCGACCCCGTTGCCGATCAGTGCGGCGACCGCCAGCGGCAGGAAGGCCAGGCCCGCCTCGATCGCCGAGTAGCCGAGCACGAACTGCAGGTACTGGGTGAGGACCAGCAGCAGACCGCCGTTGCCGATCTGGACGAGGGCGAGGGAGAGCGAGCCGCCGCTGAAGTTGCGGTGCCTGAAGAGGACGAGCGGGACCATGGGGGATTTGGTGGTGTTCTCCCAGATCACGAAGCCCGTCAGGGACAGCACGGCCACCACCAGCGTGAGGGTGGAGCGGCCGCCGAGCGCGCCGTGCTGGGGCAACTCGATGATCCACCAGACCAGGGCCGTCATACCGGTCGCGGACAGCACCGCGCCCAGCGGGTCGGCCTTCTGCCAGGGCGCCTTGGACTCCGGCATGAGCGTGACACCGGCGACGAGGGCGAGGGCGACGACGGGCACGTTGATGAAGAAGATCGCCTGCCAGGAGAAGTGGTCGATCAGGACGCCGCCCAGGACCGGGCTGCCGACCAGTCCCAGCATCGACACCGAGCCCCAGGCCGCCATCGCCTTGCCGCGCTCCCGCTCGTCGAAGACCGTGATGAGGATCGACAGGGTCGACGGCATGATCAGTGCTCCGCCGACGCCCATCGCGACGCGTACGGCGATGACCTCGCCGGGGCTGGTGCAGAAGGACGCCGCCAGCGAGGCCGCCCCGAACAGCAGCAGGCCGATCAGCATCACCTTGCGGCGGCCGAAGCGGTCGCCCAGGCTGCCGGAGGTCAGGAGCAGACCCGCGAAGACCAGGATGTAGGAGTCGAGGATCCACTGCGTGTCCTGGGCAGTGGCACCGAGGTCCTCGGTCATCGCCGGCACCGCGACGGTCAGAGCCATGTTGTCGACCACCAGGACCAGCGTGCTCAGGCAGAGCACGACGAGGATCCACCAACGACGTGGGTTGCGGGCTTCGGCTTCCATCGGACTCCCCTTCGCGAACACTGTTCCTTCGATGCGCACACTGTACGCACGGCGGAACAGTGTGCGCAACTGCCTAGCGCTGTACGCTCGATGCGAACGACGTACGCAGGCCGCGCGAGGAGTGACATGGCAGCCAGGACGACGAAGCAGAACCCGATCCCGTCCGTGTGGGCCCGCCCCCAGCCCAAGGCGGACCAGCCCGCGCTCAGCCGGAGCGCCATCGTCCGCGAGGCCGTCGCCATGCTGGACGCCGACGGCATCGAGGCCCTGAGCATGCGCAAGCTCGGCGCCCGTCTGAACGCCGGCGCGACCTCCCTGTACCGGCACGTGGCCACCAAGGACGAGCTGATGGAGCTCGCCGTGGACGAGGTCGCCGCCGAGATCCGGGTACCGCCCGCGGGCGGCCCCGACTGGCGTGCCGCCGTCGGCGAGGCCGCGGGATCGTTCCGTACGACGGCGCTACGGCACCCCTGGCTGTCCTCGGTGCTCGGCCAGGCCGGGCTCGCCTACCTCGGCCCGAACCTGATGTCCTTCTCCGAGCGCCTGGCCGCGCTGTTCAAGGGTGCCGGGTTCCTGGAGCCGGAACGCGCGATCGAGACGGTCATGGCCTACGTCGTCGGCATGAGCACCACCGAGGCGGCCTGGCTCACCACCATCGCCCGCTCCGGCGAGAGTGAGGCGGACTTCATCGCCCGCCTCCTGCCCGCCGCCCAGCAGGCCGCGGCCGGCCACGCCCACCTCGAAGGCGGCTACGCCGATGCCACTGCCGCGACCCAGGATCCCGTGGCCGTGCGGGACAGGAAGTTCGCCTACGGCCTGGAGGTCGTCCTCGACGGCCTGGCGCTGCGCCGGCCGGAGTGAACGATCAGCCGTACATCCGGCGCATCGCGAACTCGACCATCTGCTCCACGGCCTTCGCGTCGAAGACCATGCGATGCTCGCCCTCCATGTCGAGGACGAAGCCGTAGCCGGTCGGGAGCAGGTCGATGACCTCGGCGCCGGTGATGACGAAGTACTTGGACTCCTTGCCCGCGTACCGTCGCAGTTCCTTGAGCGAGGTGAACATGGGGATCACCGGCTGCTGGGTGTTGTGCAGGGCGAGGAAGCCGGGGTTGTCACCGCGCGGGCAGTAGACCTTCGAGGTCGCGAAGACCTGCTGGAAGTCCTCGGCGGACATCTGCCCGGTGGTGAAGGCGCGCACCGCGTCCGCGAGGGAGGGCGGGGACGGCTCGGGGTAGAGCGGCGGCTGCTGGCCGTAGCCGCCGCCGGACATGGGCTGCTGCGGCGGGGCGTACCCCTGCTGTGCACCGACGTTCTGGTCGTAGCCGTACATGCGCGCAAGAGTACCGAGAGCAGCGGGGACGGCGTAGCGATACGGGGGCTCACGGCCCCATGGGAACAATCACGGCAAGGGACACGGCATGCACGGACACCAGCACCACGACCACGAGGTCCACGAGCACGACCGGGGACTCTCCTACGACCTTCCCGTCCTCGCCCGCCGCCGGATGATCCGGCTGCTCGCCGGGGCGAGCCTGGTGCCGCTGGTCGGCTGCAGCGCCGAGGACGACGACGGGGCATCGCCCTCCTCTTCCTCATCCACCTCCTCCGGCTCGTCCGCCTCGTCGGGCTCGTCCGCCGAGTGCGCGACCATCCCCGACGAGACCGCCGGCCCCTTCCCGGGCGACGGTTCCAACGGCGTGAACGTCCTGAAGGAGAGCGGGGTCGTCCGCAGCGACATCACCGGCAGCTTCGGCGACTCGGCGGGCGGCACCGCCGAGGGCGTGCCGCTGACCATCACGCTCACGGTCGTGGACGCGGCCTCCGGCTGCGGGACCCCGAAGGCGGGCGCCGCCGTCTACGTCTGGCACTGCGACCGGGACGGCGACTACTCGCTGTACTCGGAGGGCGTCACCGAGGAGAACTACCTGCGCGGCGTCCAGGAGACCGACGACAAGGGGCAGGTCACGTTCACGAGCGTCTTCCCGGGCTGCTACCCGGGCCGCTGGCCGCACGTCCACTTCGAGGTCTACGGCAGCCTCGACGACGCCACCACGGCGACGTCCATCACGAACACCTCGCAGCTCGCCTTCGCCAAGGACGTCTGCGACGCGGTGTACGCCACGGACGGCTACAGCGGGAGCGTGACGAACCTCGGCCGACTCTCCCTGGAGTCGGACAGCATCTTCAGCGACGGCTACGAGCAGCAGCTGGCGACGACGACCGGCAACGTCGAGAAGGGATACACGGCGACGTTGACGGTTCCGGTGTGACCTGTCACAGATGTCGGATCGGGGTTGCTTCTTATTACCGACGGGTAGCATCATCGGTAGCTACTTGTTGGTACGTGAACTAGGTGCGAGGAGACAGTGCCTCGCCTATCCGCCGATCCGCTACGGAGCCGTCGCCATGGGGCACTACAAGTCGAATCTCCGCGACATCGAGTTCAACCTCTTCGAGGTCCTCGGGCGCGACAAGCTGTACGGGACCGGTCCCTTCGAAGAGATGGACACCGAGACCGCCAAGAGCATCCTCGAGGAGATGACCCGCCTCTCGGAGAACGAGCTGGCGGAGTCCTTCGCGGACGCCGACCGCAACCCGCCGGTCTTCGACCCGGAGACGAACACCGCGCCGGTCCCGCCGTCGTTCAAGAAGAGCTACAAGGCGTTCATGGAGTCGGAGTACTGGCGCCTGGGCCTGCCCGAGGAGGTCGGCGGTACGACCGCTCCCCCGACTCTGATCTGGGCGTACGCGGAGCTGATCCTCGGCGCGAACCCGGCCGTGTGGATGTACTCCTCCGGCCCGGCGTTCGCCGGCATCCTCTTCGACGAGGGCAACGACGTACAGAAGAAGATCGCGCGGCTCGCCGTGGAGCGGACCTGGGGCTCGACCATGGTGCTCACCGAGCCCGACGCGGGCTCCGACGTGGGCGCCGGCCGCACCAAGGCGATCCAGCAGGACGACGGCTCCTGGCACATCGAGGGCGTCAAGCGCTTCATCACGTCCGGTGAGCACGACATGGAGGAGAACATCCTCCACTACGTCCTCGCCCGCCCCGAGGGCCACGGCCCCGGCACCAAGGGCCTGTCCCTCTTCCTCGTCCCGAAGTACCTGTTCGACGTCGAGACCGGCGAGCTGGGCGAGCGCAACGGCGTGTACGCGACGAACGTCGAGCACAAGATGGGCCTGAAGGCCTCCAACACCTGCGAGATGACCTTCGGCGACCGGCACCCCGCCAAGGGCTGGCTGATCGGCGACAAGCACGACGGCATCCGCCAGATGTTCATGATCATCGAGGCCGCGCGGATGATGGTCGGCACGAAGGCGATCTCCACGCTGTCGACGGGCTACCTGAACGCGCTGGAGTACGCCAAGGAGCGCGTCCAGGGTCCCGACCTGGCGAACTTCATGGACAAGACCGCGCCCAAGGTCACCATCACGCACCACCCGGACGTCCGCCGCTCGCTGATCACGCAGAAGGCGTACGCGGAGGGCATGCGCGCCCTGGTCCTCTACACGGCGTCGGTGCAGGACACCATCGCGGTCAAGAAGGCGAACGGCGAGGACGCCGCGGCCGAGGAGGCCCTCAACGACCTGCTCCTGCCCATCGTCAAGGGCTACGGCTCCGAGAAGGGCTACGAGCAGCTCGCCCAGTCCCTGCAGACCTTCGGCGGCTCCGGCTTCCTGCAGGAGTACCCGATCGAGCAGTACATCCGGGACGCCAAGATCGACACCCTGTACGAGGGCACGACGGCGATCCAGGGCCAGGACTTCTTCTTCCGGAAGATCGTCCGCAACCAGGGCTCGGCCCTGAACTCCCTCGCCGAGGACATCAAGAAGTTCCTGGCGCTCGGCACCGGCGGCGAGAGCCTGGCGGGCGCCCGTGAGCACCTGGCCAAGGCGGCCGTCGAGCTGGAGGCGATCGTCGGTCTGATGCTGACGGACCTCGCGGCCACCGAGCAGGACGTCAAGAACATCTACAAGGTGGGCCTGAACACCACCCGCCTGCTCATGGCCTCCGGTGACGTGGTCGTCGGATACCTGCTCCTCAAGGGCGCCGCGGTCGCCGCCGAGAAGCTGGAGACGGCCTCTTCCAAGGACGTGCCCTTCTACACCGGCAAGATCGCGGCGGCGAAGTTCTTCGCGGCCAACGTCCTGCCGGGCGTCACCCTGGCCCGCAAGGTCGCCGAGGGAGTCGAGCTGGACCTGATGGACCTGGACGAGGCCGCGTTCTAGGACACATCAGACCAGCCGCCCGGACCTCCACACCGTCCTTACGAGGGCCCGCTCCGCATCGCCGGGAGCGGGCCCTCGTACGTCGTTAAGGTGAACCCCATGAGCGCACCCTCCCGCTTCGACCGCGGCCACACCGACGACCTCATGTCCTTCCTGACGGCGAGCCCCTCGCCGTACCACGCGGTGGCCAACGCGGCCGAGCGCCTGGAGAAGGCCGGATTCCGGCAGGTCGCGGAGACGGACGCGTGGGACGGGACGACCGGCGGCAGGTACGTGCTGCGCGGCGGGGCGATCGTGGCCTGGTACGTGCCCGAGGGCGCCGCCCCGCACACCCCCTTCCGGATCGTCGGCGCGCACACCGACTCGCCGAACCTGCGGGTCAAGCCCCGCCCCGACACCGGGGGGCACGGGTGGCGGCAGGTGGCCGTGGAGATCTACGGCGGGCCGCTGCTGAACTCCTGGCTGGACCGCGATCTGGGCCTGGCGGGCCGGCTGACGCTGCGGGACGGTTCGACGCGGCTGGTGAACGTCGACCGGCCGCTGCTGCGGGTGCCCCAACTCGCCATCCACCTGGACCGTTCGGTGTCGGCGGAGGGCCTCAAGCTGGACAAGCAGCGCCACCTGCAGCCCATCTGGGGGCTGGGCGACGACGTCCGGGACGGCGATCTGATCGCCTTCCTGGAGGAGGAGGCCGGGATCGGCGCGGGCGAGGTCACCGGCTGGGACCTGATGACGCACTCCGTGGAGCCGCCGGCCCACCTGGGCCGGGACGGCGAGCTGGTCGCCGGGCCCCGCATGGACAACCTGCTGTCCGTGCACTCCGGGGTGGCCGCGCTGGCCGCGCTGGCCGGGGGCGACCTGCCGTACATCCCGGTGCTCGCCGCCTTCGACCACGAGGAGAACGGCTCGCAGTCGGACACGGGCGCGGACGGGCCGCTGCTCGGCAGCGTGCTGGAGCGTTCGGTGTTCGCGCGCGGAGGGTCGTACGAGGACCGGGCGAGAGCCTTCGCGGGGACCGTCTGTCTGTCCTCCGACACGGGCCACGCGGTCCACCCCAACTACGCGGAGCGGCACGACCCGACGCACCACCCGCGCGTCAACGCCGGCCCGATCCTGAAGGTCAACGTCAACAACCGCTACGCCACGGACGGTTCGGGGCGTGCGGTGTTCGCCGCCGCCTGCGAGAAGGCGGACGTGCCCTTCCAGACCTTCGTCTCCAACAACTCCATGCCGTGCGGCACGACGATCGGCCCGATCACCGCGGCCCGCCACGGCATCATGACCGTCGACATCGGCGTGGCGATCCTGTCCATGCACAGCGCGCGGGAGTTGTGCGGCGCCGACGACCCGCATCTGCTGGCGAACGCGCTGGTGGCGTTCCTGGCGGGATAGGTTCCGGTTCGAACGGTTCCCCGCGGCATGGGGGTTGACAGCCGGGGTACCCGCAGTTTCGGACCGGATCGACCGGACCGGACAGGGAGGCGACACTCATGGGCCTCGGCGGGTGCATCATCCTCATCGCCGTGGGCGCCATCCTCACGTTCGCGACCGACTGGGACATGCAAGGGGTCAACCTCGACCTCGTCGGCATCATCCTGATGGTCGTCGGACTGATCGGCGTCAGCACCTTCAGCAGCATCGCGCGGCGCAGGCGCGTCGTGATGCCGCCCAACACGCCGGTCGTCGAAGGGGAACGGCACCACAGCGGACGCGACGGATACAGCGACGGCTACGGCGTCTGACCGTAGGCGGGCATGACGTACATGACGTATCGACAGGCAGCCGACAGGTGGCCGACGCGACCCCAATAGGGGCACACGCACTGGAGCGGCACAGGACCCCCGGAGCGGTATGCACAGGGCATGTGGAGACAACCTTGAGCATTTCGTAACCGGGGGCATCTTGTGCGCTTGTGTGAATAGCGTGAAGACTGTGGGGTCTGAGGCCCGGGGGGATGCAGTGCCGGGCCGTTGCACCAGCACCTCGGGGGGCTCCACGTGCTCGACCTCGCTGCCCCGGCGTACGCTCCGGCACACGATCCGCGTCAGCGGATCGCCGGCCGCCACGCCGCCCGCCGCGCGCACGCCGCCCCCGAGAACCCCGGGCCCGTACCGCGCGTCGCGGCACTGATACCGGCCCACAACGAGCAGGACCGCATCGCGGCCGCCATTCAGGGCCTGTGGAACCAGACCCGGCCCCCGGACCTCGTCGTGGTCATCGCCGACAACTGCACGGACGGCACAGCAGTCGTCGCCGAGTCCCTCGGCGCCCAGGTCTTCTACACGCAGGGCAACACCCACAAGAAGGCCGGCGCCCTCAACCAGGCCATCTCCTGGATGCTGCCGCATCTGGACGACCGCGACCTGCTGCTCGTGCAGGACGCCGACACCGTGCTCAACCCCTGGTTCGCCGAGACCGCCCTCGCCACCTTCAACCGCAGGGTCGGCGCCATCGGCGGCGTCTTCTACGGCGAGGAGGGCGGCGGCTTCCTCGGCCTGCTCCAGCGCATGGAGTTCCACCGTTACGCGTGGGAACTGGAGCGCACCGGCGGCAAGGCGCAGGTCCTCACCGGCACCGGCACCATGTTCCGCGCCCGGGTGCTGCGCGAGGTGCGCGCCGCCCGCCGCGACGGCGTGATCGGCGGCGGCGCCGGCTACTACAGCCTCGCCTCGCTCACCGAGGACGACGAGATGACCAAGGCGGTCAAGACCCTCGGCTACCGCGCGATGTCCCCGGCGGGCTGCGCGGTCACCACCGAGGTCATGCCCACCCTGGGCAAGTTGTGGCACCAGCGCCTGCGCTGGCAGCGCGGGGCCCTGGAGAACCTGCGCGACTACGGCTGGACCCGGGTCACCGCCCGCTACTTCGCCCAGCAGTTCCTGATGGGCTTCGGCGCGCTGTCCTTCCTCGTCTACCTCACCTTCATGATCACGTACACGACGCTGTACGGCTGGCCCGGCTTCTCCCCGTTCTGGACCGCGATCGGCCTGCTCTTCATGGTCGAGAAGATCGTCTCGGTACGCCGGGCCGGTCCTCGCGCCATCCTGGTCGCGGCGCTGATGCTCCCGGAGATGCTCTACGACCTGTTCCAGCACGCCGTCTACTTCACGTCGCTGTGGGGCCTGTTGCGCCGCAGCGAGGAGAAGTGGGTGGCCACGTGAACCGCCCCCACGGACCAACGCACCACACCACTAGGAGAACGACCATGTACGGAAGAGTCATAGGCGTCGGCACCACCGGTGCCGGCGGCGCCACCCTGGCGGCCACCGGCCTGTGGGTGAACAGCATGGCGCTGATGGTCACGGCCACCACGCTGGTGGCCGCGGGCGTGGCCCTGTACAAGCTGGCCCCCCGCCCGCGCCGCCGCTGACCAGTGGCCTGAGAGGCGTCCAGCGAAGGCATCCAGCCCGGCGAGCACCAGGGGCAGCCGGTCCGTCGCACCCTCGGTGACGCGGACCGGGACGCCCCGGTCCTGCTGGTGGACGTGGCAGGCGCGGGGTCGGGTTCGGGGGTGCGGGAGGATCGGTCCCCGCACCCTCGCCCTTTGGCCTGCCACCCACCCATGACCGTCACGTCAGCGCGTGGCCCGTGGTGGCGTCCACATGGTCCGGCACCTCGTCGTGGCGGTCGCCGACGGTGAGGGTGCCGGTGGGTTCGAGGACGAGGATCGCCGTCGGCCGCGGGGCGTACGGCTTGTGTTCGGTGCCGCGCGGGACGGTGAAGACCGACCCCTTGGGGAGGACGACCGTGCGCTCGCCCCCGGTCTCCCGCAGGGCGATGTGCAGTTCGCCGTCCAGGACCAGGAAGAACTCGTCGGTGTGGTCGTGGACGTGCCAGACGTGCTCGCCCTCGACCTTCGCGACGCGTACGTCGTAGTCGTTGACGGCGGTGACGATGCGGGGGCTCCACTGCTCAGTGAAGGAGGCGAGGGCGGCGGACAGCGAGATGGGATCCATGGGCTCATCGTCGGGCGTGGCGGCGGCACCGCACGAGTGCTGGAAATCGCAGATGCCGCAAGGATCCTCTCAACGCCCGCACCGGGTGGCCGTGATCGTCGACGAGGGCACGAACCCCTTCGAGGTGGGTGTGGCCACCGAGCTCTTCGGGCTGCCGCGGCCCGAACTGGGGCTGTCCCGGGCACCGTACGAGGTGACGCTGTGCGCGCCCGTGCCCGAGGTACGGATGAACCACGGGTTCTTCACAATGGCCCGGTTGCCCGGCCTGGCCGCCGTGGACGACGCCGACACGCTCGTCGTGCCCGGGCGCCCGGACAACGTCGTACCCCGCGGCCCCGCCGTACTCGACGCGATCGCGCGCACACACGCGCGTGGAGCCCGCGTCATCAGCCTGTGCACCGGCAGCTTCGCCCTCGCCGAGGCCGGGCTGCTGGACGGACGACGGGCCACCACCCACTGGCTGTGGGCGGAGTCCTTCCGGGAACTGCACCCGAAGGTCCTGCTGGAGCCGGACGTGCTGTACGTGGACGAGGGCGACATCCTCACGGCCGCGGGCAGCGCCGCCGCGCTCGATCTCGGGCTGCACATCTGGCGCCGGGACCACGGCGCCGAGATCGCCAACGCCGTGTCCCGACGGCTCGTCTTCGCCTCGCACCGGGACGGCGGGCAGCGGCAGTTCGTGGAGCGGCCGCTGCCGGACGTGCCCGACGAGTCGCTGGGGCCAGTGCTGGCGTGGGCGCGGGAACGGCTGGGGGAGCCGCTGACGGTTCAGGACCTCGCGGTGCGGGCGGCAGTGTCGCCGGCGACCCTGCACAGGCGCTTCCGCGCACAGCTGGGGACGACTCCGCTGGCCTGGCTGACGGGGGAGCGGGTGGCGCTCGCCTGCCGGCTGATCGAGCGCGGGGAGGAACGGCTGGACGTGGTGGCCGGCCTGAGTGGTCTGGGGACGGCCGCGAACCTGCGCGCGCGGGTGCGGCGCGAGACCGGACTCAGCCCGTCGGCCTACCGACGGCGTTTCGGACCGGCCGCCGGGGAGGCGGTGAGGGTATGAGGACGGTATGAGATTCCTCGTGCGCGACCGGCTGCTCGGCTTCGGTGACGACTACTGGATCGAGGACGACCGCGGCAACAAGGCGTTCCTCGTCGACGGCAAGGCGATGCGGCTGCGGGACACCTTCGAGCTGAAGGACACGCAGGGGCGCGTCCTCATCGACATCCACCAGAAGATGTTCGCCCTGCGCGACACGATGGTCGTCGAACGGGACGGCGCCCCCCTCGCCCGCATCAAGCGCAAGCGCCTGTCGTTGCTGCGCAACCACTACCGCGTCCAGCTCGCGGACGGCGACACCGAACTGGACGTCAGCGGCAAGATCCTCGACCGCGAGTTCGCCATCGAGTACGACGGCGAACTCCTCGCCGTCGTCTCCCGCCGCTGGCTGCACGTCCGGGAGACCTACGGCGTGGACGTCGTACGGGAGGACGTGGACCCGGCGCTGCTGATCGCGGTGACGGTCTGCGTGATCCAACTGGCGGAGAAGGAGCGGGAGGACTGACGCCTCAGCCCGTCCGGCGCTTGAGGACGAGGCCCTTCGGGCCGAAGCGGGGGTCTGGGGGCGCAGCCCCCGGAGACGGGACGGGAAGGGGCGGAGGGGGCGAAAACCCTGGGCGCGGACCACACCCCACCTTCACCGACGCGGCGCCGCCAACCCCAGCACCCGGTCCTTCAGCGCCGGAAACTGCTGCCGGGTCACCGCGACCTTCCCCGCGTCGAACTCCACGGTCAGCACCTCCTCGTCGGCACCCGCCTCCCCCAGCACCTCGCCCCACGGATCGACCACGATCGAGTGACCGGCCTGCGGAACTCCGGCGTGCGTCCCGGCCGTTCCACACGCGAGCACGAACGCCTGGTTCTCCACCGCCCGCGCCTGAGCCAGCAGCGTCCAGTGCGCCCGGCGGCGCTCCGGCCAGCCCGCCGGGACGACGAGGGTCTCGGCACCGGCGTCGACGAGAGCGCGGAAGAGTTCGGGGAAACGGAGGTCGTAGCAGGTCGCCACGCCGACGGTCGTGTCCGGCAGCCGCACCGTCACCAGGTCCTCGCCCGCTCCCATCAGCACGGCCTCGCCCTTGTCGAAGCCGAAGCGGTGGATCTTGCGGTAGGACGCGGCCAGGTCGCCGGAGGGAGAGAAGACGAGGGAGGTGTTGTAGAGCGTCCCGTCCGGGGCGCGCTCCGGAATCGAACCCGCGTGCAGCCACACGCCCGTGTCACTCGCCGCCTTCGCCATGGCCTCGTACGTCGGCCCCTGAAGCGGCTCGGACTCGCTCCCGAACTCCTCGAACGCGAACGCCCCGGTGGTCCACAACTCGGGCAGGACGACGAGGTCGGCGCCGCCCTGATCGCGTACCAGCGAGGCCACGCGGCGGCGGCGTGAAGCGACCGATTCGCCCTCGTCCACGGCGATCTGGATCAAAGAGGCGCGCACACTACCACCGTCCTGGCATTCGAGTCGTCCACACGGGCCTACGATCGTCACACGAAAGCACTGCCGGGGTGCCTCGCAGCAGCGTAACTTAGCGTTCCAAGACACCCGCCGACAGCCACCTCCCGCTGGCAACGCCGCCGCCACCACCGCCCGAGTACCGACCGCCGAGGGGTCCCGTTCCGTGAGTCTGCATCCCACCCTCCAGCCCTACGCCGACGCCTGGACCCACTCCATCGAAGCGATATCCGAGCTGGTGCTGCCGCTGGTGGAGGGTGAGTGGAACCGCCGCACCCCGTGCCCCGGCTGGTCGGTCCGTGACATCGTCTCCCATGTCATCGGCCTCGACTGCGAGATGCTCGGTGACCCGCGCCCCATCCACACGCTGCCGCGCGACCTGTTCCACGTCACCAACGACCACCAGCGATACATGGAGATGCAGGTCGACGTCCGCCGTCACCACACGGCGCCGGAGATGACCTCCGAGCTGGAGTACGTGATCATCCGCCGCAACCGCCAGCTGCGCAACGAGTCGCGCGACCCCGGCCACAAGGTGCGCGCCCCGCTCGGCACCGAACTCACCCTCGAAGAGGCCATGCGCAGCCACGCGTTCAACGTGTGGGTGCACGAGCAGGACCTGCGCGCCGCGCTCGGCCGCCCCGGCAACCTCGACTCCCCCGGCGCGCACATCGCCCGTGACGTGCTCCTCTCCGTCCTCCCGCGCATCGTGGCGGAGGACGCGGGCGCGCCCCGCAGTTCGGCGATCGTCTTCGACGTCCACGGCCCCATCGAGTTCCTGCGCACGATCCGCGTCGACATCCAGGGCCGCGGCACTCTCGAAACGGCTCCCGCTCTCGGCCCCGCCGCCACACTCACCCTCGACTGGGAGACCTACGTCCGTCTCGCCTGCGGCCGCGTCACACCGGAGGCGGTCGCGGACCGGGTCAAGGCGGAGGGCGATCCGCAGCTCACGGGGGCGATCCTGCGCAACTTCGCGGTGACGCCGTAGCGGGTGGGCCGCTGACCAGCCGGGTGCCCTACGCGGGCACGTGCACCGTCGCCACCCGGCTGGCAACCAACCGCTCCCGCTCCCGCCGGGCCGCCCGCTTCCGCAACCGCAGAATCTGACTCACCCCGAGCGCCTGGAGCACGAACACCGCGGAGAAGGCGACGCGGTAGTCGTCGCCGGTCGCGTCCAACAGCACCCCGATCGCGAACAGCGTCGTCATCGAGGCGACGAAACCCCCCATGTTCGTGATCCCGGACGCGGTCCCCTGCCGCTCCGGCGGATTCGCCGGCCGGGCGAAGTCGAAGCCGAGCATCGACGCGGGCCCGCACGAACCCAGCACCGTGCACAGCACGATCAGCAGCCACATCGGCGCGTGCTCGCCCGGATAGGCCAGCGTCACGGCCCACATCGCCGCCGTCGCCCCCACGGTCCCCAGCGCCAGCGGCAGCCGCGCCGCGTGGTGCCGGGCGACGACCTGCCCGTACACCAGGCCGACGACCATGTTGGACAGCACGACCAGCGTCAGCAGTTCCCCCGCCACGGCCCGCGACAGCCCCTGCGCCTCCACCAGGAACGGCATGCCCCACAGCAGCAGGAAGACCATCGCCGGGAACTGGGTCGTGAAGTGCACCCACAGTCCGAGCCGCGTCCCCGGCTCCCGCCAGGACGCGGCGATCTGCCGTCGTACGTACGCCGCCCCCTGGTGCGGGAAGGGCTCCGGCTCGTGTCCCTCGGGGTGGTCCTTCAGGAAGAGCAGCAGCAGGACCAGCACCACGACTCCCGCGAGCGCGCTGCCCGCGAAGGCCGCCGTCCAGCCGACGCCGTGCAGCAGCCGCGCCAGGACGAGGGTGGAGACCAGGTTGCCCGCCATGCCGACCAGTCCCGCGAGCTGCGCGACCATCGGACCGCGCCGGGCCGGGAACCAGCGGGAGCCGAGGCGCAGCACGCTGATGAACGTCATCGCGTCGCCGCAGCCGAGCAGCGCCCGCGAGGCGAGGGCCATGCCGTACGACGGGGAGAAGGCGAAGCCGAGTTGTCCGGCCGTGAAGAGGACGACGCCCAGGCCCAGCACCTTCTTGGTGCCGAACCGGTCCACCAGCAGGCCGACCGGTATCTGCATGCCCGCGTAGACCAGGAGCTGGAGGATCGAGAAGGTCGACAGGGCGGACGCGTTGACGTGGAAGCGGTCGGCGGCGTCGAGGCCGGCCACACCGAGGGAGGTACGGAAGATGACGGCGACGAAGTAGACCGAGACGCCGATGCCCCAGATGGCCATGGCGCGCCGCCCGCCTGGGGGTGCCCCCTGTGGGGGAGGGTCACCCGGCAGGGTGACCGACGACGAGCTCATCGGACGTCTCCCCGGGCCAGATGAGAGAACCAGCCGACGTGCCGGTGGACGACGTCGACAGCGGCCTCCGCGTCCCCTGAGCGCAGGGCCTCGAGGATCTCCTCGTGCTCGACGAGGGTCTTGGCGATGCGGTCGGGGTGGGAGTGCAGGATGGCGACGCCCATGCGCAGTTGGCGGTCGCGGAGCTGGTCGTAGAGCCGGGAGAGGATCTCGTTGCCGCCGCTGCGGACGATCTCGGCGTGGAAGCAGCGGTCGGTGACGGCGGCTTCGGCGAGCTCTCCGGCGGCGGCCTGCGCCTTCTGCTTGGCCAGCAGTCCTTCGAGCCGTTCGATGAGTCCGGCGGGGGCGGGTACGGCCTTGCGCGCCGCGTGTTCCTCGACGAGGAGCCGGGTCTCGACCACGTCCTTGATCTCCTGGGCGGAGACGGGCAGGACGAGCGCTCCCTTTTTCGGGTAGAGCTTGATCAGCCCTTCCACCTCCAGCCGCAGCAGCGCCTCCCGCACAGGTGTACGGGAAACGCCCACGGCGTCGGCGAGCTCACCCTCGGTCAGAAGAACGCCGCCCTCGTAACGGCGGTCCAGGACGCCCTGCTTGACGTGCGCGTACACGCGCTCTGCGGCGGGCGGATGCTTGACGGCCAGGCTCATGCCCACAGCTTAGATACAACACGTACGCATGATGGCGACTGTCCAGCATGCGGACTTGGAGGGCCTCGCCGGTAAAGCCTCCGGCAAAGAACGGGAACCCGCCCCAGCAGCCGCACAACCTTCTGTGCTAGTTACGAGTCACACACCTGCGGCCCCACATTCTTCGCACCGCAACTCGGCCGCATTCCAGGGGCATTCGACACAATCGGGGTATCTCAGTTGATAACCGTCATCAAGGACGGCTTCCAGGTTGTCCGCTTCCGCCGAGCCGCCGCCGTCACCATGACCGCAGGCGCCATGCTCGCGTCCGGAGCCCTCACCGCGGCACCCGCGCAGGCCGTCACCGCGCCCACGATCGTCGCCAAGGGCGGCTACGTGATGAACAACGCGAACGCCGCGGGGCTGTACGGCAAGGCCGCGAACACCAAGCGCTCCACCGGCTCCACCACGAAGATCATGACCGCCAAGGTCGTGCTCGCGCAGTCGAACCTCAACCTCGACGCGAAGGTCACGATCCAGAAGGCGTACAGCGACTACATCGTGTCGAAGGGCGCCTCCTCGGCCCGCCTGATCGTCGGCGACAAGGTCACCGTCCGCCAGCTGCTGTACGGCCTGATGCTGCCCTCCGGCTGCGACGCCGCGTACGCGCTCGCCGACAAGTTCGGTTCGGGCACGACGCGGGCCGCGCGCGTGAAGTCGTTCATCGGCAAGATGAACACCCAGGCGAAGAGCCTCGGTCTGACGAACACGCACTTCGACTCGTTCGACGGCATCGGCAACGGCGCCAACTACTCGACGCCGAAGGACCTGACGAAGCTCGCCAGCAGCGCGATGAAGAACTCCACGTTCCGCACGGTCGTCAAGACGAAGTCGTACACCGCGAAGACGATCACCAAGACCGGCAGCACGCGCACCATGCCGACGTGGACGAACACCAACACCCTGCTCAGCAGCTACAGCGGCACCATCGGTGTCAAGACCGGCTCGGGCTCCGAGGCGGGCTACTGCCTCGTCTTCGCCGCCACCCGTAACGGCAAGACGGTCATCGGTACGGTCCTGTCCTCCACGAGCGCAAGCCAGCGCGCGACGGACGCGACGAAGCTGCTCAACTACGGCTTCGCCAGGCTCGGCTGATCCGACCTTCGTCGACCAGCCCGCACCTGTGAGTGAAGGGCCCTCCGCCGACGGCGGAGGGCCCTTCACCATGTCGGCCGTGACCGGTCCCGGGACCGGCCTTCGCCCGCTACGCCCAGGTGATCAGCCGCTTCGGCTGTTCCAGGATCGCGGCCACGTCCGCCAGCACCTTCGAGCCCAACTCCCCGTCCACCAGACGGTGGTCGAAGGACAGCGCCAGTGTGGTGACCTGACGGGGCTTCACCTTGCCCTTGTGGACCCACGGCTGGAGCTTGATCGAACCGACCGCGAGGATCGCGGACTCGCCCGGGTTGAGGATCGGCGTTCCGGTGTCGACTCCGAAGACGCCGACGTTGGTGATGGTCACGGTGCCGCCCTGCATGGCGGCGGGGGACGTCTTGCCCTCCCTCGCCGTGGACACCAGTTCGCCCAGGGCCTCCGCCAGTTGCGGGAGGGTCTTGGCGTGCGCGTCCTTGATGTTCGGGACGATCAGGCCGCGCGGGGTCGCGGCCGCGATGCCCAGGTTGACGTAGTGCTTGAGCACGATCTCCTGGTTGGCCTCGTCCCAGGACGCGTTGATGTCCGGGTTGCGCCTGATCGCGACCAGCAGGGCCTTGGCGATCAGCAGCAGCGGGTTGACCCGCAGACCCTGCATCTCGTGCTTCTCGGGGGCCCGCTTGATCTCCTCGACCAGCTTCATCGTCCGCGTCACGTCGATCGTCACGAACTCGGTGACATGCGGGGCGGTGAAGGCCGAGCCGACCATCGCCGCGGCCGTCGCCCTGCGGACGCCCTTCACCGGGACGCGGGTCTCGCGGGAGGTGTCGTACGTCGCCACAGCCACGGCGGCGGGAGCGGCGGACGCGGGTGCGGGTGCGGACGCGGGCGCGGGCGCCGCGACCGGGGTCTGCGTCACCGGCTCGGACACCGGTGCCGCCGCCGCGTGCACGTCCTCCCGGGTGATGATGCCGTCCGGGCCGGACGGAACCACCGTCGCCAGGTCGACGCCCAGGTCCTTCGCCAGCTTGCGCACCGGCGGCTTCGCCAACGGGCGCGGCTTCGGGGCCGCGGCTGCCGTGGCCCCTGTGCCGTGTCCGTTCAGCTCCGCCTGGATGGCCGGCGACGCCTCCTGGGCCGGGACCTCCGGGCCCTTGCGGGGGCGTCGCTTGGTGGAGGAGGCCGCCACGCCGTAGCCCACCAGGACCGGCTGGCGGCCGGAGCCCACCGACTTCGGCTCCTCCGGCTCAGGTGCGGCAGGCGCGGTCGCGGGAGCGGCCGCCTCCGCGGGAGCGGCGGCCGCCGGGCCCCCGCCGGACACGTTCACCGCGATGATCGACGTGCCCACGTCCACCGTGGTGCCCTCGGCGAAGTGCAGCTCCTGCACGACGCCGTCGTACGGGATGGGCAGCTCCACCGCCGCCTTGGCCGTCTCGACCTCGCACACCACCTGGCCGTCGGTGACCGTGTCGCCGGGCTGGACGTACCACTTGAGGATCTCGGCCTCGGTGAGCCCCTCGCCCACGTCCGGCATCTTGAACTCGCGTACGGACGCTTCTGTCATCGTCGTCACGACCCTCTCCTCAGTACGCCAGGGCACGGTCGACGGCGTCGAGTACCCGGTCCAGGCCCGGCAGGTACTCCTCCTCCAGGCGGGCCGGCGGATACGGGGCGTGGTAGCCGCCCACCCGCAGCACCGGGGCTTCCAGGTGGTAGAAGCAGCGCTCGGTGATCCGGGCGGCGATCTCCGCGCCGGAGCCGAAGAACACCGGTGCCTCGTGGACCACGACCAGGCGGCGGGTCTTCTCCACCGAGGTCTGGATCGAGTCGAAGTCCAGGGGGGACACCGAGCGCAGATCCAGGATCTCCAGGGACCTGCCCTCCTCGGCGGCCGCGTCGGCGACCTCCTTGCAGAGCTTCACCATCGGGCCGTAGGCGGCGAGGGTGAGGTCCGTGCCCTCGCGGACGACCTGCGCCTTGTGCAGCGGGCCGGGGATCGCCTCCGTGTTCACCTCGCCCTTGTCCCAGTAGCGGCGCTTCGGCTCGAAGAAGATCACCGGGTCGTCGCTCTGGATGGCCTGCTGCATCATCCAGTAGGCGTCCGACGGGTTCGAGGGGGAGACCACCTTCAGGCCCGCCACGTGCGCGAACAGCGCCTCCGGGGACTCCGAGTGGTGCTCCACCGCACCGATGCCGCCGCCGTAGGGGATCCGCACGACGACCGGCATCTTGACCTTGCCCAGCGAACGCGCGTGCATCTTCGCGAGCTGCGTGACGATCTGGTCGTACGCGGGGAAGACGAACCCGTCGAACTGGATCTCCACCACCGGGCGGTAGCCGCGCAGGGCGAGGCCGATCGCCGTGCCCACGATGCCGGACTCGGCGAGGGGGGTGTCGATGACCCGGCTCTCGCCGAAGTCCTTCTGCAGGCCGTCCGTCACACGGAAGACACCGCCGAGCTTGCCGACGTCCTCACCCATGACGAGGACCTTGGGGTCCGTGTCCAGGGCCGTGCGCAGCGATTCGTTGATCGCCTTCGCCAGCGCCATGTTCTTGACCGGCTCGGAAGCCATCGTCTCGGCCATCTCAGTTACCCCCCTCTGCCTCGGCGTCGGCGAACGACGCCTGGTAGGCGGCGAACTGCGCCCGCTCCTCGTCGACCAGCGCATGTCCGTCCGCGTACGCGTGCTCGAACATGGCGAAGTGGTCCGGGTCCGGCATGGCACGGACCGCTTCGCGCACTCGCCTGCCCAACGCCTCGCTCTCGGCCTCGAGTTCCGCGAAGAATCCCTCGTCCGCGTGGTTTGAGGCCTCCAGGAACCGGCGAAGGCGCAGGATCGGGTCCTTCGCCTCCCAGGCGGCCCGCTCGTCGTCGTGGCGGTAGCGGGAGGGGTCGTCGGAGGTGGTGTGGGCGCCCATGCGGTACGTGTACGCCTCGACCAGGGTGGGGCCCTCCCCGCTGCGGGCGCGCTCCAGCGCCCACTTGGTGACGGCCAGGCAGGCCAGTACGTCGTTGCCGTCGACCCGTACGCCCGGGAAGCCGTAGCCCTGGGCCCGCTGGTAGAGCGGGACCCGGGTCTGCCTCTCGGTCGGCTCGGAGATCGCCCACTGGTTGTTCTGGCAGAAGAACACCACGGGGGCGTTGTAGACCGCGGAGAAGGTGAAGGACTCCGCGACGTCGCCCTGGCTGGAGGCGCCGTCGCCGAAGTAGGCGATGACCGCCGAGTCCGCGCCGTCCTTGGCCACGCCCATCGCGTAGCCGGTGGCGTGCAGGGTCTGCGAGCCGATGACGATCGTGTAGAGGTGGAAGTTGTTGCCGTTCGGGTCCCAGCCGCCGTTGTTCACGCCGCGGAACATGCCGAGCAGATTGGTCGGGTCCACCCCCCGGCACCAGGCGACGCCGTGCTCGCGGTAGGTGGGGAAGACGTAGTCGTCGTCGCGCAGGGCCCGGCCGGAGCCGATCTGGGCGGCCTCCTGGCCGAGGAGCGACGCCCACAGGCCCAGCTCGCCCTGGCGCTGCAGGGAGGTGGCCTCGGCGTCGAAGCGGCGGGTGAGCACCATGTCGCGGTACAGGCCGCGGAGCTCGTCGGGGGTGATGTCGGCGACGTACTTGTCGTACGCGGCGTTCTCGGCGCTCTTGATCCGCTCGCCCTCGGGCGTCAGCAGCTGAACGAGTTCGGGCTCGGTGCTTGGCGATTTCTTTGCGGTCGGGCGCTTGCCGGCCGTGCTCTTCGCACCGGTCGTACCTGCGCTGCGTCGCGGCTTGCGCGCGGCAGTGCTCTCCACGGTCACGTGTGCTCCTCCGTCGGTCCGGCTACCCGGGTTCGCCGGGTGCCAGTGCGGCTCACCTGTGGTCCTCCGGACGCACGGGGTGGGTGCGGCTCGTCGGCGACAGGCGTGACAGGTGCCCCGGCGAGCGCCCTGCAACAGGCACGTTACCCAGTGCTCCACATTTCTGTGAAACCCCTTCTGACCTGCGATTTTGCTTGGATTTCCAAGTAAAACCGCGAAATCGGACACCGTCCCTGGTCACAGCCTTGCAGGGGGCCGGAACAACGGCACGTTATCCCGGTGACCCAGGTCACGGGAAGAGTCTCCCCGGCGCGGGTCTCGTGGGCGTGCACGACACCGCCTCGTGGGCGAAGACGGGAGATTTCCCGGTGCGCCGCCGACGGCCGGGACGGACGTGGAGGCGTCGGCCGGGCCGGAACGGCCGCCGACGCGTCGGCACGGATTCCGGCCATCCGGCCCACTTCGCAGGGTTCGACGACGCGGGCGCGCAACTTCGGGCACCACCCGTGATCGAAAGCGACTGTCTGTGACGACCCGCAGCTCAGGGGCCTGGATCGTGCCCTAGCATCGGGCAGCGTGCCGCGCTCTTGTGTACCACCCCTCATGCCCCACGCGCCCCCGCTGGGAGCCCTCCTCCGCCAGTACACCGCCGGGTCCGCCCTCGCCTGCGTGCCCGTCGACCAGGGGCTGCTCAACCGCGGCTACCGGCTCTGCACGACCCGCGGCCGCTACTTCCTCAAGCACCACTTCGACCCCGAGACCGCCGATCCCGCCGCGATCGCCCGCCAGCACCGGGCCACCCAGCGCCTGGCCGACCTCGGCGTCCCGGTCGCACCCCCGCTGACCGGCCGCGACGGGCGCACGGTCGCGGTCGTCGGCGGCCACACCTACGCCCTGCACCCCTGGATCGACGGCCGGCACCGCCACGGCGGCCAGCTCACCACCGCCCAGTGCGGACGGCTCGGAGCGCTCCTGGGGATGGTGCACGCGAGCCTGGAGCGCGTGATGCGGACACAGGCGCGGGCCCGCGCGAAATCGCCCGGCACGGCCGAGGCGGCCGACACCTTCGCCCTCATCGACGACCTGCTCGGCCACGTGCACCGCCACCGCCCCGCCGACTCCTTCGACGAACTGGCCCGGCACCGGCTCCTGGAGCGGCGCACGCTCCTGGAGCAGCACGCCGACCGGCGTCCGCCGCGCGCCGGTTCGGTGGGGTGGGTGCACGGCGACTTCCACCCGTTCAACCTGCTCTACCAGGGGGACGCCCCCGCCGCGATCGTCGACTGGGACCGGCTCGGCATGAAGCCCCGCGCGGAGGAGGCCGTACGCGCCGCCGCGATCTTCTTCGTACGGCCAGCGGGGGCGCTCGACCTGCCGAAGGTACGGGCCTACGCGCGCGCGTACCGGCGTACGGCCGGCGCCACGCCCTCCGAACTCGCGGCGGCCGTGCACCGCGTGTGGTGGGAGCGCCTCAACGACTTCTGGATGCTGCGCTGGCACTACGAGCGCGGCGACACCCGCGCGGACCCCCAGTTCCCGGCCGCCTCGGCGCTCGCGGTGTGGTGGACGCGGGAGTACGACGCGGTGTGCGACGCGTTCGCCGACTGAGCGTCCTGGAGAGGGAGGGGGAGAGGGAGAGGACTGACAAACAGCACGCGCGCGTGCCGCCCGTTTCCGGGGTGCACGCGCGCGTGGATGCGCTGCGGTCGGCCGATGATCAGCCGCCGGTGGTGCCGCCGTCGCCCGTGCCGCCCACGAGCGATTCGCCCGTCGGGTCCGGGGTCACCGGGTCGTCCGACGGGGCCGGGGTCGTCGGGTCGTCCGTCGGCTCCTCGGTCGTCGGCTCGTCCGTCGGTTCGTCGGTCGGCTCGTTGGTGGGCGTCTGCGACGGCGTGTAGGACGGGGTGTACGACGGCGTGTAGGACGGGTCGGAGCCCGTGCCGGTGCCGTCGTCCGTGGACGTGTCCGTCGGCTGGTCGCTGGTGTCGTCGCTCGGCGTCTCGCTGGCCGTCTCGTCGTCGGTGGTCTGCACGGTGGTCGGCGACTTCGAGGGGTCCGCGCCACCACCGTCGCCGTTGCCGCCCTTGAGGGCGAGCGCGACACCCGCCGCGATGGCGATCACCGCGAGTACGGCGAGGATCCACAGCTTGCCGCGGCCGCCGCCCCGGTTGCCCTGACCCTCGAAGCCGCCGTCGTCCCCGCCGCCGTAGCGGTTGGGCAGGATCGGCTGCGGGATCTGCGTGGTGCCGGAGGAGTCGCCGGGATGCGGCAGCACGGTGGTGCTCGCGAAGCCCGCCGCCGGGGTGTGCCGGCCCTCGTGCATGTCGACGGGCCCGGTGTTCCAGGTGCCGGTGTGGCCGCCCTGCTCGTACAGCATCTGCAGGCCGTACTGGACCAGCCCGCGCATCTCCTCGGCCGTCTGGAAACGGTCGTCCGGCTCCTTGGCCAGCGAGCGCATGACAAGACCGTCGAGCTCCGGCGGTACGGCGTCGGAGACCTCGGACGGAGGCGTCGGGATGTCCTGGACGTGCTGGTAGACGACCGACAGCGGGGTCTCGCCGGTGAAGGGCGGGCGCAGCGCGAGAAGTTCGTAGAGGAGACAGCCCGTGGCGTACAGGTCGGAGCGGTGGTCGACGGCCTTGCCGAGGGCCTGCTCCGGGGAGAGGTACTGCGGGGTGCCCATGACCATGCCGGTCTGCGTCATCGTCGTGGACGCGCCGTGCAGGGCGCGGGCGATGCCGAAGTCCATCACCTTCACGGCGCCGTTGTGCGTGATGATGACGTTGGCGGGCTTGATGTCGCGGTGCACGATGCCGTGCTGGTGCGAGTAGGCGAGCGCCTCCAGCACACCCGAGACGATGATCAGGGCCTGTTCGGGGCCCGGGGCCTCGGCGTTGAGGAGCAGGTCGCGGATGGTGCGCCCCTCGACGATCTCCATCACGATGTACGGCACGGACTGGCCGCCCACGAAGTCCTCGCCGGAGTCGTACACGGCGACGATCGCGTGGTGGTTGAGCCCGGCGACCGACTGGGCCTCGCGCGTGAAGCGGGCCTTGGAGACGGGGTCCTCGGCGAGGTCCGCGCGCAGCAGCTTGACCGCCACGGTGCGTCCGAGGCGTACGTCCTCGGCCGCGAAGACCTCGGCCATGCCGCCCCGGCCGAGTCTGCGGGTCATCCGATATCGGCCGTCCCCGACCAGTCCGCCGTTCCCCCACAGTTCCGGCGCATCTGACATTCCGCCGCCAGTCGCCTCGGGGTCGGACGGGCCCTGAGCGCGCTGCTGCTGTGCCATCAGTCCTCGCCGTCGTTTTCTGCCCGCGGTGCGCGCGGTGTTGTTACGGTCTCCGTCGGCCACGCTACAGCCTCCGCGCAAGCCGCCGATCCGGGAAGACCCCGGGAACCGGCCCAGAGACGGACCGGCCATCAAACCTGTAGTACGTACCGGCGTGCAAATTGTGTGTACCGGCCGTACGCCTGCTGTAACGCTTGCGCGACCTTTCTTTCGCGTACGGTCACGGATCGGGCACCGCGCTTGACGTGTCAGTGCCCTCCGGCAGACTTGGCCGGGAATAGCACTTTGGATCAATGGCACGCACGGCGCCTGAGGCCTACGGGGGACGCAGAGACATGAGCCAGGACGGCGCACAGGGCCGGTACGCGGGGCGGGCGCTCGCCGGCGGCCGCTATCAGCTGCGCGACTTGCTCGGCGAAGGCGGCATGGCCTCGGTGCACCTCGCGTACGACGCCGTGCTCGACCGGCAGGTCGCGGTCAAGACCCTGCACACCGAGCTGGGCCGGGAGCAGGCCTTCCGCGAGCGCTTCCGCCGCGAGGCCCAGGCCGTGGCCAAGCTCACGCACACCAACATCGTCTCCGTCTTCGACACCGGCGAGGACGCGCTGGACGGCGCGACGATGCCGTACATCGTCATGGAGTACGTCGAGGGACAGCCACTCGGCTCGGTGCTGAACGCCGACGTACGGCAGTACGGCGCGATGCCCGCCGACAAGGCCCTGAAGATCACCGCGGACGTGCTCGCCGCGCTGGAGATCAGCCACGAGATGGGCCTGGTCCACCGGGACATCAAGCCGGGCAACGTGATGATGACCAAGCGCGGCGTGGTCAAGGTGATGGACTTCGGCATCGCCCGCGCCATGCAGTCCGGTGTGACCTCGATGACGCAGACCGGCATGGTCGTCGGCACGCCGCAGTACCTGTCGCCGGAGCAGGCGCTGGGCCGGGGCGTCGACGCCCGATCCGACCTCTACTCGGTCGGCATCATGCTGTTCCAGCTCGTGACCGGCCGGCTGCCGTTCGACGCGGACTCGCCGCTGGCGATCGCGTACGCGCACGTGCAGGAGGAGCCGGTCGCCCCTTCGTCGATCAACCGCGCCCTGCCGCCCGCGGTGGACGCGCTGGTCGCCCGCGCACTGAAGAAGAACCCGAACGAGCGTTTCCCGAGCGCCGAGGCGATGCGCGACGAGTGCCTGCGCGTGGCCGCCTCCTTCCAGCCCGCCGCGCCGAGCATCGTGCCGGGTGCGCCGACGCAGAGCGGCGCGGGCGTCGGCTCCGCCGTGTTCCCGCCGGTCGACCAGGCGACGCCGGGGCCGACGGGCAACGTACAGACGCCGTACCAGCCGGTCCCGACGCCGAATCCCTACGGCGCCCCGCAGCCGTCGGCGCCTTCCCCGGCGTACGGCTATCCGCAGCAGGCCGGCTACCAGACACCCGGCCCGGGGGGCTACGCGCCGCAGCATTCCTCGACCCCGCCGCCGTACAACATGACGCCCCCGACCGCCACGGCCTCCTCCGGCGGCGGCGACAAGGGCAACAAGCCGGTGATCATCGGGTCGGTCGTGGTGTCGCTGCTCGCGGTCGGCGGGCTGATCGCGGCGCTGATGATGAACAGCGGCGGAACCGAGGACCCGAACGCCGGCAACAGCCCCAGCGCGTCGGCATCGACCAAGGTGGCGGGCTACCGCGGGCCGGACGCGACGAAGACGATCGAGAAGACCGAGTGCACCGAGCCGGACGAGTCGTACAACGACCCCTCCCAGGTGCGGATGCCGGACTTCACGTTCAAGAACTGGGACTCGGTCCTGGACTGCCTCAAGGCGGCCGGGTGGCAGTACGACAAGACCGCCGTCGACGAGAACACCTACGGCGACGGCACCGTCATGAAGCAGTACCCGGCGGCGGGTACGGACTTCGACCCGAAGAAGGCGCCGGAGATGCAGTTCGAGATCTCGACCGGCAATCCGGCGTGACGCCGGTGAGGTGAGGCGACGTGGAAGGGCCCGGCAGCCATCGGCCGCCGGGCCCTTCGCGTAGGTGGTCGGGTTGCCGGGCCTTACAGGTACGGGCCGCCCGAGCGCCCCATCGTGCGCAGGTCGTCGCCGTCCTCGTGGCCGCCGGCCCCCGGCGGCAGGGCGCGGCGCATCTGTTCCAGCTGGGCCCGCGCGGCCATCTGCTGGGCGAACAGGGTGGTCTGGATCCCGTGGAAGAGACCCTCCAGCCAGCCGACCAGCTGCGCCTGCGCGATCCGCAGTTCCGCGTCGCTCGGGGTCGCCTCGTCCGCGAACGGCAGCGACAGCCGCTCCAGCTCCTCGACGAGCTCCGGGGCCAGACCGTCCTCCAGCTCCTTCACCGAGCTGGAGTGGATCTCCTTGAGACGGACCCGGCTCGCCTCGTCCAGGGGAGCCGCGCGGACCTCTTCGAGCAGCTGCTTGATCATGCTTCCGATCCGCATGACCTTCGCCGGTTGTTCCACCATCTCCGTCACGGGAACCTCTCGGGAGTCCTCGTCTCCTCCGCCACCGAGAGCCATCCCGTCCTGCCCAACGACCAGGATCTGTGGGTTCTCCGGCGACCGTTCGTTCCTCGGCATCTCCATGCCGCCATTCTCTCGCACCCCTCCACCTCATCACCGTCGTGCCCCCGGTAAGAGCTGATCCACCGTTCCCGAGGACATCGGCCCGGATATCGCCCCTCCGGACCAGCCCGGAATGACGGGAGTGCGGGTGAATGCCAGGCTTGTGCCGTGACTTCATGGCTGCGATCGCTACGCGTGACGGGGGTGCTGGTCGTGCTGTCGGCGGGGATGGTCGTGCCGGCGTGCGGCGGTGACCGGGCGTACGCGGCCGAGTCGTCGCCCCCCGCGTCCCCGTCCGGCTCCGCCTCCGCCTCCGCGTCCGCCGCCGAGCCCTCCCGGGCCGGGAGCCGCCCGGGTGAGGGGCGGGAGCGTCCGGGGCGGCGGAACGAGGCGGAGGAAGCGGAGCGGGTGGACACCGAAGCCGCGGTACCGGAGGACGAGGAGGCGGCGGAGGAGGACGAGGGCGCGGACGGTGTCGTGGACGGTGACGAGGACGGCGATCTCACCGCCGTACCGGAACCGCCGCGCGAGACCGCTGCCGCCCTGCTCCCCCCACACCCGGCGCGCCCCGCGAAGGAGAGGGCCGCCCGCCCCGCCGAGCCCGCACTGCGGATCATGCCGCTGGGTGGCGGGCTGATCCTCGTCGGACTCGGGCTGGGACTCGCCTTCGTGGCGCTCCGCGTGCGGCGGGCCGCCTCCTGAGGTCCACAGCGTGGTCTATGGCGTGCTCTACGCCGTGACGAGCAGGACCTTTCCGATGTGCCCGCTCTCCTCCACGACCCGGTGCGCGGCGGCCGCGTCGCTCATCGGGAGCTCGCAGTCGACGATCGGGCGGACGTGACCGGCGTCGAGCAGCGGCCAGACGTGCTCGCGCACGGCCGCGACGATCGCCGCCTTCTCGCCGAGCGGCCGGGCGCGCAGGGAGGTCGCGCTGATCGCGGCCCGCTTGCGCAGAAGGGCGGCGATGTTCAGCTCGGCCTTGATACCGCCCTGCATGCCGATGATCGCGAGCCGGCCGTTGACGGCGAGGGCCTTGACGTTGCGGTCGAGGTACTTGGCACCCATGTTGTCGAGGATGACGTCGGCGCCGGCCCCGCCGGTGGCCTCCTCGATCTCGGCGACGAAGTCCTGCTCGCGGTAGTTGACCAGGATGTCGGCGCCCAGTTCGGCGCAGCGGTCGAGCTTCTCCTTGCTGCCGGCCGTGACCGCGACCTTGGCGCCCACCGCCTTGGCGAGCTGGATGGCCATGGTGCCGATGCCGCTGGAGCCGCCGTGCACGAGCAGGGTCTCACCGGGGCGGAGGTGGGAGATCATGAAGACGTTCGACCAGACCGTGGCGACCACCTCGGGCAGCGCGGCGGCCTGCGTGAGACCGATGCCCTTGGGCAGCGGCAGCAGCTGGCCGGCCGGCACGGCGACTTTCTCCGCGTAGCCCCCGCCCGCGAGCAGCGCGCACACCTCGTCGCCGACGCTCCATCCGGTGACACCGGGGCCGACCTCGGCGATCCGTCCGGAACACTCCAGGCCGGGGTAGGGGGAGGAGCCGGGCGGCGGGTCGTAGAAGCCCTGCCGCTGCAGGATGTCGGCGCGGTTGACGGCACTGGCCGCCACCTCGACCAGCACCTCGCCCTCGCCGGGCACGGGATCGGGGACCTCGTCCCACACCAGCGCCTCGGGCCCACCAGGTTCGGGAATCGTGATCGCATGCATGCAAGGGACGCTACCCGTCGTTCCTCGGCCGGACCCTCGCGGCCTCGGTCGGACCTCCTCGGTCCTCGGCCGGACCCTCTCGGCCTCGGCCGGACCTCCTCGTTCCTCGGCCGGTCCTCCTCGGTCCTTGGTCGGACCCCTCGTCGGTCCTTCGACCGGTCCCCCGGAAAATCGCTGTGCGCGAGCGATGAGTTTGCGCGACCGTAAAGGTCTCCCCATGCGTAACCCAAGTACGCGGAAGGACACCCCACCATGAGCCAGCACACGTCCGGCCTGGCCATCGAGACCGCAGGCCTGGTGAAGACGTTCGGCGAGACACGGGCCGTCGACGGAGTCGACCTCGCGGTGCCGGCCGGCACCGTCTACGGCGTTCTCGGTCCGAACGGCGCAGGGAAGACGACCACGGTGAAGATGCTCGCCACCCTGCTGCGGCCGGACGGCGGTGAGGCCCATGTCTTCGGACACGATGTCGTACGGGACGCCGACGAGGTCCGCAGCCGGGTCAGCCTGACCGGCCAGTACGCGTCGGTTGACGAGGACCTCACCGGCACCGAGAACCTGGTCCTGCTGGGCCGGCTGCTCGGTCACCACAAGAAGGCCGCACGGGAGCGTGCCGCCCAGCTGCTGGAGGCCTTCGGCCTCACGGACGCGGCCGGGAAGCAGGTCAAGCACTACTGGCATGCGGCGCCGTATCGACATCGCCGCCTCCATCCTCAACACTCCCGAGCTGCTCTTCCTGGACGAGCCGACGACCGGCCTCGACCCACGCAGCCGCAACCAGGTGTGGGACATCGTGCGCGCGGTCGTCGCCCAGGGCACCACGGTGCTGCTGACCACGCAGTATCTGGACGAGGCCGACCAACTGGCGTCCCGGATCGCGGTCATCGACCAAGGGAAGGTGATCGCGGAGGGCACCAAGGGCGAGCTGAAGGCGTCGGTGGGCGCCGGGGCCGTCCATCTGCGACTGCGTGATCCCGCGCAGCGGCCGCAGGCCGAGGAGGTGCTGCGGCTGACGCTGGACGCGGACGTGCAGCTGGAGCCGGATCCGGTGGCGCTGACGGCCCGTGTCGGGGGCGGGGCGGCGAACGGGCAGGGTGCGGCCGAGCAGGCGGCCCGCGCACTCGCCGAGCTGGCCCGCACCGGGGTCGTCGTCGACAACTTCTCCCTGGGTCAGCCCAGCCTGGACGAGGTCTTCCTCGCCCTCACCGGACATGACACCCGCGAGGCGAAGCACTCCCACGACGCGAACGGCTCGAACGGCTCCAACGACTCGAAGGACGAGGTGGCGGCATGAGCACCGCGACGACCACGGAGACCAAGGATCTCGCCCCGGTCAGTGCCGAATCCCTCGCCGCGCTGCTCGTCGCCGGGGAGCGGCCGCCGCGCCCGAGCGCCCTGTCGGCCTCGCTGACCTTCGGCTGGCGGGCCGTCCTCAAGATCAAGCACGTGCCGGAGCAGCTCTTCGACGTCACCGCGTTCCCGATCATGATGGTGCTGATGTACACGTACCTGTTCGGGGGCGCCCTGGCCGGGTCCCCGAAGGAGTACATCCAGTTCCTGCTGCCGGGCATCCTGGTGATGTCGGTCGTGATGATCACGATGTACACCGGTGTCTCGGTGAACACCGACATCGAGAAGGGCGTCTTCGACCGGTTCCGCACGCTGCCGATCTGGCGGCCGTCGGTGATGGTCGGCTATCTCCTCGGCGACGCGCTGCGCTACACGATCGCGTCCGTCGTGATGCTCACGGTCGGCATGCTCCTCGGCTACCGCCCGGACGGCGGGGCCGCCGGAGTGCTCGCCGGGATCGCGCTGCTGGTGGTGTTCTCGTTCGCGTTCTCGTGGATCTGGACGATGTTCGGGCTGCTGCTGCGCACCGAGAAGTCGGTGATGGGCGTCAGCATGATGGTGATCTTCCCGCTGACCTTCCTGTCCAACGTCTTCGTCGACCCGAAGACGATGCCGGGCTGGCTGCAGGCGTTCGTCAACAACAGCCCGGTGACCCATCTGGCGTCGGCGGTGCGCGGGCTGATGGCGGGCGACTGGCCGACCGACGAGGTCGCCTGGTCGCTGGGCTGGGCGGGCCTGTTCGTGCTGGTCTTCGGGCCGATCACGATGCGGCTGTACAACCGCAAGTAGCCGGCTGCGTCACCGCGATCAGTCCTGGGTCAGCGGGCGGACGTCGGGCGCGACCTGCGTGCCCGGCGTCGCCCGCACGATCGTGATCAGCCGGTCCGTCAGCTCCAGTGTGCCGACGGCCGCATCGTCGTATCCGAGCACCCGGTGCCCGCGTACGACGCTCACCACCAGGTCGGTCGTCTCCCTCGGGCCCTTGCCGACCTCGGCCTTTATGACCGGCCGTTCGATGATGTCGAGGCCGCTGCCCTGCTGGATGAGGTCCTCCATCACCATGCCGGCCGCGGGGCTCAGCACGGACAGACCAAGGAGCCGCCCGGCGGCACTGGCGCTGGTGATCACCGCGTCGGCGCCGGACTGCTTCAGCAGCGGGGCGTTCTCCTCCTCCCGCACCGCGGCCACGATCTTCGCGCCCTTGTTGAGCTGCCGGGCCGTGAGCGTCACGAGGACGGCGGTGTCGTCGCGCTGGGTCGCGATGATGATCTTCCGCGCCCGGTGCACCTCGGCCCGCATCAGGACGTCGCTGCGCGTCGCGTCCCCGACGACTCCGGCGTACCCGTCCGCGGTCGCCGCGTCGATCACCTTGGAACTGGGGTCGACCACGACGACCTGCTCCTTCTTCAGCCCGGTCGCACAGACGGTCTGGATCGCCGAGCGTCCCTTGGTGCCGAAGCCGATGACGACGGTGTGGTCGCGCAAGGTGGACCTCCAGCGGTTGAGTCGCCACTCCTCACGCGTGCGTTCGGTGAGGACTTCGAGCGTGGTGCCGACCAGGATGATCAGGAACAGCACACGCATCGGCGTGATGACGAAGATGTTGGTGAGCCTGGCGGCGTCACTGACCGGGGTGATGTCGCCGTAGCCGGTGGTGGAGAGGGTGACGGTCGCGTAGTAACAGGCGTCGAGGAAGTCGACCGAGCCGTCGGAACTGTCGTTGTAGCCGTCGTGGTCGGCATAGACGATCACCGCGGTGGCCACGAGCAGGAAGAGAGCCATGAGCACCCTCCTGGCGACCTGCCGGAACGGGTGTTCCACCACCTTGCGGGGCAGCAGCACCCGATGGGTGACGAGATGTTCGTCCGCCTGCCGGGCGATCGCGTCCTGACCCGGAAGTTTCACGTGAAACACACCCCGATCCCGGCTGTGGCCCAGGGCAGGTCGAGCAGCTCCGTCTCCTGACCGGGCCGCGCCCCGCCCGGAGGTACGACGGCCAGGGCGTCGGCCGCCGCGATGCCCCGCAGCATCGCCGGTCCGTTGTAGTGCAGCGGCACGGCACAGTCACCGCGCAGGACCACGGGGATGAGCCGGGTGTCGTGCGGATGCCCGTGCGCCTCGTCCCGCAGCGGCATCGTGTAGGGCTCCGGGGCGGGGCGGGCCGCGAGGGTGCGCAGCAGCGGCTCGGCGAGCGTGAGCAGGCCGGAGACGGCCGCGAGAGGGTTGCCGGGCAGGCCGACGAGGTGCTGGTCGCCCTTGGTGCGGGCCAGCAGCATGGGGTGGCCGGGGCGCACCTGGACGCCGTCGACCAGGAGTTCGGCGCCGATGCGCTGAAGGGTGGGGTGGACGTGGTCGACGGGGCCGAAGGCGGTGCCGCCGGTGGTGACGATCAGGTCGGCCTTGGATGTCGTGAGCGCCTTGTGGAGCGCTTTGGCGTCGTCGCCGAGCCGGCGTACGGCGGTGACCTCGGCGCCGAGCGCGCGGAGCCAGGGAGGGAGCATCGGGCCGAGCGCGTCCCTGATCAGCCCGTCGTGCGGTCTGCCCTCGGTGAGCAACTCGTCGCCGAGCACGAGGACTTCGACGCGGGGGCGGGGCACGGCGGTGACGGTGTCGTATCCGGCGGCCGCGGCCAGGCCGAGCACCGCCGGGGTGACGAGGGTGCCGGCCGGCAGGAGCTGGTCGCCGCTGCGGCACTCCTGTCCACGCGGGCGGATGTCCTGGCCGTGGGCCATCTCGCGGGTCGGGTGGAGGTGGCCCTTGTCGTCCGCGCGGCCGTGCTCGCTGCGCAGGACGGCGGTGGTGTCGAGGGGGATGCGGGCACCGGTGGCAATCCGGACGGCCTCGCCGTCGGTGAGCGGATCGGGCTCCGCGTGTCCGGCGAGTACGCCCTCGTCCCGTACGGCCCAGGGGCCGGGGCCGGCGACCGCCCAGCCGTCCATCGCCGAGGTGTCGAAGGAGGGCAGGTCGGTGAGGGCGGTGAGGGGGGCGGCCAGGGTGAGGCCGAGGGCGTCGCCGAGGGTGACGGAGACGGGGGCGCGGTGGGCGCCGCGCCTGGCGGACCGGGCGGCGCGCTCGGCGATCTCGCGCGCCTCGGGCCAGGGGGTGGCCCGCCGGCGGGGCGCC